>JAFWHE010000005.1 GCA_017512045.1 Candidatus Saccharimonadota bacterium
AGATTTGAACGTTCTAACGTATATTCCTGCCCAATAATAAATAAACTCCGAAAGGAGTTTATTTATTATTGCAGTGTATGACGTTCAGAACGTTCAAGTCCAGACCTCAAACACCAATGTCGCGACAGGACCCACAAAATATGTATCGCTGAACTACAAGAATCTTTACGAGGTCCATAATTTCTCTTGTCAAACTGGGATAGATTATGGTAAAATAGTTCCAACGTCTAAATTTTTAATGTCCGAATAAAGATAAAGGATAAAGGAGAATATGGCAGAAGTTAAAGATTTATCAAAGTTTCGCAATATTGGTATTATTGCGCATATTGATGCTGGGAAGACTACCACATCAGAGGCGATTTTATATCGTACTGGTCTGAAACACAAGATTGACTTGGTGAAAGGCGATACTGGTGGCGCAACGACTGACTGGATGGAGCAGGAAAAGGAGCGTGGTATTACTATTACTTCTGCTGCTGTGACTGCTTATTGGAAAGGTCATCAGATTAATATTATTGATACCCCGGGCCACATTGACTTTACCGCTGAGGTGGAGCGTTCTCTGCGCGTGTTGGATGGTGCCGTAGTAGTATTTGATGGCAAGATGGGTGTAGAAGCTCAGTCTGAGACAGTTTGGCGCCAAGCTACTAAATATGGTGTGCCACGTATCTGTTTCGTTAACAAGATTAACCAGATTGGTGGTGATTTCTATAAGTCATTAGATAGCATTCATAAGCGTTTATCTAAGAATGCTGTTGCTATTCATCTTCCAATTGGTTTTGAGAAAACTATTTGTGGTGTAGTTGACCTAATCGACATGAAAGCTTATACATATAAGGATTATGCAGACCATGAGCTGACTGTTGGTGAAATTCCAGATGATATGAAGGAAAAGGCGAAGAATGCTCGTGCTATGCTAGTAGAAGAAGCTGTCCAGGCAGACGAGAAACTAATGGAGAAGTATTTTAATGAAGGTGAAGACGCAATTACCATCGATGAGCTAAAGACTGCTTTGCGCAAGCGCGTACTAGATGGTGATTTCTTCCTGGTTACTGGCGGTGATGGCCGTGGTGTGATTGTGGAGAAGGTACTTGACCTCATGGCAGACTATCTTCCATCTCCACTTGATCGTGATCAGGGACAAACCGTTGGTACCGATCCAAAGACTGGTGAAGAAATCATCCGCAAAGCTGATGATAAGGAGCCACTTACTGCTCTCGCCTTTAAGATTGCGACCGATCCATTCGTTGGTAAATTAATCTTCATTCGTGTTTATGCCGGTGTTTTGAAATCTGGTTCTTATATTCTCAATGCAACTACTGGCAATAAAGAGCGTGTTGGACGTATTGTTCGTATGTTTGCTGACAAGCGTGATGATATTGATGAGGTAACTGCTGGTGATATCGCTGCGGTAGTCGGTTTGAAGGATACTACTACTGGTACTACACTTTGTGACCCAGCACATCCAATTCACCTAGAATCTATTGAGTTCCCAGAACCACCTGTGTCTATCGCTGTCGAGCCAAAGACAAAGGCCGATCAGGAAAAAATGGCACTTGGTTTGTCTAAGCTAGCAGAGGAAGATCCAACTTTCCGCGTTCATACAGATGAGGAAACTGGCCAAACTATTATCTCTGGTATGGGTGAGCTTCACCTAGAGATTATTATTGACCGTTTGAACAAGGAGCATGGCGTAGAAGCCAATACTGGTGCACCTCAGGTTGCCTACCGTGAAACTATTCGTGGTACGGCAGAGGCTCAAGGTAAGCATATCAAGCAATCTGGCGGTCGTGGTCAGTATGGTGATGTTTGGATTAAGTTTGAGCCGAACGAGCCAGGTAAAGGTTTCGAGTTTATCGACCAGATTAAAGGTGGTGTTGTTCCGCAGGAATATCGCAAACCAGTTCAGAAGGGTGTGGAAGATACCCTCGCTGGTGGTGTGATTGCTGGTTATCCAGTAGTAGATGTCAAGGCTACACTCTATGATGGTAGCTATCACGATGTGGACTCTTCTGAACTAGCCTTTACTTTGGCTGGCAGCTTGGCTACACGTGAAGGTATCAAGAAAGCAAATCCAGTTCTCTTGGAGCCTGTAATGAAGATGGAAATTACTACTCCAGAGGAATTCATGGGTGATGTGATTGGCGATATCAATGCTCGCCGTGGCCGTGTTGATGAAATGGAAGATTTGAACGGTGGCGCAAAGCTAATTAAGGCCTTCTGCCCACTCGCCAATCTCTTTGGTTACACCTCAGATCTCCGCTCTATGAGCCAGGGTCGTGCTGCTTCATCTATGGAGCTATTTGGTTACGAGGAAGTTCCACCTAATGTAGCGCAAGAGATTATTGAAGAGCGCGCAGCGAAATAATCTTATATAGGAAAAAGAAAAAAGCCAGGGCAAAAGTCCTGGCTTTTTGAGGATACAACTAAAAAACTCAGTATCGAATAACTTGTTCAATTTTGCGGTTGTTTAGAAAAAATGTCCTCTTGCATAGATCACCTTCTTTTCTTTTTGAAAACAGTTTCCCACACTTTGATGACAGCTACTTTGCCGCCGTTTAGCAACGCGATTGGTACCAAGATCATGTGCTCGGTCGAACTAGTGCTCATCAGGACCCTATTCCCGAGGGGATCACAAATATCGTTAGGGTCTTTATCAGAAAGTCCAGCGAGAAAATCTCTAACTGCTTCTACAAAAAGCGCCTGATTAGAGCTATTAATAATAAATAGGGTATAGTTAATAGCGGCACGTCTAGGCTCATCTTCTACGTAGAATTCTCCTGGTACATCTGACCACATTTTACGATTACCGAGGCTGCCTGGTATAATTCCAAGGACATCCAGTGGGCAATCTTCGCCCAATAACTCATATAGATGTGGGCTACGCTGAGTTTCTGCTGCAAGCTCTACCCAGCTCATATTCGGCTCCCGAAGTGGTAACCAATGTGGAAAATTAAAAACTATCTGGATAGTCTTCTTTCCCCGCTCCCCATTCCGCATAGCTGTGATAGGAGTAAAATCAGGGTTCCGGCATTCCTGGAATCCTCGTGTTTTCTTTAAAAACATCCTACCTCTTTTGTCTAAGCGGACATCTTCATGATAAATCTGATTTAGTTGTTCCAAATTGTAACTTACTTTGTCGTACATTAGTTTCTCCCTCCTTCGCTCAAGTATGACAACTAGATTATTTTATCACAAAATCGTGAAATTTTCAACAAAAAACCTCTTTACAACCTCAGAAAAATCGTTTAGAATATATATCAAGAGTCTGGAGCTGGTTTTTATTAGTGCTTCAGACAATTAATAATAAAAGGAGATAATAAAGAATGGCAGATTTTGACCGTTCCAAACCTCACATTAACGTAGGTACCATGGGCCACGTCGACCACGGTAAAACTACACTTACTGCTGCTATTACCGCAGTTCTAGCAAAGAAACTTCCTAGCGACGTTAACAAGCCAATCGCTTATGACCAGATTGACAATGCTCCAGAAGAGAAAGCACGTGGTATCACCATTGCTACTTCTCACCAGGAATATGAGTCTGAAAAGAGTCACTATGCACACGTTGATATGCCAGGTCACGCCGAC
>JAFWHE010000006.1 GCA_017512045.1 Candidatus Saccharimonadota bacterium
AGATTTGAACGTTCTAACGTATATTCCTGCCCAATAATAAATAAACTCCGAAAGGAGTTTATTTATTATTGCAGTGTATGACGTTCAGAACGTTCAAGTCCAGACCTCAAACACCAATGTCGCGACAGGACCCACAAAATACGTATCGGCAATTCTCACTGCTTAAAGGTATGCAAAAATTAGACCAGGAAAGGAAGCCCACAAACACTATACTAGCTTCTGTCCAGGGTATTTTTTATTATAATCAAAATCCGATTTTGGCACTGTGAATGGCAAATCTGGGTAGCCACTCTTTTTTAGATGATACGCTTTGCGTAATTCGGCGATTTCTCCTACACACTCAAATGGTTTCATTGCATCATCTATACCGAGTAGTCCCTCAAAATCTGTGACTAATTTCTTCTTCTCAAAAAGCGATTTGCTTCTTGGAAATAGAGAGTTTAGATCATCCACCTCAATGAATGGAGCGAATAGTAAGTATGAATTGGCACACTTGGCACATTCCCCGCACCAGTGCAATTCGGCATTGTTCTTTCCCTGCTGGTAGTTAGCCCGATTGCAAGAGCTGAATTGATGTCCGTATTTTTTCCAACATTTTTCAGCAAAAAGCTCAGCAATTTTTAATTCGGAATATTGGCGCAAGATAGAGCCAATTTTTATATCATCTGAAATATAACGACTAATATATTCGGCAAACAGCTGTTCTGCCTCCCAGGTTTTGCTCCACTGATGATTAACTGGCAAATCTGGCAGGCCAGAAGACGGTGGGGATTTAATGATAGTATGTGGCTCTGCGCCCTCATGTCCGATGGAGGTAAGTATCTTGTTATTACCATTTAAAATTGCCTGGACCAGAGCAATTATCATGTTGATATAAGTCACTGGTACGTGTCCATTTAGGCCATGTTTTACATTTTTTAAGCCTTTATGGTCAATGATGCGAGTAATTACCTGGACTTTTTCCGCGCCTAACCCATCTATAATTTTTGGATAGGATGCGTTCTTATCACTGGAAATATAGAGTGCTGTCCACGGAATATCTTTCTCGTTCAGGATAGTGGCCGTCAGAATAGAATCTTTACCGCCAGATTGTAGGGCGAGGACACTGTTGCCATCATATGCGATTGGCTTAGTATTGAGCGCGGGAGTATTTTCTGCATCCGGACTGTGACTGATTAGCTTGGAAAACTCTTCTACACGTGAGAAAGAGCCCAAATCTGCTCTGGTGAGGTTATTCTCATAGGCGAATTGAGATAAACCATCCTGATAGATAGTATCAAACATTTCTCTCTGGAAATGGTCTATACGACCACCCAGCCAAACGTTAGTGGTAGGCCGAGATTTATAATAAGATGTGCCAATTATCACATTGGCCAGAGCTAATGCTCGACCTAATAACTTTCTCTGAGCATCAGACAGGTTACTATCAGAATTTTTGACAAAATGAATTTCTTCGCAGAAGTCATATTTATCCTTGTAATTATAATAAAACTTTGCAATATAAGTACTCTCGTCAAATATGTAATCAGAAATGATGAATGAGTTCAAAATGCTACTATAAATATCATCCATTATTTTAACTCCTTGACTAATTTGATATATTGCTCGCCACGCTCAGTGAAATTCTTAAACATATCAAAAGACGGAAAACCTGGAGACATTACTACGATAGCAGGAGTATCTTTGGTAGCTATTTTTTCTGCTGCCACCCTAGCCTTTTTTACTGCTTCTGCTAGAGAACTGGCCAGTTCATATCTTTCTGGTTTCTCTCCCTCAGCTAGAGTCTCTGCGCTCTCGCCGATTAAGATGGCTTTTTCTAAATTTGGTGCAGAAAAGACACGTTTCTTAATTTGCTGATCAATTCCTCTACTCATTCCACCGCAAATCAGTACTGTCGGATTTTTTTCAAAAGTTTTTAGTGCGACGTCTAGGGCCGGTAGGGCGGAGGAATAATTGTCATCATAATATTTTACATTGTTAAGCTCGCGTAGGAATTGACAACGATGTGGTAGTCCTTGGAAATTGGCTAGGGCGGACTTGACGGCTGGGAATAGCTCGGAATCAAGTAAAGTATCTATGTTGCCATTAGTATAGCGTGCAGCAACGGCCAGGAGCGCAGCTTCGGCATTCTCGCGATTGTGATTTCCTGGTATTTGCAAAGCATCTAAGACTTCGGACAAGCGCTTGTTGGAGGTATTGTCAATTGGATAAGGTATTTTGTGCGCTAGGCTTGCCTCAGCGATGGATTTGGTGGTTTCATTATCACGGAAATAGATTAAGTAATCAGTCGCTTTTTTATATCTAGCAAGGGTAGATTTGGCATAATGATAATCATCTAAATCGTAATGCACATTAAGATGATCTGGCTCTATGCGGAGCAATACGCTTACGGACGAGCTAGTATGTAGATCCCAGAGCTGGAAACTACTCATTTCAAAAACGACTTCATCATGCGCTTCAATCTTATCTAGTACGTCCAGACATGGTGTACCAATATTGCCTACTAGGTAAACTTGTGGGTTGTCTTTCTTAGATGATTGGTAGATTTGCTGATGGATAGACTGCAGAATCGCAGTAATCATAGAACAAGTTGTACCCTTGCCCTTTGTACCAGAAACAGCGATAATCTCGCAAGGACAATGTTGGAAAAAATATTTAGTAGCGGAAGTCCAGTATGGCTTTTCTTGGAAATATAAATGTTCTGTACTCTCACCCGGTTCTACTATATCAGTCTCATATTTCTTAAAATCATAATGCGGACGGACTGACGGTGAGCGAAAAATTACGTCATAATCATCTAGTCCCAAATTTTCAATATCTTCATCTTTAAAGTCATTAAAAACTTTAATCTCTATATTCTCTGGTGGGACATTTTCGTATGGGTGAGTCTGGAAGTATTTTTCTATACTTTTGCCTTCAACTCCATAGCCTAAAATTGCTAGTTTCATGTTTCTATTATATCACTCTTATCGTTTTTCAGATATTCAGACAGATTAGTGATGGTAGCTTTCTCACAAGAACCAACCGCGACTAGCGCTTTTATGTTACTGGAAGCATATTCGCGCGCCAACTTCACAATGGCATCTTTATCGATGGACTTAATAATCCCAGGCGTATTATTATAGTTATCTACCTCTCTGTTTACGAAATAGCTCTCCATATAATAATCGGAAATTTGGCTGACAGTCTGTGCGCCCATCTGGTAACGACCGAGGACGTAAGAGCGTGCAGCTTCTATTTCTTTTTCGCTGATTTCTCCGTCTAAAATTTTCTTTAGTTCGCGCTGAATAAGTTTGAACAAAGCCTCGGCATCTTCCAGGTTAACTTCTCCGTCAAAGTCCCAAGAGGAATTATGAACGCTATTTGTCAGACAGCTACTAATACCATAGGCCAAGCCGTTCTTACGCGCCTTACCAAAGATGCGACTGCTGGTAGTACCAGTCACGATATGATTGAGACAATCCATCGTCCTGGTTTCTACCTCTGATATGCGCCGTGGAATCACGAAGGAAAAACCGAAGGTGATATTAGATGCGTCTTTTCTGCGGATTAGTACAGCATCGGAGGAATGTAATGTATCATTTGGCACGGGCGACAATTCTCCTGGCTTCAAATCCCATTGTTCCAGCATCCGAATAATCTTGTGTCGGCGATGTTTGACTCTGCCAGCAATGATAAACAGCATATTGGATGCAGTATGAGTGCGGCGATAATGCTCGCGGATGTCTTTTAGTTCAATATTGCTGAGGGTATTGATGCGCTCGCGCAAGTTTGGTGTATCTTCGCCGATGGCAGTCTGGAGGCGAGGCCAAATTAAACGCGAATAATCATTGAGATAGCCAGTCAGCTCCGAGCGGACGTTGCCTTTCTCGCTCTTTAATTCCTCGTCATTAAAGCGAGGAGAGGTGATGGCGACACGATTGAGATCTAGTATTCGTTCCCATTCAAAGTCTGCACACTCTGATTCATAGCAAACGGAAAAATCAGAAGTCCAAGCATTATGATAGGCACCGTTTTTAGTAAAATCAGACTCATAGGCTTGTTCATCGCGATATTTGGCGTTCGCTCCGAAGCTCAGATGCTCTACCACATGGGCAATTTCATAAAGATCATGATTCTTCGCATAACGCATCCCAGCACGAAATTGTATGCGGATGTTCATTACGCTAGCGCCAGGTACATCAACAAGCAAGCCTTTTGCGCCATTCTTTAGATTAACCTCATACAACGAATGTTTCACCGTGCTCTACCTCTGTTATACTTGACAAATATCAGGATGTGTGCTATAATGGAAATATAGGGTTACAGGTAAAACTACTTGCGACCTTTTTTCTTGCTTTTCTTCTTTTTGGATTTGCTAGATTTTTTGCCGGATTTCTTGCTGGATTTTTTCGTCTTACTACCACTTTTAGCGGTGCCACCGTGACTTGGGGCGGTAGATTTCTTCTTAAACTCAGAGTCTAGGTTTTTCTCACCAGCAGAAACTTCGTTTACGCCCTTTTCGGTGGAGCCCTCGGCCATCTTGGTTAGCTCGGACTCATACTCTTGGCCGTCAGTCACTCCAGTCTCTTCTGCCTCTTGGCGGGTAAGGCTGAGGATAACCTTGAGGACTTCCTCGCGCAGATTCCTCTGCAAACCATCGAAGAGCTTCTGTGCTTCTGTGCGGTATTCTACCAATGGGTCACGTTGACCGACGCTACGCCAGTGAATACCTTCACGCAGGTGTTGCATATTCTCCAAATGTTGCATCCAAAGTGCATCCAGGACTTTCAGGTAAATCTCACGCTCTACCTTGCGCATTACTTCTGAACCGAACTCAGCTTCTTTATTCTTGTAAGCCTCCTTCACGGCAGTAGTAGCTAGTTTGGCGCGGTCTTTTTCTTTGCGCATGAGGCCAATAGTTTCTACCAGATCATCATCCAGGCTAAATACTTTCTGGAAATCAGACTTGAAATTCTTATTCACTCTAGAACTGAACTGAGTCAAATCTTCGCAGGCATCTTTAATAAGGCGATTGATTTCCTCTTTGATATTCTCACCTTCCAAAATCTTTCGGCGCATCGTATAAACCACACGACGGTGACGGTTAATGACATTATCATACTGGACGACGTTTTTGCGAGAATCAAAGTTAAATCCTTCGATACGCTTCTGAGCAGTTTCCAAAGTCTTTGTGACGGAGCGGGTCTGGATAGGAGTATCCTCATCTACGCCGAGGCGTGACATCAGCATTGCAATACGATCTCCCTGGAAGATACGCATTAGGTCATCTTCGCAAGAAACAAAGAACTGTGTAGTACCAGGATCGCCTTGACGGCCACCACGGCCACGGAGCTGATTATCCACGCGGCGACTATCGTGACGTTCTGAGCCAATCACTACCAGGCCGCCTAGTTCTTTAACTTCATCAGATAACTTGATATCTGTGCCACGACCAGCCATGTTAGTAGCGAGTGTGACGGCGCCTTTTTCGCCGGCCTTTTCAATAATAGCAGCTTCACGTTCGTTGTTTTTGGCATTCAGAATCTCATATGGGATATCAGCTTCGTCGAGGTATTTGGCGATTAGCTCGTTCTTGACGATACTAGCAGAACCAATCAGGACTGGCTGACCTTTTTCATGATATTTCTGAACTTCGCGAACGATAGCACGAAGTTTCCCTGCTTCTGTGCGATAAATCAAATCGTCCTTATCTACGCGCTGGATTGGGCGATTAGGCGGAATTTGTATTACGTCCAAGGCGTAAATCTGCTGAAACTCCTCTGCCTCTGTGAAAGCGGTACCAGTCATGCCAGATAGTTTGCGATACAGACGGAAGAAGTTCTGGAAAGAAATCGTAGCAAGTGTCATGGACTCCTCGCGCACCTGGACACCTTCTTTAGCTTCGATGGCCTGGTGCAAGCCCTCATTATAGCGACGACCTTGCATGAGGCGGCCGGTATGCTCATCTACAATGATTACCTCGCCAGAGTTAGTTACGACATAATCTTTGTCGCGCTTGAATACGACCTGAGCACGTAAGGCTTGATCCATATGATAAACTAATCTGGTATTATCTACGGAATACAGATTATCAATACCAAGGAGTTTCTGGACTTTGTCTACGCCCTCATCCGTCAGAGTGACGGAACGGTGCTTCTCGTCCAGGACATAATCTTCTGGAGTGAGCTTGTCGGCGATTTTAGCGAATTGATAGTAAGCCTCTGGATTATCTGCGGCTGGAGCGGAGATAATCAATGGGGTGCGAGCTTCGTCAATTAAGATAGAATCTACCTCATCTACGATGGCGTAATTCAGCTCTCTCTGGCGGAGGAATTTAACCTCATCTACCATGTTGTCGCGTAGATAATCAAAGCCGAACTCGTTGTTAGTGCCATAGGTAACATCTGCAGCATAAGCTTCCTTACGGGAACAAGGCTTCAGATGGCGGAAACGTTCATCGTCATGCTCTTCGTTTTCGTATTCTGGGTCATAGATGAAGGATGCCTGATTAATAATTACGCCGACAGACAAACCAAGGAAATGATAAACCGGGCCATTCCAGCCAGCATCACGCTGTGCTAAGTAATCGTTGACAGTGATTACGTGAACCCCACGCCCAGAGAGTGCGTTGAGATAGGCCGGAAGCAAGGCTACCAAAGTCTTACCTTCACCAGTCTTCATTTCGGCGACATTCCCCTCGTGGAGGGCGATACCACCTACCATCTGGACATCATAATGACGCATACCTAATACGCGATTAGTAGCCTCGCGCACTAGAGCAAAAGCATCTTCTAGGATATTATCTAGAGCTTTTTCTAGGGCAATATCGTCTTGGGATTTTTTCGTCTGCTTTGGCAGTTTTTCTTTGAGCAAATCAGTCTGTTGAGCAAGCTCTTTTTTGCTCATTTTTTGATATTTTGGCTCGAGTTTGTTAATCTCTAGGACTCTACGGTAATAACGACGGAGGATTTTCTTCTGTGCATCACCAAAAATCCCTTGGAGGAATTTCTCGGTCTTGGTCTTATCGGCAAGTTTGTCGGTCGGCTTCTTTTCTTTTGTCATTTTAACCTCGCTTGAAGAGAGACTTTAGCTTGTTTTTCCTAAGGTGTGGAGTGCTTTCTAATTTGAAACGACGAATCTGGCCCATCAGCTTGGCTTCGATAATATCAATACCAGCAAAAACATTGGATGATTCATCTTTGGCGGCGAGGACTTTGCCACCAGGGATTTCCATAGCAGCAGAAATCTCATATTTATTGCCGTGGGCTTTGTTAATTTCTGTCACAACAATCTTCGCTACGACATCTTTCTTATTGCCACGTGGAAGATAACGGTCTAGCTTGCCGATGCGCTTCTGGGCATATTTCCGGAAACTTTCTTCCACCTTGTACTTGTTCCCAGTAATTTCAATTTTTTCTATCATAACACTCCTTTCGTCTTATTATACTAAATCTCTAACCTATCTTCAAGAGAAGAAACGCTTTTTATAGCTCTGCTTTGCCGTCTAAGTATGGGCGTAATACCTCAGGGACTTTTAGCTTGCCACCCTCGGTCGCGTAATTCTCTAATACTGCCACCATAGCGCGAGCTAGAGAGATGGCGGTGCCATTGAGAGTGTGAACAAATTCTATGGAACCATCTTTTCTGCGAACGCGGACATTGACGGAGCGAGCCTGGAAATCTGTGCAATTAGAGCAACTGGTTAGCTCCTGATATTTCTGATTAACCGGAGACCAGTATTCTAGATCATATTTCTTAGCGGCAGGAGCACCGAGGTCGCCAGCGGCGATGTTAATGACGTGATATGGGATGCCGATTTCTTGCCAAATCTCTTCCTCTATAGCAAGTATTTTCTCATGAATCTCTTTACTTTGCTCTGGTAAGCAGAAGCAATACATTTCTAATTTATTAAACTGATGCACACGGAATAATCCCCTAGTGTATTTGCCATAAGTCCCAGCTTCTTTGCGGAAACAGGCAGAATAGCCGGCATAGAACAGAGGTAGTTTATCTTCATCCAGAATCTCATCCATGTGATAACCAGTGATTGGCATCTCGGCGGTAGCGATTAGAGCTAAATCTTCTCCTTCAATATAATATTCGTCAGACTGTTCGGAGCTTCTGGGCGCAAAGCCAGTCCCTTCCAATACGCGAGAAGATACAAGATCTGGTGTAGTCATATAGGTAAAGCCATGCTCGCGGACTTTTTTCAAGCCAAATTGAAGAAGTGCATTCTCTAGCAGGGCCAGGCCGTCTTTGAGATAATAGAACTTTGCACCGGCAACTTTGGCGCCACGCTCAAAATCTACCCAGTCGCGAGAAATAGCATAATCTAGGTGATCAGTGCCAGAAGTTTTATTCTTTCCCCACTTTTTTACCTCTACAGATTTTTCTTCTCCGCCTAGTGGTACATCGGGGAAGATAATATTTGGCACAGCCTTTAGCGCTTCTGCGACTTTTGCCGTTACCTCATCTAGAGATTTTTCTTTTTCGGCGAGAGACTGCTTTATTTCCTTGCCTTTTTTGATTAGCTCTGGCGCTGGTTTACCGCCTTTCATCTGAGCAGCAATCTCATTACGCTCTTTGCGCAAATCTTCTACGTCGCGCAGAATAGATTTACGTTCATCATCTATCTGCAAGATAGTATCAATATCAGTCTTGTAGCCTTTTTCCTTAGTGGATTTTTTTACCTCAGCGAGGTGTTCGCGAATAAAATTAACATCTAACATATTAGTAAAATTATATCATATTATCAGATAGCAATAACTATTGACTTTTATGGTAAAGTATGATATAATTAAGAGATAGGCGCGGGAGCGCTGTTTTTTGTGGCTTTACCAGCCGCCACCGCCACCGCCACCTCCCCCGCCGCCGGAAAATCCTCCCCCTCCGCCACCAGATGAGCCGGAGCTGGAAGAACTGCTAGATGTATATGATACAGAGCTACGGATACTACTATTTGTGTTCATTACCATGCTGTGGAATGCACCAATTGCGATATAATCTGAGCCTGAATACCAGCTGTGGTCGATATCTGGATTTTGCTCGTAATATTTGTTGAGTTCTCCCATCCAACTTTCTTCTTCGCCAAAGATGATAGCATAAGGGAGTAATTTTTCGTAGAGCTTGACGATTCCCTTAGCCGATGTTGGGGCGCCTTTGACGGACTGGTTGAACTTCAGACGGTCAGATTCGGCCATTTTGATATATTCGCGTAGGCCATCAATCTCATTCGACGCTGCTATACCTTCATTAGTATGACGATGGATTTTGACGGCGCGCGCAGTAGCTGCGATAATAATTATTAATGCCAATATCATACCTATGGATGCGTAACCAAATAAGGTGCCACCACCAACCAACATACTACCGTATTCAATAAATACAGATAATGCGGTAAAAAGATAGAAAATTATCAAGAAAATCGCAAAGATGGCGTAGCTAGGGGAATATAGTTTTTTCTTGTCTCCTGAAGGAACCATTAGTCCCATTTTCTCTAGACGTTTAGATGAGCTGGTGCGGTATTCCCTAGCAAGTGATTGTAGGTGATAAGATGCGGTATGTTTCTCGATTTTAAAAGTATCACCTTCGCTATAATTTTCCCCACCATGAAGAATAGTTATAACATTTTTCTGCGCTGTTGTCAATTCGCTAAGTGATAGCACTTTGACGTTCCAGACAGTTTTGGTACCACCGAAGGTTTTTTCTTTCTCTGTTTTAATTAGCTCAACCTTATGGTCAATGGCTAGCTCGATTAATGTTGCTACTAAAGATGCTTTTTTCGTATTTAGCCAGAGATATTCAGTATCGGCTACGGTTAGACCTTTTGGCTGAGTATACTGTGGAGTAACAAAAAGCGTCTTCTTATAGCGATACTTCTCTGATATTCTCTGGAAGTAACGATATATTGCAAATAATAAGATGAACAACATTATAGCTCCGGATCCAATGACAATATAGACTAGTGCCATACTTCTAGCCGGCTCTGGAACGAAAAATGTACCAGGATCAAAATCGATTGCAAAGGTGAGGTTCTCACCTGCTTTGAGAGAATCTGTTTCAAACGTGATGACAACTTCAGCTGATTTATCCTTATCAGCACCTATCGCAAAAGGATTATAAGTGGTCTCATCATCTGAAGAAATGGTGCAACGATAAGATGAGGAACTATTAGCACCGTATTTTCCGACATAGCACGAAGTCTTATCGCCGATTAAATTTTTAGCAATATCTGCTGGAATATGTACGCGGGCAATTAGATGGTCGAACTTCTGTGACCAGCCAGTACCGTTAGTATCCCAATATAGTTCCTGGAATGAAGCTCCGTTGCCTTTCCAGGTCATTTTTCCGGCGGAATTAAATTCTGTAATAACATTGGAAAAATCATATTCCAGAGTGTAAATTTGCTGGCCATGAACGTATTCACTCTTTTTGCCTAGATAAAAGATATAATTTCCATGCTCAGTTTCGGATTTAGCAATTGGTTCTTTCTCTCCGTTTCTGAGAGCGGTAAAATTGAGATCGGATTTACTAGGTGCAGTGAGGTTTTGGCCATCTTGGTTGGAATAAGGAATAGATCTGGTGATGCCATGATTCTGATTGGTAGACGGGAACTCAGCGGTTAGAACTTCTTTCACATGCATTTTGCTACCAGTCTCGGTTTTTTCGAGGTAATAATCAAATTCCGCATCAGAAAAATAGAAATTATTGACGGAAGTAGCGCTGGCAGGTTTGATGCTTGTGCCAAATATAGATAGTATTGTTATAAGTGCTAATATAAACCTTTTCATAACTTTATTTTAACATAGCGATAGAAATACGGTAATATACATTTTGCGTTGTGTGACGAGGAGTTAGCGTATCAGTCTAGCATCAGCGCACAGAACGACCAAGATATCTAACCCCATTATTTACAGGATGGATACGATTGTCTATGTCAATATAAAGAAAATGTGAATTTTTAGTTTCTCGAAGAGTGGATGACCACAGGTTCATTGATTCCCCAATACTATTTAACGATGTGCTAGTATAATATCCGTTATATCCCAGTCCTGCTCCCTCCATCAAATTATCCCTACTCACAGCATTAGTACGATTAGTACCAGCATTTGGATCGGTTGGATTAGGCAAAAACGCAACGCAGAGCGTTTCCGCTGCGTTTATCATTGGTGTTCGCCTTAATTAAACGTGTACTAGCCATATGAAGACCGTAATTATTGGAGTTGTTAGCAATACTAGATGACCAGTAGAGGCCATATATTGTTTGGCCGTAGAGCCTACCTGTATCCCAGTAATAGCGGCCAGAATATACATACGACAATGGATAAGATCTTGCACCAAGGCTACCAGTGAAGGATAAACTTACCAGATATTTTTCGGACATTTGTCCAAAAAATAAATAAGGCATTAGAACTATTACAATCATGCTAATGCTTGACTCTAAAATAAGTTGTAATATACACTGAGGCTGGGTTGGGTGCACGAAATAACTTGTGCCTACGAGTGCCAAATGGTTCTCAACGGTGCTGGTGGGTAGTTAAGACTATTCTAGGCGTGTCGCTCCCAGTCAGGGGGCTAGTGCCGGTCAAAGAAAGGATTGGATATAACAGAAGAGATAGTCGAACGTAGAGTGAGGCTAACACTGGCTGGATTATCTGTCTTCACTCGGAGACAAAAGAAAACTATCTCCTAGAAGATAGTTTCCCAACCGTAAGACCGTTCCTAGAGCGGTCATTTTATGTTTTTAGTATAATACGCTTATGATGATTGCGCAAGAGTTTTCGGCGTTTTTGGGATGCTAATTTTCACCCTTACGTTTTTGGGCTAGAAGCCCAAAAAAGGGGAAAATGACCACACCTACTATGGGAATGGATGTAATAATACTTGGGGGACTGATGGTAATGGCGGTAGCGATGTAGTCTGTCCGGCAACGGGCGGAGCAGATACGCACGCCGCAGGCGGGCGCTATGTCCAGACGGCTGATGGC
>JAFWHE010000007.1 GCA_017512045.1 Candidatus Saccharimonadota bacterium
ATCTACTGTTAGCGATGACATTAAAGAATCATATAGCTTTGGCTTTAATAAAGGAGGAACCTTATCCCCTCAATATAGTAATGGTAAAATTCTTGGTCGCTCCGTGCGCTAATGCTAGACTAACATGCTAAATCCTCGTCACGCAACGCAGAGTGTACCCGCAGCGCTTATTACTGCTATTCGCTTTAATCAAGCGCGCACTACCCATATTCAGGTCGTAACTATCGGTGCTACTAACTATACTAGACGACCAGTAGAGGCCAAACAACGTCTGGTAGTAAAGCCTACCCGTATACCAGTAATAGCTGCCAGATTTTACATACGACAATGGATAAGATCTTGCACCAAGGCTACCAGTGGAGTAGAAAACCAAGGTATACAAAAAATTAGAATAGGAAAGGAAGTCAAACAACTACAGCTTCTTTAACCTCACCGCAAACCCACCACCTGGTGCCATCCAAATATCCAGATAATCCATTCTACCAACTTTACGGGATTCTATCGTAATAGCTAATTGATTCTCACGATAATGTGCATTTTCTCCATCGCGATAAATCTCTGCCTGATAGATAGTGTCTGGCAATAGGAAATCTAAGTTTAGCCGCACTCTATGAGCATCTTCATTAGTCACACCACCGATATACCAATCCTCTGTATCACGCCCTTGTCGCGCTACCACATAAAACTGTCCTATCTGACCGAGTAGCGGAACAGTGCGCTCCCATGACACTGGCACATCATGAATAAACTTAAATGCCTGCGGTTGTACTTCTTCATAGAATCGCGGACGATCAGCCGCCATTTGCATCCCAGAGAAAATTGTTACATAATATGCTAACTGCTTTGATATAGTCGTTGCCATTCTTTTAACACTATTAGTCACATCAAATATACCACTGGTATAATCCATCCCACCAGAAAGCAACCGAGTGAACGGCAAAATCGTTGCATGAGAAGGGAACAGAGCGCCGCCCTCATATTCTTGGCCACGCGCACCCTCTCTAGTCATTAAATTCGGCCAAGTCCGCTCAATACCAGTACCTTTAATCGGTTCATGCACATCCAGCATAATGTGATACTTCGCAGCCAACTCCAAAGCCCTCTGGTAATGTAGTACCCCCACCTGTGAATGATGATACTCACGCCGGCCCTGGACAGACATCCATGCTCCAGCATAACCAGGTTTGACATAATGGATGTTATTATCGGCATATTTTTTATAGGCTTCTTCCATTTGGTTTTCGTAATTATCAATATAGCCTACAGTCTCATGATGACCAACTAGCTCTACATGTCTCTCGTGCGCATATTCCGCCACTTCCTCTAAATCAAAATCCGGCGCTGGATGAATAAAGTCATTAGTCGGGCCATTCTGAAGCCAATCACCATTCCAGCCATTGTTCCATCCTTCCACTAGTAGGCCTTCTATCCCTAGTCGCTCACAAGCATCAATATATTCCTTAGTATGCCTGGTCGTAGCACCGTGTCGCTCGCCTTCCGCCCAGGTATATTCACCTACATACATCGCCCACCAAATCCCCATGAATTTCAGCGGCTTGACCCAGTCAAACTCATCCTTTGGCGGATCATTCAGATTTAAGATCATACGGTTTGTAGTTAGTTCAATCGGATTATCCGCCACCATAATTACCCGCCAAGGCGTATTAAACGGCAATTCCACATAAGCCTTTGCTCCGTCAGAAAGTGGAGTAATATCTGCCGCTAGCGAATGATTTTGATTAAGCTTTAAGGTCATTGAGCCATAATTATACAGTGCCGCCTCGTGAATAGACAGCAAATACCCTACTGGCGTCTCTATCGTTAACGGTGTATGTACAGAATGTTCCAATTCATAAATCGGGCTGCGATTGTAATTATATTCGTAGCGATCTGGTTGATACGCCGGAATATGCCAAGCATAGCCATTGAAGTCTACATTAAATTCTGTGATTTCATCCGCCACTACCAATCTCTGGAATTCTGGTTGTGGCGGTATCTCATAGCGAAAAGCCACACCATCGTCAAAGGACCGAAACCTCAAGGTGAACAAGCGCTTCTTACCGCCAGTTTCAGAAAGATACAGGGCAATTTCATTATACTTGTTCTGGATGTATTTTTCTTCTCCCCATTTAGTCTCCCAAGTTTCATCATGGCTCTTAGTCATAGTGCGGACTAGCATTAATCCATTATAGAGCGGTTCGTCACCCCTGAGATTAATGCCCAAATGCGAATCTCTCACTAGCACTTTACCATCCTTAAATACGGAATAGTAAACCTGACCTTTTTTGAGTGATAACTTACAAACAATTCTATTATTAGGGGATGGCAATTCTCCGTTATACTCTAAAACGGGTTTCTTTCGTCCAAAAAGCCAGGCAAAAAAGCGCTTAAACATAACCTTAATATAACACATTATGACGGATTATGCTATAATGAAATCATGGTACAATACAGCACTTATCAACCTCGTGGTGCACGACCTTCTGCTCGTTCTCGGAGTGAAGGGCCACGATTTAAGAAATTTGTTATCTTTATTACATTCCTCATCGCAGCTGGTGCTGTGATTTTTGTTTTACTAAAAGTGATTCGGCACGAAATCGTCATCATACCTAGCACGGCCACCTATGACAGCTCACTCACGAACGAAGAAAAATCTTCTCTAGAAAATATTTTCTCCGAGCAAAAGTTAGCTCATGATGTTACTATCTCCGCCGAGAGTGACACTACCTACACCAAGTCCGCCTCCTATGATACATTATTATATGACATCCTCATTCCAGTCACCGGCTTTTATAATCCTAAGCAAGATATTACCGCCACAGAGGCAAAGAGTCTCTCGCTCCTTGCACCAGAGCAGATTGAACCAGAGGATGAAAAAGTTTATCTGCTTTCTATCAACAAACTCACACCAGATGTAAAAGCCCTCAGCATTGACGGTGATTATGCCTTAGATATTATCTCAACAGAAGATAAATCCCTCGTTGGTAATACTTACAAAGGCGCAATTTTCCGTATATTACATTTCCAATCTAATGACACCACAGAAGCTCATGATTTAATCGCAGAGAAGATGGCTAAATTGCCAGACGAAACTATGATTTTATCACTCAATCAAACTGGCGTCACTGCGCTTGCTCGTGCCATGCTCAACAAATTGAACCAAGTTGGCGATGGCGCCTATTTCGCAGAACAAATAGCCGATTTCCTCAAACGCACAGATTACACCCATATCAGCAATGAGGTTAGCTTCGCTAATGATTGTACCAACTCTTCTTCTACTGCTCTTTGCTCAAGTCCAAAAATGTTTGAAACAATTCAGGCAATCGGCACAGATATCGTAGAACTGACTGGCAATCATAACAATGACTGGGGAACTGCCGATAATATTGCTTCTATTGAAAAATACCACGCTAATGATATGCAAACTTTTGGTGGTGGCATCAATGAGGAAGAGGCAAAAAAACCTCTGGAACTCTCTAAAAAAGGCACTAATATTACTTTGCTCGGCATCAACGAAAGCACTTCTACTAAGGCTAATGGTCAAGGTGCTTCCGGCGACCATCCTGGTGCTAATATCTATGACGAAACGACCACTCGCGCTCAAATCAAAACTGCCAAAGATCGTGGCGACATTGTGATTGTAGATATTCAATATTTTGAGTGTTACTGCTATCCAGATGATGGGGAAGAAATGCCGTCTTGCGATTACCCAATTAACGGCCAGGCTGAATTTTTCCGCTCTATCATAGATATGGGTGCAGATATTGTGATTGGCACACAAGCACACCAGCCACAAACTTATGAAATTTATAATGGGAAATTCATCTACTATGGCACAGGTAATCTATTCTTTGATCAAGTTTATTGGCCAGGTACAGAACGCAGTCTAGTATTTTCTCATTATTTCTATAATGGGAAATTACTCCAGACACGTCTCACACCGACAGTTTACGATAGAACATTCCAGACGCGTGTGATGACAATACCAGAGGCAGAAAACTTCCTAACAAGACTAGTAAAAGCTAGTAGCAAAGGCGAATAAATTATCTTTCATTGAAGAATTGTGACCAGTAGGTCTTATACTGTGAATTTGGATCAAAGACAAATCCGACTGCCATTTTTGTGAATTTATCAGAGAGGATATTGGCTCGGTGAGATTCTGAATTCATCCAAGTCTGGACTACTGTTTCTGGTGAAACGGCAGTATTACCAGCAGCCAAATTTTCCCCAGCTTCACCACCACTTGGGTTACTACATACTGTCACCCAAGAGCTACCATCTGGCCTAACGTGCTCGTATCTGGTCATAATTTCCTGTGCACGAACTTGCGCACCGGCTTCACAAGCTGTATTCCATTGTAGTGCTGCTAGACCGTATTTTGCACGTTCCGCGTTGACAAGAGTCAGCACATCGTGTTTCCACTGTTCCACTGGCGGGGCAATCACATTCACAGTTAGAGTGTCACGCTTTATACCATCCGTCGTACCGGCAGTGATAACTGTTGTACCAGTACCAACAATCGCCGGATAGCGACACCGCGCTGAAGAATAGCCTAGTCTAGTCCTTGCTTCCTTATAAAAACCTTTTATCACTGCTGGATTACTCGTTTGCCAGTACATCTCACCTGGATCTTTGACAAAGTCATTAATACAAATGTCTATATCTGCACTCTGATAAATGGTGATGGCTTCTGTATTCCATAATTCACTACCAGAAACTGCTCCTGTGTCAAAACTAGAAGCCGCCATAGCTTCAGCGGCATAATTTATTTGGTTCTTCTTCGCCACTCTCTGATCCGGTAAGTTCTCGGTCGCTGGATCAATCAGATTAATATCTTCCACTGTCTCATCTATTTCATCACTCTTTTCATCTACCACTCGGAATCCACCATTGCCACTCAACCCAATCGCCCCAGCAATTAAGATACCAGCCACCAGGATTGCTACCGCATTGAGCGAAAGCAAAATCGTCATCCTGGTTTGTTTGAGCATCGCCGCCGACATGATTTAAGCCTTTACCCTTTCCGTCGAATCAATCATCGATGCCACAATATTAATCACAGTTTCTATTTCTGCTAAATCTCTCTTTTCCAGTTCCATTTTCCCGAGCGGCTTGCCGATTAGAATCTGGCCAAACGGCCTACCCTTAGCGTTTCTCAAACTTGCAACCGCCTTAATGTTATGCTCATCCAAAACATCCTTCGCTCTTCCGCTAATCTCTTGCCAAATTGATTTTTCACTATCATCTAACATAGAGATAGCTGCTATCTGATCACTTTTTAGCTTCACACTGTCAGAAGAGTATATTTTGCCTTTCACAATGAAAGCCACCGTCTGAAAATGCAAATAATCTGCCAGAAATTCCGCCAAATCGTCCATTTTAACATTTTGAGTCGCCATCCGATTAAGTTTCTTCGTAACATAAACCATGTTAATTTCTCTTGTAGAGATTAACGCCTTAATGCCAGTATAAATATCATTGAGAATCGGGAATAATATCACCACGAGGATAATCATTACTAAATTAAGTGCTAAGGTTTCATTATCCGGCACGGTATGGAAAATATACTTCGCTACAAAGAAGAATAGTACTATATATGACATAATAGCGGCGATTGCTAATATTACTCTGGACCAAATCTTCAATACGCTATTTGACACATCCAATACGCGATAACGTAAAATTGCATAATAATAAATGAATACCGAAGCCGTAGAGATTAATGGCGCACCCCAGCGCTCAAATACACCCAACTGTGGTAATAATAAGCAAAAAATACCACCAGCAAGCAACGACAAAATCAGCCCAATTAACACCGTCCTCCAACCTTTAGCAATTCTAGATTTTTTCGTAATCTGACGCCAATCTATCATTATTACAAGCATAACTGTCATAATTGCTTCAGTTATGTATACCGCTATAGTCGTGATGTCGTTTACTTTTTCTAACCCCATCAGTCCAAAGCTATCTACGAAAACTGCTAGAGTCCAAAATGCCGTGCTCACCATAGCGATACAAAAACAAACTATCCTCCATCTGGCATCTTTTCTGCTACCTATTACTGTTACAACGCCAGAGAATAATGAGAGAAATGCACTAATAAATAATAGTATCGGAATTAGTTGCAAAACATAGCCTCCATTTGCAATTAATTTTAGCATAAGTATAACTCCAATACAATGATGATTTTATGCAAAAATCATGCTTGACGAAACTAACCAGAAGCATTAAAATACTCTTAAACAGGAGGTCAATTGAGCAATAATTCTAATGGGGGTAAAAATACATCGAAAGATGCTGTTTCTGTGCAAAAAACACAGACCAAAAAAGCTTTACGTAGTTTGAAACTACACAAGATTGCTTGTGTCGCGAGAGTAGTTTTGATTATTTCATTCTTATCACTAATTGGCATCGCAATTACTGGTGCAGCCAGAGCGCTTACATTAGAGACTATCGCCAATAAAAATGGTATCCCTCAGCATTGGCAAGTTGCTTCTGTCGGTAATCCAGATACAATTACTCTTGATATGACCTATTTCGATCAAAAAATGGACTCTTGTAGTGCTAAGGTCCGTCAGTTCGAATGGTGCAGCTGCAACCAATGTTTCGGATCATTGCAACAGGGAATTGTAAAGAATTATCTGGGAGCAGATGGCCTGCCAATTCCATCTTTTTCCTCTCAAACAGCCGCAGCGGCAGCTAAATTCAATAAAGCCAGCCAAAATGTCACTGGTGGAGAACCAGTCGCACCAGGTGATAATTTCTATCGCTGGTTCCATGAAGTGAACGGCATCAGCAAGCGTTACGACCGCACCGTAACGTTTAAGCGCCAAGGCAATACCAACACTTATGTCTATGGTGGTAACCAGATTTTTCCATTAGATGATATTCGTTATGACAATGATAGTGTTAGTCGTAGGGACTCCAATATCAAGCAGCATAATTTTTCCTTCACGGCTCACATGAGTGTACCTATCAAGGCGGAAATGAATGGTCGCGAGACCTTTGATTTCTCTGGTGATGACGATGTCTGGGTATTCCTTAATGGTGTATTAGTGTTAGATATTGGTGGCGTACATTCCGCAGTGGGCGGTAATTTCACAATCAATACCGATGGCACTATCACATCATCAGTCAATGGTGCGGAAACAAAATTAATAGATGCTCATCTAGAAAAAAATCACGTTTATGATCTTGACTTCTTCTACGCAGAACGCAGCACATCAGAATCTAATACGAAAATTACTATTACCAATATGAACTGGCCAATTTCTGCTGATGCGCAAACTGCTGGCGAAATCGTATCTGATCAGCTCGTCGCTTACCGAACCAGCCTCAAGAATATTGACCCAGATAATCCACTTTATCTGACTCATCTCTCTTCCTATGTAGAAGATGAGAACGGTAACAGCGGGTTCTTGCCATTAAATAAGAATTTGATTTCTTATACTTATACTCCAGAAGTAGCAGACTCTTGGATTCCATTAGAACTTACGGCCCCTGGCACTTCATCCAATAGCTTCATGCTGGCAACGCCATTAGCGTTAGGAAGAAGTGGCACATCTACTGATACACTTTATTTCAAATACAACCTAGAACCAGCGGAGAGCAGAGGTATCGTATCCAACAAAGTTGCCTATCTGACACAAAATGGCTATGGTGATGTCGGCATCTCATTCGACACAAGCATTGTAGAATATGAAAATATCCAAGATCCTAATCCTGCTGATGATGACGAGCAGGCCAGATTGGAGGAGGAAGAAAGACAACGCCTAGAAGAAGAGCGCCAAAGACTTGAAGAAGAGGAACGCTTACGTAGAGAAGAGGAAGAACGCCTACAACGTGAAGAGGAAGAGCGTAGATTAGAAGAAGAGCGCCAAAGACTTGAAGAAGAGGCTCGTTTAGCGGAGGAAGAAGCTCGTCGCTTAGCAGAAGAACAAGCTAGACTGGAAGAAGAAGCTCGTCTCGCTGCAGAAGAAGCGGAACGCCAGAGACTCGAGGAAGAAGCCCGTCGCCTGGCAGAAGAACAAGCTAGACTAGCGGAAGAGGAACGCTTACGTCAAGAGGAAGAAGAGAGAATCCGCCAAGAAGAAGAACGCCTCCGCCAGGAAGAAGAAGCTCGTCGCCTGGCAGAAGAGGCGGCAGAACGCCAGAGACTCGAGGAAGCGGAACGCCAACGCCAAGAAGAAATTAGACTAGCGGAAGAAGAACGTGCCAGACAGGAAGCAGAGCGCATCCAAAGAGAAGAGGAAGAACGCAGACAACGAGAAGCTATCGCTGCCCAAGTATCTAGCAATAGCGGTTGGCGAGCACCAGCCAAGCCTGACATGAGCGATGCTACAATTCTAGATGATGCAGATTATGCTTACTTGGATCCGCTAGGCGTGGTATCATATGCACCAAATACTGGTATGGTTTCGCAAGTACTTTCTACATTCTTCCAGAGTGAATCGTTCGGAGCAATTGTATTATCACAAACATTCGTATTAATTAACTTAGCGATATTTGCCATCAGCTTCGCGGTTTATTATCCACTCAGAAAATACTAGACTAAAAAGTACAAAAATGCAGGCCTTGACGGGTCTGCATTTTGCTTTGCAATAATCTTGGCTGGGGATGAGGGATTCGAACCCCCGAATGCTGGGACCAGAACCCAGTGCCTTACCACTTGGCGAATCCCCAACGACTCTTTATATTCTATCACCACTTGCAGGAAAAGGCAAGAATTGCTATAATCTTCGTAGCAGTGGGCGTTTTAGACGCCCAAGTTTTTTACAAATAAGGAGGGAACAGTTATGGGCATATGTTATGACGCTCCGAAATTATCGGGCAGAGAAACAGATGGTCGCCTCCCTGTTGAATTGATACCTGACTGGGCAGAAAACCAGATGAAAGAATCTGTCGCTTACAGGAAGGGGGAAATTCCAGGCTCATCCGCCACCGAGGGAGGGCGAGAGCGGAAACAGGCAATGATAGATGCGATAGAAAGGATGTTTATCCACTACGGTAGAGTAGATGACTTCGCCAAGTTTCAGCCGATTCTCCAGGAAAACTTGGAAGATCCAGGCGCGCTGGATAATTTCTACTATTTCGATGTGCCAAACTCTCAGGATATGACATTGTTCTATTATCATATCTGGTGTTCACACGACATGGCTAGAGCAATGGAGCCTCTTCATGGCTACGGCTATGATATGAGAGGGACATATCGCAAATGTCCAGAAGATGAATCCTGGGCCAGAATGATCTCTTATGAGGGAATTGCCATCAATGAAAGGAAAAAATCTTCTACAGAAGCTTTCTTCATTGAAACAGAGTGCTTTACTGCCACAGAGAAAATTATCTTCTTGGGCGGTGGCATACCTCATCTTCATCTTTACTCAAAGAAGACAAGCTCAAAAGATCTTGTGATGCTTGACTCGTCATTCTTGCCTAGCGATGCAGAATTCAAAAATTATACTCCATACTATCATAGTCTCAAGTACTACAAACTTGATCTCTTTAATGCGCCCAAATTACTGCCAAAATTAGCTGGCAAATTTGACTGCGTGGTGATGGATGGGGTATCATCATATCTTTATCCAGAACGGTGTATAGGATCAGATGGAGTAATTACTTATCTCCCGGATACGATGATAAAGGCTCTTAGTAGCGGCTTTTATTTCTTGCGTGATGGAGGAGTAATGATTCTGGATTTACTGATGAAGACAAAAGGCATGGCGAGAGTCGGCACGGCGCAGCATTGGCCAAAAGCAGAGATGATGAGGACATTCTCCAGCGTATCAGAGGCAGATGACGAGATGGAAAAACTCGTTAGTGGTTTCAATAATTCCATAGGAGAAGCCGGTTTTAAACTCGATATATCGGGCACATTATTAGCCGCTGAACCTTGGGGAACTACTGGTGTAGTCTATACTTTGCACAAAAATTGCTAAATGTTTCCTTGTACCTAAATAAGGTCCTAAAAGGGCCTTATTTTATTGCGCTTTTATATAACTTATGCTAAAATGGAAAAAAGTAGGAGGTTAAGTGCAACTAATTATTATTCTTTTGATAGCAGTATCTGTACTAACATTATTGTCTGGCATAGCTGTAATCAGTGGAGTGAAGAAAGGCGATCGCTTTCAGGCTTTCCTATTTTTCTTTATTAGCTTATTTGCAGTTTGTTGGTCACTCTCTATTGGCATTTTTCTCTCTCTTCCAGAGACAACCTCTCCAGAAACAGCAAAATTATCCGCTTTTGGTATCTATCTTCCAGCGCTGTTTATGTCATGGGGTCTTGCAATCTACCCAATTCACAAATACAAAATCGGCAAGTTCGCCATGGTTTTCTATGCAATATTCGGGCTAGTGCTATTCATCGCTCCAATCATCGACACTTCTTTCCTCTACTCCAGCATTACGCTGAGTGAGTCTACCGGCAATGTTGTCCATCTGCAGCATAACGCATATAACTATGCCTATATGGCTTACTTCATCACCACCTGTTTGATTTACATGATTGGCTTCTTATACAATGCCAAACGTGCTCGTTCACCACAGATTAAGAAAGCCAACCTTATGGTCTTGGTAGGATTTACTATCACCGGCGTGATTGCACTCATATTTGATGTAGTTCTTTCTTTCCTTGGTAAATACGACACTATTTGGGCAGGCCCTCTAGCGATGTGTTTCGCTTGGGTCTTCCATTACTATGCAATATTGCGTTATCGCTTGCTTAATCTCTCTGGGCGTTGGCTCAAGACTCTTTCACATATCATCATCATGTCGCTAGCTGCCATTGTTTATCTAACCATCTTCTTCATTATATTCATTGCATTGTTTAAGATTCCTAGCCCTTCATCTTCTGTTATCATCCTTAATATCATTATGATAGCGATTGTCCTACTACTCTTCCCAGCGTTAAACGAAGTTAGCAGCTATGTTCGTTCTATCGCTTCTGTTCAAGATATTGATATGGTATATCTAGTAAAAAAATTAAGCTTGCTTTCAAAGGAGTATATCAATTATCACGAGTTCGCTAATTTCCTAGCCGATCACTTGCATTTTCAATATGTGGGACTTTTGATAGATAACAAACTCTATAGTTCGCACGCTTCAAAGCTATCTTCTTCCGAGCTTAACAAACTCGGCAACTTAAAGATTAAGCCTGACGACATCTGGGTTAATCTTGGCAAAGAAACGAAAGCCACTTTTGAGAAACATGGTATAGAGGCTATTGCCGAGTTGCGCGACCCAAATGGTAAATCCGTTGGACGTATCTTACTAGGACGGCCACTGGGTAATATTAATTTTTCTAACCGCGATATGAAATCATTAGAAACTGCTCTAATCCTGATCGCGCATACCATAGAAGCAGATAAAGGACCAAGTCAATCATAAAAAGGAGAATAAAAGGTGGGCAAAATAGACGACATAGAACAAAATCATCCGCTAGAAAACATCGAAGATGTAGAGGAGTTTTATGATGCGATTAATCGTAGGCACCTCACTCAGGCTATCTCCAAGGACCGGCCATACACTTATTGGACCATAGAACTTTATGACAAAAAGAATGGCATCCGCGGTGGTGGCGGATTAGGTGTTCTAGCTGCAGATACTAGGCGTGTGGCGGAGCAGAGCAATGTGCCATTCGTATTAATTACCCCGTTTTACCCGAGTGAACAACACCAACATTACATTAAAAAGGGCGACGGTTTCCATAACTTCACCACTCATGAATATGTAGATTACGCCCAATATGGTTACAACTTTGTTGACACGGTCAATATCAAAGGAAATGGTCAAATTATTAGTCTAGACGTAATAGAGAAAATCCTTGGTAGTACTCGCATTATCTGCATTACAGAGCCGGGATTTGGAGAGTTATATTCTGGTGAATCCGGTGGTGATCATCGTCTTTTCCAGGAAGTAGCGCTGGGCTTTGGTGGTTATCAAGCTCTCAAGCTAGCGGGATTACGCCCGTCTATTATGCAGCTAAACGAAGTAGCTACGTTCTTTGCAGCACTAGCCCGCTTGGATGAGCTAGCTAGTAATGGTATGGATTTCTATGAATCGGTTGTTTACACTCGTAAGCACACACTTTATACTAACCACACGCTTGTCCAGGCAGCAGAAGCAGACTTTTCCTATGATCAGTTTGAACGCTTTGTCTTTCCAAACTTAAAATCTCCTGCGGTTATTAAGTGGCTTTCTGATAAATTTGAAAACGGTCGCATCCGTCTATCTACCGTGACAATAGAAATTGCAGAACTTCGTTCTGGTGTTTCCAAGTTGCATGCCCGCGTAGCAAACTATCATGATTTGGCAGGAAACAAGGTCAAGTTCAAGGCAGTTACTAACGGTATAGATATTCCGACTTGGACTTCTGCTGGAATTGTCAATTACCTCAGGCAAAAAGATATCATTGATAAGTTTTATCTACCATCACCAGATTATAAGGAGAAAATCGAACAAATCACAGCCGAAGATATTCGCGCCTTGAAGGGTCGTGGTCGCGACGAGTTAAATACCGTCCTGGCACATCGTCCAGACCAATACGGTAATTTCCTGAAGATTCCAGATAATGCGCTGTTGTTCCAATTCAAGCGTCGCTTCGTTGATTATAAGAGGCCGTGGTTACCATTTTCTCGTCCAGATACACTGAAATCTATTCTAGAAAAGCACAACGCCTATTATATCCTCTGTGGTCGCGTACATGAGGGCGACACCATGATGGCGGAGAAATTGGAAAAAGTCTTAAAAACCGTAGATAACGACCCAGTCTTGAGAGAGAGGGTACACTATCTCCCAGATTACGACGAGGAACTAGGGCGTGCTTTATCTATCGGTGCTAATATCTCTATTAACAATCCGATTGTCGGCTTGGAAGCTTGCGGTACATCTTGGATGAAGGATATCATCAACCTCGGCTTGCTCGTCAGTACACACGATGGTGGTGTAGCGGATTGTCCATCGGATTCCTACCTCAATATTTCTGGCGATACAGAAGAAGCAGAGCTAGATTCTCTTTATGCCCGTATGGAAGAGGCTGCCTCTGCCTGGGAAAATGATTTTGATTTAGAATTCTTAGTCAAGAAAGAACTCACTAATTATCTACCGACTATATCTGGCACTAGGATGCTGAAAGATTATCTGGATTATTTATTCTAAACTGGCCCACCTACTCCTCGCAATATACAGCAACGAAAAGTCCCCTATGAATAGGGGACTTCTATTGGCATATCATTGTCAATGTACTCCTTGACCGCTTTGATAGTTGGATCTGATATTAGAACTACTATCAGTGTCTCCACGATAAGGCCTTCAACATAAGCTCCTGCAGCTTGTTTAACGAAATCCGCAAACGGCAAAATCCCTAGGAAGCCAATTATCTCAAATATGAGATTATCCACCAATCTACCTATCAGAGAGGATCCGATTGCGCGGAGCTTATAGCCCCTGAGCGAGCGCGGTTTGATTCCACGGTCCTGCCAGAGATGAATCTTCAGAAACGCCCAGTTATTTGTTAGCTGGCTAAGCAAATAACCTGCTAAGCTGCCAACTGTAATTCTTACAGAAAACTTGAAAATAGTAGCATATGCTTCCTGCCCACTCCAACCAGGAAATGGTGGTAGATACACTACTAATCCGAGCGTTATCATAGCAATTATGTTAAGTACTACGACAAGTGCCGCGACAAAATCAGCAGTTTTCTTCCCATATAGTTCCATCAACATATCACCAAGTACATATGATACAGGGAACAATAAGAGCCCACCATCTACTGGAATCCCAAATAGATTCCAAAGCTTAGCTGCCATAAAATTGCTAGCTAGTAATATGACCGACATGGCGCCGACGATAATCATTAGTACTCTTTCTCTTCTGTCCATAATTCCACCCCTTTCTGGACAAGCAATAGATACGCGTTACAAAAGAACAGGTCACAGAGTGACCCATATCATCATTATATCACAGATTAGCAAAAAAGTCAATGGTATATAGGGGAAAATTCGGCAATACTATTTTGCGGACACGCTCAAGGGCGCTCGCCCAAGCTTATGGTCCGCAAAATAGTATCACCAAGAATTTCCCTTATATATCTAATATTTTTTTTAGCTCTTCGTGGACTTCTTCAATAGATGCTTCGGTTGATAATGTTGGGATATTAAATTCTTTTGCCACCTTCAGATAGCTCTTATTGAGCTTGCGTTGAAATTCCTCACCCTTGGATTTCCAAACCTCATTCCCACGTGCTTGCTCCGCTAAGCGTTTTTTCTGGCTCTCCTCAGAGATAGTAAAAATCACAATTTTGTCTGGATGGAAGTATCTCTCTGGCATAATTAACTTGTGTAAACGAATAATTGTGTTCTTACTCATACCACCAACATAACCCATATAAATCAAAGTAGAGAGCCAGTTGCGCGTAGTGATGACGATATCATCATTTCTTAGTGCAGGTTCAGCTAATTTGCACCACTGTTCATAGCGATTAATCAAATAGAGCATAGCATGGGACTTGGCGCTAAAATCGTAATCCTTGTTCAGATTAGTCTTAGCGATAGCTTGAATCATTTTATCATCAGAACCATTACCAGATTCAGAATAAGTAACGACGTTTTTACCTTTCTTCTTAAAATAATCTATCAGAAGATTTGCCTGCGTATCCTTGCCAGTAGCATCTTGGCCTTCTATCACAATATACATTATTTTCTCCCATTCTTATAATCATCATAGCACTTCTCGCAAATTGCACGATACTCCACCTCACTCTTGCCATCATCAATCAGAATATCTGGGCCATCCGTCACAAGCTCCCCATCGATAAAACGTGCATTAAGAGTTGCCTTGTGGCCACACTCACAAATAGTCTTTAGCTCCTCTATCTCATGTGCTATCTGAAGTAATCTAGTCGCGCCGTCAAACCCATCGCCACTTCTACGAAAATTAAGCCGTAGCCCATAAGCCATTACTGGTATGTCTAGTTGATTCACTACTTGCATTAGTTCATCCACCTGCTCAGCTGTCAAAAATTGTGCTTCATCTACTAGCACACAAGCTACATCACTATAGTCTTTCTTAATGCGAGCAAAAATATCGTCCTCGCGCGTGAAACAAAAATTCGTCTCTCGTTCTGGACCGATTCGTGTCAATAATTTGTTGCCATTTTTCGTATCTGTATTAGGCTTAATCACGCAAACTTTATGCCCACGTTCTTCATAATTAAACGCTACCTGGAGCAACTGCATTGTCTTACCGCAGCCCATAGCTCCATATCTAAAGTATAGTTTTGCCATCTTGGAATAATTATATCATTCTTCAAGAAATTATCTAGATGTGCTATGATAAAATCATGCATGATAGTTGGAAGGATTTTCTGAAATCGGAATTTGGCAAGCCATACTTTCAGGATTTGTCTGCATTCTTACACGCAGAATACGAAGAGAAAACCATCTTTCCAAAAAAATCACAAGTGTTTCGCGCCTTCACTACTGATTTGAATCAAGTCAAAGTTGTCATCCTCGGGCAAGACCCATATCACACCCCTGGCGCAGCACACGGATTAGCATTTTCTGTGCCGGATAATCAACCAATTCCACCATCACTCGTGAATATCTATAAAGAAATAGATGACGATATCGGGCATCACGCTAACAAGACTGGTAATCTTTCTAACTGGCAAAAACAGGGGGTGTTACTCTTGAACAATGTCCTCACCGTAGAGGCGCATCATGCTGGCTCACATCGTGGCCACGGTTGGGAGACTTTTACCGAAGCAACTATCAAATATCTGAACGAGAATCGCCCACACTTAGTTTTCCTGCTTTGGGGTAGAGATGCCAGAAGCAAAGCCGCTTGGATAGACAAAAGCAAGCACTTAGTTTTGGAATCACCGCATCCATCGCCACTCTCGGCCCATGCTGGATTCTTTGGTAATCATCACTTCAGCCAGGCTAATGATTTTCTAAAGAAACATGGAATGGATCCGATAGACTGGTAGACCCAAGAAGGAGATGACAACAAACTATAGTTAAGTAAATTACCAACCAGAGACGCCAGAATGGTAATATGATAAAGAACGAAAAATCACTCCAAAAATGGTTTCTCCAACACATCAAAGATGATGGAAATCCTTATTTCCTAGATAAACACCAAGCCAAAATCATTCTAGACAGCCACAAAAACACCCTAGTGACTGCCCGTGCTGGCTCCGGCAAGACTAGAACTATCGTCGCAAAAATTATTTTTCTCTTATCTTATCGACAGATTCCACCAGAAGAAATTATCGTCTTTGCTTTTAATCGCAAAGCAAAAATCGAGATAAATGAACGTCTAAGTAAAATCACTTGTGACGATCAGTCTGTCCTAGCATCACAGCACGAAATTGCCACCACTTTTCATGCGTTCGCTTACAAAATCATCGGCGGGAAAGAGGCAGTCGGCAAAAAACTTATTTCTGAGAGTCAAGAAAATGACATTATCACGAGAATCATCCGTTCCGCTATCCCAGCAGCCGGGGAACTAAATCTATCCGATTTCACCAAAGAAATTGAAACAGCCAAACAATTTATTACCAGAGCAGAGCAAAAATATTTCGCCGATTACAATATATTGGATGATCTAATAGAAGAAAAACAGAGAGAACCCACCTCCGACAATGCAATTCAGACAAAATTGGTAATTCTAAACAACGTCCTGAAGGAATACCAGAGGCAATTGAGAGAAGCTGGCCTGATTAATTTCAACCAGATGATGGCACAAGCGGCAGAGAGATTAAGAGGAAAAGTTACTCCATTCTCTCATATTTTCGTGGATGAATATCAGGATTTTTCGCTACTTTTCTTAAATCTGATTCAATCTTTGCGCAATACTTGCCCCGATGCTCATCTACTTTGCGTAGGGGATGATTGGCAAGCGATTAATCGTTTTGCTGGGTCAGATGTAGAATATTTTATTCATTTTGCTAAATATTTCCCAGAAGATTACACTAGGCTATTTATCCCCACTAATTATCGCTCTGGCAAGAAAATTGTGAAGAATGCTAATTATTTTATGTCCCGCGCCATTGGTGACTATCAGGGATGCAAAACAGGTAGCAAACAAAGATCAAAAATCTACGTTAAAAATATCAATTACGGCCAATATTCCTCTAATAATTTGCCGTTACTTTTAGAGAATTATCTTTATACTTCACTTGATATTATCAAGGACAATCCAGGTAAAACTATCAAGATTCTGAGTCGCAATAATAATCTCAGCTTCAACGGCTGGAGTCTAGAAAGATATATTACCACACTGCGTAATTTAGCTGTCAAAGAACATATTATAGATGTTACTTCCGCCGAAGGTCTAATCTCTGGACTAACTATCCATCGTTCTAAAGGGCTAGAGGCGGATATTGTCATTCTACTAGAAATTGATGCCGAGAAATTTCCCGGCAAAGACAAATCTGGTGGTCTCTATGAAATATTTGGTGATACCACAGAAAACCTTTTCGCTGATGAAGCGCGTCTATTCTATGTTGCACTTACCCGCCCCAAAGAAAAATTATACATTTTATCTAAAACTACTATTGTTACAAAAGAAAAACAGAGACTAAACTTTTTTCATTATCTTAACGATGATTGGCTAGAAGAGCTAAATTAAATCCACTTTTCTAGACGCATTCTTTCTGGAGAGCCTTTTTCATAACAATCCAAAATATCTTGCGTATAAGTCTTACCATTAGTGATATTGAGTGTTTCTACCTGCGGCATAGAAGAAAGTAGACGAATAATAGCCTCGTCCGTATCTATATTGGTCATAGATTTTTTAACACCATGCTTATGTGAATTCACTCTGAGATCTTTATAAACAAAACGTGTGATGCCAGCTTGTAGACAGTATTTAAGGCAATTCTCACAGCTAGCCATCTTATTATACAGAGTACAGCCAGAAAGATCACGCTTCGCAAAAATCAGAGCATTCATCTCTGAGTGAATCGCAAAATAATACTTCATTGGGCGCTCGGATAAAGTCATTTTACTCTCATCTGCCCCCTGCAACATACCATTATAACCAAAAGATACTGGGCGATGTTTCGCATCTACTATCACACAGCCATTCTGAGAAGACGGATCCTTACTACGCTTGGCCACCTCGTCCGCTATATTCATAAAATACTCATCCCAGCTCATTTGTTTGCTTTCAGCCATAAAACCTCCTTGTTAGGGATATTATAGCATATTTTCAAAAATCCCCCCTCGCTTATGCTTGCAATAAGAAATCCATTTGCTATACTGAGAAACATACTTTAAAAAGGAGGATTATGCGAAAAGCTCTCGTCGCATCAATAGCCGTCAGTGCTGTAGCCTTCACTGCCGTCTGTATCCCCTCAGCTACACCCGTCACCGCATCTTCTTGTGATGATGTAAAATTCATTTTCGCCAGAGGAACTGGTGAAAAACTAGACGATCAGGAATTCCTTGCTTATCAGGGAGAAATGACATCTATTGTTCAATCTGTGATGCCAGATCTAAAGTATAGTTTTTATGAACTAGGAACATCGTCTCACGGTGGAGCGCAATATCCCGCAGTAGATATTGGCTTTATCGCCGCCATCAGCACTACTATTAGCAGTGGTGAGAGTTACAAATTTGGCAAGAGTGTCAACCAAGGAATCACAGAGCTAAAATCCTACATCGCCGAAGTAAATTCTATCTGCCATGACACTAAATTCGTCCTGGCGGGCTATTCTCAAGGAGCTATGGTTATGACTAAATCCTTACCCCAGCTCAATGCCGATAAAGTACTATATGTCGCTAATTTTGGCGATCCGAAGTTATACTTACCAGAAGGAAAAGGGATAGTCCCTAATGCATGCCTAGGCAAAGGGCTTTCCTCTTACCGTGCATTTGTGCCAAATTGCTTTACGAACAAGGGTTATTTGGGTGCTCAAAGCCCATATCACACCACCGCCTGGCAGGGAAAAGTCGGACTCTGGTGTAATGATAATGATTTCATTTGTGGTGCTGGAATAGATTGGTCAGAGCCGTTCCGCACTCATGTCAAATATGTCTCAGATGGGCATTTCCGCTCTGCTGCAGTAATTATTGGCAAGAAATTAGCTGATACTTTCCCTAATCGTTTACTTTACCCAAAAGACGAAGCCAAACGGCAGATTAGTAATATAACCAATAGAGATGTTGTCTTTCTCTTAGATACCACTGGATCTATGGGCACTTCTATTAAGCGACACCTGGAAGATTGTGCCAAGATGGCAAAAAGCGTTATAAAGAGGGGTGGCAGAGTAGCGTTTTGGGTATTTGGTGATTTAAAGGAAGTCCAGCCTCAGAGGTTGCTAGATTTCACCTCTAGCTACACTGACTACGCATCCATCATCAGTATCGGTAATATTCCCACTAGCAAAGGTCTCGACACACCGGAATCCGTCCTTTCTGCACTCAAGATGGTGCTAAATACACAGCATTGGCGCAGTGGCGCTACTAAATCCATCATTTTGATGACAGATGCCAATTTTCACTCTCCAGACCTTGATGGAACTACCATTACAGAGGTCGCAGACAAAGCATTAGAAATCGACCCTGTTAATATTTATCTGGTTAATAACACTAATTTCCATACAGATGATTATGCTGAGTTATTAGAAAAAACTGGCGGTAAATTCTATCGTGGTTTGCCTAGTGATTTAGATGATTTGGAGCCGTTTTCTCGCCCAACTGTTAATTTCCCAGTCTCAGAATATCAGGGAAGACCAGGGGATACATTCACTTTTTCTGCTGATATATTCTCTGATAATATTACAAAATATGAATGGGACTTGGATTTTGACGGGCTTTATGAAACCACTACCTCTGAGCCATCCGTTTCTGCTTCTTATTCTATACCAATTACAGGCTATATACAGCTCAAAATTACCACCACTGACGGCATTAATTCTACTGCAGCCGCCAAAGTAGCCGTATCTAGTCAAGCAATAACTATACCCACTATCGAAATAACTGATGTAGCCATAAATAATAACTATGCTACCGTGAAATATGCCTTAAAAAACGACGCTTCTGCGGCAATCGTATCACTAGACGATATACCAATTGGCATAAATTACGATCATATCCTAGAAATAGACGATATATCAACCACTTCTTACCTCACTTTAACCCCAGTCTCTAGTTCCGGAATACAAGGAACAGCAGTTAGTGTTTCTTTTCATCCAACTGGTCGTGGCAAGGCGTTAGATGTTACCAGAGAGAAATCTAGCCTAACTATATTCGACGATATTCTAGCTAAAATTTATAGTCTCACCCCCTTAGTGCCAAACTCAGGCAAGAGATAACTATTTAGAAGATAAATGCCAGTGGTCGCCATACTCACATTTGTAGACACTTAGCTCTGGGGCGTCGTGATCATATTGAGCAACTTTGGCCGCTACCTCCGCCTCTTCTTTTGTAGCATAACAAACTTTATGAGTATCACCCACCCAACATCTTTCTGGCTCATAAATACCATTGTAGCGGCCTTGTTTTCTTGACATAATATAGCCATTATACCATAAAAATTATTGTTGTAAAAAATACAACGATATTTAACATAATTAGTATTGACACACTATATATAGTGTCTTACAATAGACGCAGACACTAAATGTAGGGTCAGACAAAATTAGGTACAATACATAAAACAAAAATTTAAGGACATGATACATTAAGGAGGTATAATTTTTATGTTCAAAAAAATCAAGAAACGCGACGGCAAAATCGTCAATTTTAATCCAGAAAAAATCACAGATGCCATCGCCGCTGCTGGAGCTAGCACAGAAGAATTTAAATACGATCGTGCGAAACAATTAGCCGAAAAAGTTGTCAAACGCGCAGAAGAGGAAATTACCGTTCGTACTCCTAGCGTAGAACAGATTCAAGATATCGTAGAACAAGTTCTCATGGAATCTAGCTTCAAACGCACGGCTAAGGCCTATATCACTTATCGCCAAGAGCGCAACCGTACTCGTGATGCAAAGTCCAACCTGATGGAAGGTTACAGGAAAATTGCTCTCGCTGACGCCTCCGAAGATTCTGATATTAAGCGTTCCAACGCAAACGTAGATGGCAACTCCGCTATGGGTAAAATGCTCCAGTTCGGCGCAGAAGGCTCCAAAGAATTCGCCAAAACTGTTTTGATGGATCCACGCTTCGCCGCAGCGCATGATAACGGCGACATTCACATCCATGATTTGGATTTTTACGCCACTGGCACATTAACTTGCTGTCAAACTGACCCACTTAATCTATTTGCTAATGGTGGATTCAATACTGGACATGGACATCTTCGTACGCCTAATTCTATTGGTTCTTATGCTGCTCTAGCTGCGATCATTCTTCAAGCCAATCAGAACGAGCAACATGGTGGACAATCCATTCCTAACTTTGATTATGCTATGGCTCCAGGCGTTGACAAGACTTTCCGCAAGGCTCTACATCGCAATCTTGAGAAATATAATAAATTTGCCGACAAGAATGTCAAAGATAATATCCCGGACGCTATCAAATTCGGCGATGACGACAAGCTAAGGAAGCTAAAAATTCCAACTTCCGTCATTGAAGCCTCTACTGAGGATACAGAAAAGCAAACTTTCCAGGCGATGGAAGGATTCATCCATAATCTCAATACAATGCATTCTCGCGCCGGCGCACAAGTGCCATTTACGTCTATCAATTTCGGTACTGATACATCTCCATCTGGCCGTTTAGTTAGCAAATACCTATTAGAGGCTACCATGAATGGCTTAGGTAAGGGGGAAACACCAATTTTCCCAATCTCCATCTTTAAAGTAAAAGAGGGCGTTAATTATAATCCAGAAGATCCAAACTACGATCTTTTCAAACGCAGTATGGAAGTATCCGCCAAGCGCCTCTTCCCAAATTTCACCTTCATTGATGCACCATTCAATCTCCAATATTACAAAAAAGGTGATTATCGTACAGAAATCGCAACTATGGGCTGTCGCACACGCGTCTTCGGTTCTATTTTCCCAGAGTCAGATGGCATCGTCACTGGCCGCGGCAACTGCTCATTTACCACTATTAATCTCGTTCGCCTCGGTATCAAGCATGGCATTTGTCTAAAAGAGCGCAAGGAGGCAGACTGGTCCGGTTTCTATAAGAATTTAGATGAAATGATGGATCTAGTCAAAGACCAACTACTAGAACGTTACGAGTTCCAAGCCAACCAGCACGTCCGCAATTTCCCATTCTTGATGGGACAAGGGAACTGGTTCGGCTCTGAGAAACTTGGCTGGAATGATACATTACGCGATGTTATCAAGCATGGCACACTATCTATTGGCTTTATTGGTCTGGCAGAATGTCTAGTCGCTATGACTGGCCAACACCACGGCGAGTCCGAAGAATGTCAAGAACTGGGCTTGGATATTATCACTCATATGCGTGAGCGCTGTGATGAGTATAGTAAAAAGTACAAACTTAATTTTTCTCTCCTCGCTACCCCGGCAGAAGGTTTGGCTGGTCGCTTTACTAAGATTGACCGCAAAGAATACGGCAAGATCAAAGGTGTGACAGATAGAGATTTCTATACCAACTCTTTCCATGTGCCAGTCTATTATCCAATCTCTGCTTTTGATAAGATTGATAAAGAGGCTCCGTACCATACACTTTGTAATGCTGGGCACATCTCTTACATCGAACTAGATGGTGATCCATCTGACAATATCGAGGCATTCGAGGCTGTAATTCGCCATATGCATGATACTGGTATCGGCTATGGCTCCGTCAATCACCCAGTAGATCGTGATCCAGTCTGTGGATTTGCTGGCATTATCAAAGGGAATCGTTGCCCATCTTGTGGCCGCATAGAAGATGATGTACTATTCGAAAGATTACGTCGCATTACAGGCTATCTGGTTGGTTCGCTAGAGCGTTGGAATGATGGCAAAAAAGCAGAAGAAGCTGCCCGCGTGAAGCATAATGTCTCCGCTGACGATTGTAAGAGTGAGCATATTTCTTGCGATAAATCATCCGCACACAAAAACGGTGTCTACACTAAGAGTGAAAAGGCGGCTCGCGAGGCAAAGAAAGTTAGTGCTAAAAAAGCACTAGGGAAGGCTTAATGTGAAGATCCGCTTATCTGGACCTTTGGAGCATGACAACATCGTCAATGGTTACGGCCTTCGCGCTGTCCTTTGGACACAGGGTTGTTATGCTCACTGTAAGGGCTGTCAAAATCCAGAAACCTGGGATTTTAACGGCGGAGTACTTGTTGATGTGGACGATATCAAAAAAGAACTAGCTAGTTTTCCAGGTCAAGCTGGCATTACATTCTGTGGCGGAGAGCCATTCGAACAGCCAGAAGCCTGTCTAGAAATTGCTAAATTCTGCCGCGAAGAGCTCGGCTGGAATATATGGAGTTTTTCTGGCTACACTTACGAAAAGCTAAAAGAAATTGGTGGTGCCAAGTGGGAGTTTCTAAAATCACTTGACGCTCTAATAGATGGGCCATTTATCCTGGCAGAACGTGACTTGACGTTGAAGTTTCGTGGTTCTCGCAACCAGCGCTTACTCCATTTGAAAAACGGCAAAATCACAAAGATAGAATAAAAGAGAATTAAACAGTGACGGCGCGGTTGCGTAGCTCGTCATAGACTATTGCTACCATCTGAATAATCTGTTCTGATTGGGCAACAATCTCGCCGTTGTCATATTGGATGACTTCTGGTGTTGGGGATGGCAGAGGATAAAGATTTTTCGGATTGTAATCTGCTAGAAACGCTACGTATTGGAATAAATCCAACACTGCCACTACTCTATCCTTGCTCATACCAGAATAACGTGCAATGATACCCTCATAGGAATTATCTAATGGATTATCATCATAATATCTTGCAATAGAATCATACGTGCTGGATATATTAATCAAACGTGCCGATTCCATCCACTCTAATAACTCTACATAAGCCTGGTACCACTTATTCTCTTCCCAAAAATATTGGTCTTCCATAGTTGGATCCTTGAACCTTTCGTCTATTTTTTCTGGGTCAGAATCACCAATATCTATGCTACCTATATTCTGTGTATAGTATGTGTACGCTGTCCCACCTATCCAGCGTGACATAATTTTGCTTTCAGTGATCTTGTTAGAGTCACCGCTCCATCCCCATTCCTCTTCGTAATACTCGCATATTTCTTTTACTTTTACACCAGTTATCCCTTTGCTACAAGGATGCATCCGACCATGGATAAAATCAACTTTGGATAAACGTTCCGAAATACTATCATCTGTTACGCCCCATTCTGAAGTACGTTGCCCAGATGCAATCTGAAAAGTAGCCAGTGCGCCATAGAGATTAATTACTGGTTGTTTCGTCTTATCTATCTTCAAATCCAACACACATTCACCAGGCGCTTCATCATTGACGGCCTCTTCTTTTTCTGCTTCTCTATGTTTATTACGATTACGCCAACCAGATTCAAAACCTTTATATTCAAAATTGGTCGGGCGAGAATAAGACCATTCAATTGGCTCATTATACTTATAATAAGTTACGAAGTTGCCCGGTGAAGTAAACGCATCAGTTGTCACGGACACCCAGTCACTCTCGCATCCATGTGGTTCTCCAGTACCTGGATAAGCTGGCCCCTTTGGCCCCCAGTGGCTAGCCAAACCTTTTTCGACCTCATTAATTGGCCCATCACCATAATCTGCATCCTCGGTCTCCCTCCCGCTTTCTTCATTACCATAGACATAGCCCTTTTCATCATAACGCAATTCATAAACCTTATCAAAAGTGCCGACCGGTGTTTCCGAAACAGTAGTAAGATCTGTATTATAATAATCATTACAATAAGCATTCGCTACAGCGATAACAGAGTTGGAATGCATACAATCACCCTGGCTCCACTGCAGACCAGCTTCTGCCACCGCGCTAGATGTCGGGATAAGGGAAGTTACTGCATCGCCGAATAGATTACCAATATTGCCAACCGTAGAAGTGAGCGCCGTCACTTTAGAAGACATGGCAAGGGGAATCATGCTATATGCAATACTACCCAGAAAAGTGTGTTGAGATGTCACATCAAACGGACTCTTCGTTCGCTGGTCGTATTCTGCCTGCTCCGCGATTACTTCTTCATGTGCACGATAGGTCAATGTTACTGCACCTTCATCTCCCGTAGTCTGACCAAAACTCTTCGCATGCTCACCATACATCTTTTCCGTAGCATTACGCATTGCTTCTCCTAATAGTTCTGTATCTTGCCCAGTGAAATATCTTAGCTCTTTATTCTTCTCAAATTGTTTGATTGTCTTATTCAATACATTCTCTGCGACAGTGCTCCCACCGCCACCAAATATATTATGTACCCAGTTTTTGAAAGTAATCCATTTACTCTTAATCCAACCACCCAAACGCTTAAACATAGAACCGATTCTAATAATTAAACCCTCCCCCTCTTGATCGTGCGTATTTCCTTCATACATACAATCACGAATCACCCCCTCATCGCCAGCACCTAAATTGGCCGTGCCACTACCGCCAATATTTGGCTGAGCACTAGTAGCGAGCAGATTACCATCATGCTGGTCTATACTCTCACTACCAAAAAGATCGTGTATTCCACCAGTATCCGCTGCACCAGCCCGAACGAAAATATTCATGATAGCTGTAAGTGGAGCCTTGTTGCCAGCACCAGCCAAAGTCTTATCTATCGCCTCCATCATTAGAGAACTGGCACTGACTTGACGCGCCGTCTGGTCAGCATTTAGTACACCCTCTATATCTGCCGCAGCCGAACTAGCCCCACAGTTTTCATTCCCAGACTCCTCTGCAATTTTACGGACTCTCTCCTTTAGCGACATATTACCAAGATCCGAACCTTCTTGTGCGGAGTTCAACTTTTCGGCAATTTCTAGAAAAGCGGTTTCGTTCTCGTCGTTCCTGCCGCTCAGTTCAAAGTTCTTGAAATTGTCGCGTGAGGTGGCAGTGCGTTCCTGAGTTACCTCCTGGCTCTCATTAAACCAACCAGAAATATCACCACGCCAAGATTGAGTAGCTGTAATATAACGCTCCTTGAAATTCCAAATCTTCATTGCCTCTGTGAAGCCAACTACTTTTCCAGTATCTGCAGCAATATTGAGGTTGGCTAAGATTTGCGCTTTTTTCTCCTCTATAGAAACTTGATCTTCTACGTTACTAGATAAGGCATCGGAAGCCACATCATCACCTTCAGCAAAATGCTCGCCATTCGCCATGCCAACCTTACTATCTGATACTACTACTAAGCTTGGGTTATTTGGATTACCAACCAAAAGTGCTCTGTCTCCGCCTTCTCCTCTATATGTAATGCCAGTTTCTGCAAAGCTCGCTATCTGATCTTCGGAAAACCCCATATCATTAAATACCACATCACCATATTTGGATTCTTCATCGCCAACTAGCTGAACATTATTAGCAAGAGCATCAGAGCGATTATTCGTGGATACTGTAGTAGAATTATTGTCTTCCCGCATTCTATTACGGAATCCGTCAGGGAAGAGCCACTGACCCGTAAACGAAGAAATGCCATAAATTGTGATAGCCAAAATTGCAACTAGCGGCGCGGATTTTTTAATCATACCCATCATATTGGAAGCCTTAGCATCAGTGATATTGGCATCACTTTCTTCACCAGAGCCACCACTTCTACCGCTCAAAATACTCCCCGCTAAACCGCCCGCTCCACCACTAATAGCAGAAGATGCCAACTTGTCTCCACCAGTTTTTTCTACAGCCTTTAGTGCTGTACCGCCAGCACCACCAGTCAGAGCGTTGATGCCTAGTTCTGCACCCTTCTTCAGGGCAGCTTGTTCACCACTTTTTAGTGCGCTCTTTGCTTTGTCGGAGGCATTTTCACCCCTTGCCCCACCTTCATCATCATTTTCGTCATTCGTCACTTTATTCTGAGCATAAAAATCGGGGCGGATACTACTTTCATAACTATCCATATTATCGTATGCGCCAAGATTTTTATCTTCATCCATACTGCTTATAATTATAATGCTTTTTGGCCTTTTCTTCAATAATAAACTTATGCTATAATGGAGATAATATGGAAAACAATTCTATGCCTAATATGCCACAATTTGGTAGTCAACCAAACCCAACTCCAAAGCCGCAACAGCCATCTCAAGTACCACAGTTCCCGCAATTCCCGCTAGATGCTCAATCTCAACAATTCACCCAGGCTAACCAACCAATCCAGTCACCAAGCCAACCACCTACCCCGTCCAGTGTCACGCCCGCACCGAAACCACACATCTCGTTAAAGGAAAAAATACATTCCAAAACGCCAAACCAAAATCTAGTATTTCTCTCTGTTATTTTAGGCGTAATTACAATAATTGCTACCACAGTAGCTATTTGGACCCTAGTGAATAGCTCTAGTAGTACCCGCCTCACCGCAACCAATTTTGACGACTCCAACGTCACTACGGTGAAAGAGGTGGACCTCTCCGCCAAAATCCTTGGGTTCTTCCCAAACAAAATTACTAACCCTACTGCTGATGTCATTTATCGTCTCGGCGCACATCGCACCAATGCAGAAGGAAAAGCTGTCATCGGTGCGTATATCAATACCACCAACAAAGCAGCGGAAGTTTATGTTTATTGGGAGTTCGTTAACGGGTTATATGGTGTAGCAACTGACCGCACGGACAGGGAATTATTCACATTAGAGTTCGACCAAACAATTTCTGATATTACCATTGCTGAAAGTAGTGAAGATCCAGGTAGAGATATTATTCTAATACTATTATCAGACGGAACAGTGCAATATGTTCCAGTCCTCATGTCACTACAAACTAAAACCTTCCAGACCAGTGGACAATTAGCGGGAGTAGCAGATGTTGTGAAATTTTATAACACTGATGCAGTCAGCGATACTGGTGATTTCTCTGGATACAGAACCACTCTTGCACAAAGATCTGACGGATCAATTATTGACTTGAAGCCGTTCCTAATTTCTGCTACAAATCCAGAGCAGACTAGTGAATAAATAGCGGGAATCGGTAATACATATTTTGTGGGTTCTGCCGCGACATTGGTGTTTGAGGTCTTCATCCGACTCCACTGGTAGCCTTGGTGCAAGATCTTATCCATTGTCATATGTATATTCTGGCGCCTATTACTGGGCTACGGGTAGACTTTACGACCAGACGGTGAATGGCTACTACTGGTCTTCTAGTATAGTTAGTAGCGCCAATAGTTACCGCCTGGTTATGGATAATACACGCTTGATTAAGGCGAATAGCGCTAATAAGCGCGGCGGACGTGCTTTGCGTTGCGCTGTTGGGCTAGCATGCTACTTTGGTATACAACGCAGGGCGTACCCGAAGTGCTTAGTATTGGTGTTCGCCTTAACCAGACGCGAGCCAGTCATATGCAGGTGGTAACTAAAGGAACTACTATAAATAGTAGATGACCAGTAGTTGTCATGCAACGCCTGGCGGTAAAGCCGACCAGTAGCCCAGTTGTAGTAACCTGAATAGACATATGATAATGGGTAGCTTCTAGCATTCTTACTCCCACTCTCATTATCCTCATACCCATAGGTAGTGAATAAGTAGGACACTAGGATTTGAAATACAGCACACTGCTCGGCCAATGTATTTATAATAAGCACTCTGTGGATATAGTAGACCATCATTGCCTATGCTTAGAACATGAGAGGTATTAGTATCACGAATTGGGGACGACCACCAGTATCCACCAGTACCAACGTAATTCAGCGATACGCCATTATAAAACCCACTATACCCAAGCGATGCACCAGTCATTAAATTATCCCGTGCGATAGCATTGGTGCACTACATACTCAATCCAACCGATCCAAATGCTGGTACTAGCCGTACTAATGCTGTGAGTAGGGATAATTTGATGAATGGCGCAGGATTAGAGTATGATGGATATTACAGTGGGGCTTCATTGAATGCTGTCAATATTGGAGCAACCTGGCAATCATCTACTGTTAGCGATGACATTAAAGAATCATATAG
>JAFWHE010000008.1 GCA_017512045.1 Candidatus Saccharimonadota bacterium
CCAGAATCTCGAACGAGGTAGTTCAAATGGTCGTTAAAAACTGCGCCGAGAAAGCCGGTCTGCGCAAATCCGTTCATCCTCATACTTTACGACATTCTTTTGCTACGGATTTACTCCGCAATAATACGAATGTGGTCTATGTTAAGGAATTCCTCGGCCACGAAAGTATTCAAACTACGATGGCTTATACTCATGTCGTAGATGAGGATCTTCGCGCTATTCATATGTCGAAACATACAACCGTTGCGGTGGCATAGTTGATCCTAAAAATCGGCCAGAAAGTGGGCTGATTTTTAATGGTTTTTGAAATTATTTTTGAATCTATGTTATAATGTATATAGGAAGTTTAATAAAAAGGGTTCGTAGTTTACAGGTGCGAATCTTAAGCTTTCGGTATAGATTACAAATCCAATCATAATTCAGCAAAAACAATCGTTGGAAGCTGGTTAGCTGATGGTGAGCTGCAATCTCGTACCTTACCTTGTAGAACTAGCAATTGGCTAGGTGCTATCATGGTAAGGATGAGGTCACGAGTTCAAATCTCGTTCGCGGCTCCATTTTTGTTCGCAGATTTCCATAAAAAAAGAGCGCCAAATTCTGGTGCTCTTTGTGTGCTATTTTTCGCGCATTTCATAATCACGATCGGAATCAATCAGCCCAATCATGATTTTGCCAAATCTTGGGTCGAATTGTTTGCCGAGATTTTTCTCAAATTCTGCCCGGATGACTTCCTTTGGTAATACATCTCTGTAACTCCTTTTGGAGGCCATAGCATCATAGGCATCTGCACAAGCAATTATCCTGGCTAACTCTGGGATTTCTTCTCCCTTTAATCCAAATGGATAACCTTTGCCATCATAACGTTCATGATGAAAACTAGCGCCAATTGCGAGCTGTGGAGAAATGTTAATTTTTGATAGAATATCTCTCCCGATTGAAGGATGTGTCTTAATGACAGCATATTCCTCATCTGTTAGACGGCCTTCCTTATTGATGATATTATCAGGAATGCCGATTTTACCGACGTCGTGCAGAAGAGCAATTAAGTATAACTCATCACATTCTTCCCTGCTTTTGCCAGCTATCTTGGCAATCATCACAGAATACTCCGCCACTCTGCGTGAGTGGCCTTGAGTGTACTTATCCTTAGCATCAATTGCCTCTGCTAAGGCCGAAGTAGTCTGAGAAATCATCATTTCACTCATTTCCTGCTTCTCTTTGAGGATGTCCAGTTCTCTCTGTCGAGCTTGTTCGACAATTTCATTGGTGTCAAATACGCTAAAGCAGTAAAGCACAACAGTCATTACCACAATTGTCATGCCAGTGATTGAGACTCCATGGATAAAAAATTGCATAATGCCGGCCCACATTGGCAATACTACAAATATTATCAGTGGGAGCAACATGCGTTTGCTCAGATTTCTACGATATTTGATTAAAGCAATTAATTCTATGAGTAGAGCGGAAAGAGGAAAGACATATGCCACAAAGTTAAAATTTGATCTTATATAGGTATTATTCTCATAATGATAATAAAAACCATTAAATTGAGACATTATCAGCACTACTACGCCGATGATGGTTTCGGTTTCTATTGCCCTAAAGATTTTGGGCGCGTTTTCCAGTTTTCCATCCTTAGCTAAAAGCTCTACAACGTATCTGTTAAATATTGCAATAATCGCTAAAAACAGGAAATATGCCATAAATTTGCACGGTTTTACTACCGTCAGACCTATGGCGCTGGTATTTCCATCATAAAAACGAGCGAGTTTATTACAAATTAATACCATATTTGCCGAAAAAGCAAGCAGAAAAAGCAGAATTTTTTTGCGCTTTGACATTGAATCGGTAATAGTTGACAATATCATCACCATCGCGCCGATTCCACATGAGAAAAACATAATATAATCTTGCATCCATATCCCTCCTTTTTGGATAAATAGCACTGTTAAGGTTCAAAATAAGGCGCAATACGCCCATGTTTACATTATAGCACAAATTGTGTGAAAAGTCAATATATGGTGCTGGAGGTTGGACTCGAACCAACGATGGGGGAACCCCGGCAGATTTACAGTCTGCTGTCATAGCCACTAGACGACTCCAGCTTGTTAAATAATGGAGCCGCGAGTCGGACTTGAACCGACGACCTGCCGCTTACAAGGCGGCTGCTCTACCAACTGAGCTATCACGGCAAATTACCTTGTATTATAATATCAAAGTTTTCTTTTTTTCGCAAGTGGTTGTCGGTGTCTGGCTGGAACTACTCGTCGTCTGCTACTGCTGATAGTGCGACGGCGCTTTTTGTTATCTTCGGCAATTTGTGCTTCTATGCGCGCAGAAGTAGCAGCGATTGCCTCTGTATCTTCTGCTGCTTCATGTATGGCAAGAATCAGGCGGAGAGTACTGACACTACGATCTAATGCATAGGCAGATTCTAGAGCATCCAGGGCGGCTTTTTTATTGCCTAAGCGCTCTTCTGCTTTCGATAGAGCGATAAAACGAGTCGGGACATCACCTTCTAGATTGATTGCTTGTCGGAACGCCATTGCTGCTTTCTCATATTCGCCAGTTTCTAGATAGATTAGTCCGGCGTTGTGTAAGGAAGATGCGTTATCATCGAGCGACTGAGCGATTTCAAAACATTCTATTGCCTCGTCAAATTTCTGACCCTTAGCGTAGAGAATACCCAAGCGGTTATAGGCGGCAGCATTTTTTTCGTCTATCTTTAGAATAGCAAGAAGTGCTTTCTCTGCCCTCAGTGGCTTACGCTCTCGCATAGAAGTCTGGGCGATGCTCCAGAGCTTTTTGACCTGTGCCGATGAATTTCCAGCTGTTTCCTCCTCTTTCTTGGAGAAAATCGGAAAAAAGAACACCACATAAATAGTTATCAAAAGAATTGCAACAATGCCTAGCATAGTTCTATTTTAGCATAAATCAGCGACAAGATGAAGCTTAATATTACCATTACGCTTGAGGTTATCTTGCAGGGCTAATAGATTTTGAAGTTTTTTCAAGAAAATAGGATTTTTTGTTTTGAAGAACGATTTATAAGCAATTTCTATCGCTGTCTCACAAATTCGTAGCATAAATACCCGCCCATTATCCTTCTTCTTGTAGGCTTTGTCCTTCGTAATTTCATCAGCCAGTTGCACCAATTTCTTTCCCTGTGCAGAAAGTAATTTCCGGGCGTAGTTTTTGATGTCCTCTTCTGCCAGAACGCCTTTTTCCAGGTTGCCGGTCTGTTTCAAGATAAAAAGGTTTCCTCTAGAGAGTACAGTTGGCAATAGTGAAGACAGAGATTTGACTAGCAAAACGAAATGATAATGCTCAGACGGCTCCTCTAGTAATTTTAAAAAGGCATTCTGGGCTGGAATGTTCATTACGTCTGCATTTTTGACAACAATATAAAAATCTTCCGGCTGCTTAGTAATGCATAACTCTGATATTTCTCTAATTCTTTCGATGCCGATTTTGCTTTTCTCGTCAGGTGAGACAATAAAAGTATTCTCTATAGCAGGAGTAAAATCTTCTGGAATTAAAAAAATGGAAAAACCACTATCCTTGCTGAGCTTCTCAATAGCCGATACATCATCAAAGAACACCAGCTCCCCCTATCTGCTTTTGTTTAATGCCTAGTGTATTGAAAAAATCAGTTGGTACGGGTGCTGTGAAAGTTTTTCTAATATTATGTGAATCACCGGGGATAGAAATTTCTAGTGATTTTGCATGTAAGAAAAGACGCTGGGCGGGTTGCCCGCCATAAACTCTATCTCCTAAGATTGGATGCCCTAGATATTTCAGATGTACTCTCAGCTGGTGTGTGCGTCCGGTGATGGGTTTTAGCTCTAATAGTGATAGTTGATTGCCTGTGGCATCACCAGTCCAGAGTACGTGGTATTCGGTTTGGGCAGGCTTGCCGTTTGGATCGACCTGGAAAGTGGTGGGATGTTTTAGATTTCTAGCAATTGGCAGGTCTATTAGCGCGCCAGTATGTTTTAGTGTCCCAGAAATGATAGCTACGTAAGTCTTGTGTGTTTTTCTATCCTGAAATTGTTTCTGGAGCATTGTCCTGGTGGCTTCATTCTTTGCTAAAATCACCACGCCAGAAGTATCGCGGTCTAATCTATGTACGAGTAGGCCATAATCTTCTAAGGTAGTTTCTTCTGTATATTCGCCCTTTGCCATAGAAAGTAGGCCGGCAGGTTTGTTTATTACTAGTACATTGTCATCTTCATAGATAGTGAGATTTTTGATATTCTTCGGTGTCTGGCGAGTTGGTATGGTTAGTGAAATCTCCGGCATCATATCTTCTTTTGCGCCATTCCTCGTGGCACTAACTAGGACGTTAAAATTAGGCTTTGTGATAACCTTGCCATCAAGTTTTACATAGCCAGATTTGATAAAGTTCTGTAAAGTAGAGCGGTTATAGTCAGGATATTTCTCTACTAGGATGAGATCTAGGCGTTTTCTTTCTTCCTCTGGATTATTGTCAGCCAAAATAATATCGCCGTTTTTGATGCGGGACATGGCTGGTTTAGAAAACTTTTTCCCAGTAATAATCATAACAATATTATAACATAATATTAGCAAACAAAAAAGAAGCCCCAACAAGAGGAGCTTCTTTTTGTAGATATCTATTATTTCTTCTGAAAGACCATTTCTTCGTCTTCTGCCTTGATTGTCACTTTGCCATCTTTGAAAGTGTAATCAGTTTCTTCGCCAGTGGACTTGGATTTAATCTTTGTATCTGTGAAGGTAACCTCTTCTGCTTCACCCTCGCCAGTAATGTTCATCTTACCAGTTTTATCGCTGTTGATGGTGAGGCTTGGGCTAACACCGAAGGCCTTCATCAAGCTAATCATTGAGCTCTGGCTTTCGCCGTCTTTAATCATATCGACGAGCTCATATTCACCTGCAGGTGGAACTTTTGAGCCAAATACACCGCAAACACCGAGAATAATGAAAGTAGCAACTGCAACCACAGCGACTGCAACGATGCCAATAATTAGTGGCTTATTGTTTGATGTTTCTTTTTTCGTGTCAGTAGTTTTGGTTGCTTTTGTGGCTTTCTTTTCTTCGGCCATAGTTTCCTTTCATTAATTTTCTTGGGTTGGTGGAGTGTGCGAGGCTCGAACTCGCCACCTTAGCTATGCCATAGCTACGCTCTACCAGATGAGCTAACACCCCATAATTTTATTTTCGCACAAGTGTTTCTTTCTGTCAAATATGGTTAAAATTTGGTATAATGTAGTTATGAAAACAATTTTGACCGGAATAAGAATTAATAGTGAGCCTACGCTCGGTAATTTTCTCGGCGCGCTTTTGCCGATGGTAAGATTATCTAATGAATATAGCGCCAAGGGCTGGCAAGTTAATATCTTTGTACCAGATTTACATTCTATTATTTCTGATATTGATGGTGATTTCCAGAAAAATTTAGTTAATTCAATTAAGTACTACTTAGCAGCGGGCTTAAAGGCCAATCAAAACGTTCATTTTTATCGCCAGAGTTATGTTCCAGCTCATAGCGAAATGGCTTGGATTCTTAATTGTGTCGCAACTATGGGTGAGATGAACCGAATGACACAGTATAAGGAAAAAAGTGAAGGCAAAAGTTCTGTCAATGTCGGTGTCTTTGACTATCCAGTCTTGATGGCGGCGGATATTCTACTGTATTCTGCTAATTATATACCAGTTGGTGAGGATCAGTTCCAGCATATAGAGCTGACTCGCAATCTGGCGATGAGAATTAATCATAAATATGGTGATATCTTGACTGTGCCAGAAAAAACAGAAGAACAAGCTAAGTTTATGGGGCAAACCAATGGCGATGGCATTAGAATTCGCGATTTGACTAACCCAGAGAAGAAAATGAGTAAGTCTACCCCAGGTGAGAATAGTAAGATTATGCTACTAGATATCCCAGAAAAGGCAGCGAAAAAAATTATGTCCGCTACTACTGATTCCTATGCTAAGATTCAGTACGACATGTTTAATCAGCCAGGTATTTCCAATCTTTTGCAAATAGAAGCCTTGATTAATAATCAGCCCTTGCAGGAAGTCATTTCTACTTGGTCTGGCGAGACACACTATGGCGATCTAAAGAAACAAGTTGCGGATAGTGTTTCTACATTCCTGGCCAATTTTCAGGCAGATTTTTCTGCAATTTCTGATGAGCAAGTGTATGAGCTATTAGAAGTTGGCGAGCAGTATGCTAATGATGTTGCCGATAAGAAATTAATGGAGTTGCAAAAAGTCTTTCGCCTTAGATAAACTAGCCTATGAAAGAATTATCTTTTGAGATAAAAAAGACTTTGCCAAATGGGCTAGGCAGAGCAGGTGTGATTCATACTCCACATGGAGATATAAAAACACCAGCTTTTATGGTGGTGGGGACAATGGGCTATGTCAAAAATCTCTCCAATGATGATATGCAGGATATAAAGGCGCAAGCGATGCTATCAAACGGCTATCATTTGCGTGGAAAATCTGCCGAAATTGCAAAGGTTGGTGGTTTGGCTAAATATTCTGGTTGGAACGGCCCGACTCTGACTGATTCTGGCGGTTTCCAGGTGATGTCGTTGGGGTCTGGCCTGGGCAAAGTAGTGTCTATGGAGCGAGAAGATAAAGTGATAAATACCGCACATAAGGATAGGCTGGCCAAGGTCAGCGACAAAGGTGTAGACTTTACTGATCCATTCACTGGTGAGCCGGATTTTATTGGCCCAGAAGAGTCTATGCGCATTCAGTGCGAAATTGGTGCAGATATTCATATGGCATTTGATGAATTAACCTCTCTGGCGGATACTTACGAGTATAACAAGAAAGCTCTTGTTAGGACAGAAAAATGGGCTGAGAGAAGCCTAAACGAGCACATGAAGTTGCGCGATCGGCTCGGTTATAGACAAGCGCTATATGGTGTCTTGCAAGGCGGAAGATGGGAAGATCTTAGGCGAAGCACTGCAAAGAAGTTAGGTGAAATGCCATTTGATGGATATGGGCTGGGCGGCGCTTTTCTGAAGGAGGATTTGGGAGATATTTTGCGATGGTGCAATGAGGAATTGCCAGCAAATAAGCCAAAACATTTGCTAGGTCTTTCTCATCCAGATGATATTTTCGTAGGAACAGAAATGGGCGCAGACACCTTTGATTGTGTTGCTCCGACTAGGGAGGCTAGACACGGGAAGCTTTATTCCAAATCTGGCGAATATAACTTGCGTAAGTTTCATGATTCCCCGTTGCCACTGGATGATGGCTGTGATTGTCCGACATGTAAAGCAGGTTATACCAGAGGTGATTTGCGTGCTTTATGGAAGTCTGGCGACGCAGAAAAGAAGAAAGAGTTCTATCGTCTCGCTTCGGTGCACAATGTGAGATTTATTATCCGTCTGACGGAGAACATCAGAGAGTCAATCATGAGTGGTCGCTTCGATGAATACCGTAAAGAGTTCTTGAAGAATTATTATGGTTAAGGTATAATAAAACTATGTCAAGGTCAATTAATGTAGATACAAAGACTTTTGTTAGGTTTTGGATGGTGATAGGTGTGCTCTTGATTATTACGGGCCTGGTATCGCTAGCTTTTCCGGCACTTCTTATTATTGGCATTGCATTATTCGTTGCTGTGGCGTTGATGCCGCTGGTCAGAAAGATTGACAAAAAATTGAACAAGAAAAAATCCAGGATGGGGTTATCCGCTGGTTTAGTAGTAGGCAGCTTGGCAGTAATTTTGATTTTTATCGGTGCAATTATAGCACCAGTAGTTGTGCGTGAGACATCACATGTCGTTTCTACTGCTCCGGAGCAGATTCAGAAGACTATCTCTGGCTGGGATGGACTGAACCGGATAGGAGATTCATTTGGTATACCAGATGCAAAGAATCAATTAATCAATTTCCTAAAAGATTCTTCCCAAGCGTTTCTTAGCTCGTTTCCGACAACACTATTATCAAGTGTAGGTTCAGTCATCAATTTCTTAGTAGCGACGATTCTCGTAGTAGTACTGACAATCCTTTTCATGACGCAGGGTCCAGGCATTCTGGAACAAGTACTCAGGAAAGTCAATTCTAAGAACGAGAAAGCCTACGGTGTAACACGCAAAATTTTATCTCGCTTTTCTAGTGTAATTTCTAAATATGTTGTCGGCCAAGTATCAGTTGCAATCTTGGACGGAATTGTGACTGGTATAGCTGTATTTGTCATAGCACTACTGTTTGGCCTTTCTGCTGGGTTGGCTTTGCCGATGGCGATGATTGCAATGGTGTTTTATCTGATACCAATGTTCGGGCCGATTATTACCGCTGCAGTCGTATCTGTCCTGCTGTTCTTCTCCGTTCCAGCTGCTGGTCTCATTTTCTTAGTCTTCTATATTATCTACGAACAGATAGAAAACAATGTTATTGCCCCACGTGTCCACGGGAACTCATTCAACTTGCCATCTTTGATTATCTTAATATCAATCATTCTCGGAACATACATGTTCGGGCTGATTGGTGCCATTGTATCTATCCCGATAGCTGGGTTTATCAAAGTACTCATAGAAGAGTACCCAGAAATCAAGACTCTAAAGAATAGCGGTGACTAATTAGTTATTTAGTATATTGCCAGATCGCACCTTTTTCGGTGTCTAGAATGGTAATATTGGCGCTCGCTAGCTCGTCACGCATCTTATCAGCGGTCATATAATCCTTTTCTTGGCGGGCTTTTTCACGTAGAGAGATTTTCTCCATTAAATCATCTGTTATGTTTGGAGTGGAATTTATCAAATCAAGTCCTAGAAGTGCGTCTACAAACTCCCAATCATCCATAGTGAGGGCGGAATTATCAATGTATGCTAATAGCTCAGAAGAGTTAAGGTTATTATTCACAAATTCTAGAGCTTTATCATGTGAGAAATCAAAATTGGTTAAATCATCTTGATAAAGCCTGGCAATACGATTACGCCAGTTTAGTCTACGAGTCTTAGCGGCGGCCAAATCGGAAAAAGAGAAATTGCGTGTACCACGATAATGTCCTTGCAACACCCACATTTTGAAATCCAGGGGTGAAAAATCTTTCTTTGCCAAATCTGACAAAGTATAAATATTGCCTAGGGATTTGGAGATTTTTTCGCCATCTATTGTGATAAAATCGCAATGCAGCCAATAATTAGATAGTTTTTTGTCGAAGGCGGCTTCAGACTGGGCGATTTCGTTAGTGTGGTGCACCGGGATATGATCTATGCCACCGGTGTGAATATCAATTGGTATGCCTAATTCTGCCTGAATGATAGTAGAACATTCTAGATGCCAGCCTGGGTAGCCTGGGCGACCAAGATATTCCCATTGCATAGCATGGTCTTCGCCGGGTTTGACAAACTTCCAGACTGCGAAATCAGAGATATTTTTCTTCTCGTCATTAAATTTCACTCTAGCGCCAGCGCGCATTTGATCCAGATCCAATCTAGCAAAGTCGCTATAAGAAGTGAATTTGCTAGTATCGTAATAAACACCATCAGAGGTTTCATAAGTATAGCCTTTGGCTGTGAGTTGGTCAACGATGGCAATATCTTCTTTGATATAATCTGTGGCTTTGGCGATTTTTTGCGGTTCTGCCAGGTGTAGGTTACGGAAATCATTCAAAAAAGCCTCAGAATATTTTTCTGCGATTTCCCAGACAGTTTTCCCTTCTTTCTTTGCGCCTTTTTCTAGCTTATCCTCTCCATCATCAGCATCAGAAGCGAGATGTCCGACATCGGTAAGATTAAGCACACGGTTGACCTGATAGTTATTTAGCGTAAGGGTACGGATAAGTAAATCCCAGTAAATATATGATGTGAGATTACCAATGTGGGCGTAGCTATAAACAGTTGGTCCACAGGTGTAGATTTTGACATTTTGCGGGTCTTGTGGGACAAATTCCTCTATAGATTTGCTTAGTTGGTTATATAACTTGACTTTTCCCATTATTTCTCCTCTGATTTAGCCACTTGGTCTTTTTCTATGGCATAAATGGCAGAAATTAGCTCGTGAACCGTCTCGTCATAGGATAAATCGTAAGTCCGGAATCCAGCTGCGAAAGGATGACCGCCACCACCGAAGTATTCTGCAATTTTGTCAGAATATGGGCACTTGGAAGAGGACCTGATTTTCCCTGTTACCTTGCCATCTGGATAGGTCTTGATAGCTACGGCAATTTCTACCCCCTCTACCATGCGCAACTCTTCTAGAATAAGGATATTTGGATTATACTCATCGGAGTATTCGGAAATGTCGTCCCAGGTGATATGGACAGTTGCTAATTTGCCGTCTAGATAATATTGAACGCGTTTAATCAAATCTGCCTTGTAGTCCAAGATACGTGGAGATTTCTTCATAAAATCACGTCGATGCTCGTCTAGCTCAGCTACTTTTACGCCTCTACGAAGTAAGTCTGCCATTAATTCGTAAGTATCTGCAGAAACGGTAGGAGAAACCATGCCGAGAGTGTCTGACATGATTCCGTAATAGATATATTCGCAAGCTTTCTGTTCCCTAGCGTGGTCTTCTTCGTCAAGTGAGTCGGGATTGTCAGATAATAATTTCTGTTCTATTGCAATTTTGTAAATCAAATCACAACAAGCTGGCAGAGTCTGAATTAGCCCTTGGTGGGAGAAGCTAAGGTCGTCTTCCGTTTCGTGATGGTCCAGCACAAAGATTGGACTCCTCAACAGGCGATTCTTAATGTTGGCATCATCCAATAACTTGCTGAGTAATATTTCTGCGGCTGTATCAACAATGATGTAACCATCCGCATTGAAGTCAAACTCATTCGTCACCCTAGACCAATCGTCAAAATAACGGAGATATTTAGGAATATCTACTGGACAATAAAGCGTAATTTCTTTATCTTTCAACAGGTAGTCTAAGGCAAGAGCAGAACCAAGAGAATCTCCATCGGGGTTTTCTGCCTGAATGATAGAGAGGTGCTGCTTATCTTTCAAAAAATCAGAAAATGAGTTATACATGAGATAATTATAACATATTCTGTAGACTTCCTTCCCCATTCTAATTTTTTGTATACCTTTGAGTGGTACGTATTTTGTGGGTCCTGTCGCGACATTGGTGCTTGAGGTCTTCATTCGACTCCACTGGTAGTCTTGGTGCAAGATCTTATCCATTGTCGTATGTATATACTGGCTACTACTATTGGGGCACGGGTAGGCTTTATGATCAAGCGATAGCCGGACGATATTGGTCACCTAGCATAAAGAATAATATTCATGGCTATTATCAGAGTATGAATAGTATAAATTTAGTTGTAGCGAATGATACTAATAAACGTTGTGGTCTCACCCTGCGTTGTACTGTTAGGTCAGCACGCAAACTTTGGCATATAACGCAAAGTGAGCCCGAAGCTCTTAGTATAAGTATACGCATTAAGTAAGTGTGAACTATCTATACGTAGACTGTAATTATTAGCGCTACTAGCTATACTAGATGACCAGTAGTGGTCAAATACCACCTGGTGGTAAAGTCTACCTGCACCCCAGTTATAATAACCGGATGGTATATACGATGTTGGGTAACTCCTAGCTCCCCTACTCCCACTCTCATTATCCCTATACCCATAGGTAGTGAATAAGTAGGACCAGGAGAGAATAATCCCAATGCTACCGCACGGGATAATTTAATGACTGGTGCATCGCTTGGGTATAGTGGATATTATATGAACACAACATTAAGATACATTGGTGTGCAGGGAATGTGGTGGACATCTACCGTTTCTAATAATACGCACGCTGGTCATTTGATGGTGACTACTGATGGTGATATTCAGCCTCAACGTGGCGGAAACAAATATTATGGTCGGGCAGTGCGCTGCGTATCAAACTTAGCATACCAATCTGACTACGCAACGCAGGGCAAACCCGTCGCGCTTATTAGTGGTGTTTGCCCTAACCAGACGCGAGCCATACATAGCCAGGTAGTAACTATGAGAACTATTATAAATAGTAGATGACCAGTAGTAGCCAATCGCCGTCTGGTAGTAAAGCCTACCAGTATCCCAGTAGTAGTGACCTGAATATACATACGACAATGGATAAGATCCTGCACCAAGGCTACCAGTGGAGATAATAGACACAGCGCACAGCTCGGCCAATATTTCTGCCGTTAGTGCCAGATGGTTGAAGATAGCCATCATTGAATATATCTAAGCCATATGAACGACTTTCATCGCCTACTGTGGATGCCCACCACCGGCCATATGTACCAACATTGTTTATGTATACATCGTTGGAATTTCCGTCATATCCCAGTCCTACTCCATTCATCAAATTATCCCTACTCACAGCATTAGCACGATTAGTACCAGCATCTGGATCGGTTGGATTGAGTATGTAGTACACCAATGCTATCGCACGGGATGGTTATATCAAACATTACGGTCGGGCAGTGCGCTATTGCAACGCAAAGTAAGGCCACCACTCTTGCTACGAGTACGAGCTTTTAATAAGCTTACTGTATACATGCCTAGTTGATAGCTGAAGTTGCTGCTATTTATGCTGATTGACCAATAATAACCAATGCCTGTTTGACTATAAAGCCTTCCATTCTGCCAATCGCTATATCCTGAATATGTATACGATAGTGGGTATTTTCTTGCGCCACGATTTCCACTCTCATTATCCCCATACCCATAGGTAGTGAATAGGTAGGACCAGGATTTGGAAGCGAAAGTCCTTATTTTACTTCAATTTCCCCAATCAACTTCTTTGACTTTGCTTCTGGCAATTCTTCTACGTCGCGAAGCTTTCTTTCTATCTGACGTGAAGTAGTAGCAGCACTTTCTATCTTATTGGCGGATTCTACTAATTTCTTATGGGTGGCATCGAGCAGATCACCGAATTTGCCGAATTGGGATTTGACGGCGCCGAGAACTTGCCAGACTTCTGATGAACGCTTTTCTATGGCTACGGACTTGAAGCCCATTAGGAGCCCATTGAGAGCGATTGGCAGAGTGGATGGCGATGTAATACTGACGTCGTATTTTTGACGAATTTCATCTGACAAGCCTGGGATACGTAAAATTTCTGCATAAAGAGATTCTGTTGGAACGAACATGATGCCAAAGTTTGTAGTAGTAGGGGGGTCTAAATATTTGGTAGAAATCTTTTTTGCCTGCTCTTTGACATCGGTAGCAAGGGCTTTTTGACATTTGATAATTAGTTCCTTGTCGCCAGCATCATAAGCCGCGATTAGGCGGGAATAATTCTCTATTGGGAATTTGGAGTCGATTGGTAGGTAAACGGTTGATTTATCATCTTTGCCAGGCATCTTGACAGCGAATTCTACCCTATCGTTTGTGCCGTTCTTTGTAATGATATTTTCCTCGTATTGGGATGGGTTAAGTATATCAGAGATGATGGAGCCGAGTTGGACTTCGCCATAGATTCCACGAGTTTTGACACCCTCCATTACTTTTTTCAAGTCTCCAACACCGGTGGCAAGGTTTTTCATCTCTCCGAGACCCTGGTAGACCTGAGTAAGCTGGCCAGAGATAGTCTTAAAGCTTTCATTGAATCGTTTTTCAACAGAGGCTTTCAGTTTTTCATCTACAGTCTCGCGCATTTCTTCTAATTTTTTAGTATTTTCGTCTTGAAGCGTCTTCACCCTAGTGTCGACTGTCTTTTGGATAACTTGGAAGTTATCAGACAATTCTTTTCTATTCTCGCGAAACTCATTGGAAATCTTTGGTGTGAGCTTATCTACTTCTCCTTCAATTCGTATCATGCGCTCATTAATTTTTTTGGTATTCTCGGCTATCTCAGTAGCTACTCTGGCTATTTCATTATTGGATGAGTTGGATTTTTTAAACAACAAAATTAAGAGTAAAATTAAGTTGATTGCACCTAAAATAATTATGACTATTTCCATAACAGTAATTATAACACACTCTGGGCTTTAAGCATCGGTGCGGTTTTCTAGTGCCGCAGAAAGTGTAATCTGGTCAGCATAAGAAAGGTCTACGCCTAGTGGTAATCCACGTGCCAGGCGGGTAATCTTTAGCTCTGGGAATTTGTCAGAAATAGTTTTTTGGAGTAGAAGTGCAGTAGATTCTCCCTCAACAGATGGGTTAGTGGCGATAATTATTTCTGTCGCTTTATCATCCGAGATTCGTTCTAATAGTTCCTTAATATGGAGTTGGTCTGGAGTTACGCCATCAATAGGGGAAATTGCTCCCCCGAGCACGTGATAAGTGCCGTGATAAGCCTTAGTCTGCTCTATAGCATAGATATCGAGTGGCTCTTCTACTACCAAGATGATAGATTTGTCGCGCTCATCAGAATAAAACGGCGATACTTCTTCTGAACTGTCTATCAGAGCGAAAGTTACAGGACAAGTTTTCATGCCGGTATGTAAATTCTCGAGCGATTGAGAAATATTACGGGATATTTCTGGACTAGTACGAAAAAGATAATACGCATAGCGTTCTGCAGTCCTAGGGCCGACGCCCGGCAAATTACCAAGTGCATCAATCGCATCTTGTAACGATTTTGGTAACATAGAGATTAAAGGCCGAGATTACCCAGGCCAGACATTAGAGGTTTCATCTTGTCGGTGGCGATTTCCTGTGCTTTAGCCATACCATCACGGAAACAGTTCTCTATCCAACGTTCTAGTTCGTGGATGTCATCCAGGTCTACTTTTTCTGGGTCAATTTTGACACTTTTTATCTTCAATTCGCCATTGATTTGTACTACGACAGCACCGTCACCTGCTTCTACTTCTACGATTTCATTTTTCAGCTCTTTTTGTGCTTTGCGCAACTGATTGAGCATCTTCATCTGGTCCATTGTCTGTCCCATAAACTTCTCCTAATTATTACCTTTATCTTCGTATAAATATATTCTATCAGAATCTGTTGATTTTGGGGAGCATATTATCTTAGAAAGATCATAAGGCAATTTGGCTGGCCATTTGCCGAGAGTGGCGATTTTCTGGATGTTTTCTTTATCTTGAGTAGATGGGGTATTACTTGTGACAATGTATTGGCCTTTGCTTTCGAGTATTTTATAGAAATCATAACTCAGAGTGCCAGCTGGAATGAGAATAGTAGTCCCAGGTTCGATATTTTCGCGGAAAAGTGATAAATCATTATGAAACTCATCTGCTACGATTGGATTATAGCGATAACCAAACGTAAAGTGGGAGATGCTAGATATAATCATAATGCCTAAGAATGCAGAGATTGGAATTAGGCCAAAAATCCTAGCGTAAGGGTTCTCTGGAAATAGTCCATACCACTTCTCTAGGATATATCTGATGCCGTGCGCAGTGAGGATGGCGAATGGAATAATGATGAGTACTGCAGCGGATGGGCTAAAACCAGATACAATGACAGTAAATACGATAAAAATAGATGCGATGGAATTACGCGAGGCAAAGAAGCCTTTGGCGGTAGAAATTAGTCCAGTGAAAGCTAGGGCGATAGACGCTAGGCCAATCATTGGGGACAAAAAAACGGATTGGACGTTGCCACTCCAAGAGAAAAATGGCATGAATGCATCGCTGATATTTGGAAAGAAATTGTTCCAAGAAAAGTTTTTCGCTAAGAATAATTGGTCGGAAACGGTAGGATATTTGAATATTTCATAACCTAATACCGCCACTACGCCAATCACTGCCAGCGTTGTCAGGATGAATGGTATTTTTGGTATAGATTTAATCATAAAACGTAAATGCGGATGGACTAGTGCGTAAAAAACGATAAAAATTGCGAAATAGATTAGATATGGCGTAAAGAGTGAGAGTAGAAGACAGATAGCAAAGAAGAACATATAAATCGTCTTCGCAATGGTTTTTCCGTTAATCTTGGAGCCGAGCCAAAGGAGTAAAGTTGGCCAAAAGACTAGCATAATCAGTGGTATGCCGGAGCCGGCTAGATATAGAAATGGTGCAGAAAGCACTACAAGAATAGAGGCGATGATAGCAACGTTATTCTTGAACCAGCGGTTTAGTAGCAAGATTATTAATACGCCAAGAGCCAGGCTAATCACGATACTAGGAAGCTTAATGGCATATTCTGTCAATCCGAAGAAAGAGATGGAAATATGTTGTAAAGCGTGGTATGGCAAATCTACAATGTTTCCTTCGGTCATAGATTGCCAGGTTAGTGCGTGCGAATCAACTGCAGATGACATTTCTGCTTCTGAGAGGCCATCTGGGCTGATGAGTGGCATCAAAAAAACCAGAGCTACAAATAGAATAAACAGGAAAAAATAACCGATTCCGTACCTGTGACGGTATAGAAAAAGTTTAGAAATAGTTGGTTTCTTCACATAACTATTATAACAATTATTCGTGTTTTTTGTCTAGTGACATAAAGCGCAATAGTTCCGGGTGGAAATATAACTCTATTTTCCCTACTCTGCCATGGCGGTGTTTCTGGATTAACAACTCTGTGATATTGGTCGGTTCATAGCCCTCTTCATTATGATAATAATCTTTGCGATGTAGCATCATTACGAGGTCGGCATCCTGCTCAATAGAGCCGGATTCGCGTAAATCAGACAATGTCGGGCGTGGATCGTCGCGGTTAGTTACCTGACGATTGAGCTGAGCTAGTGCAACGACAGGAATATCTAGCTCACGCGCCAGAGTTTTTAGGCCACGCGATATTTCTGTCACCTCTTGGACACGGTTACCTTTGTAACGATCTGAGCCTTCCAAAAGCGTAAGGTAGTCAATTATTACTAGACCGATGTCATGATCGTGCTTAGCGCGTCTGGCTCTGTTACGAAGTTCCAGGACAGTCATGGAAGATGTATCGTCAATGTAAAGCGGCACTTCTCCCATTTCTCCTAGCGCATCACCGATCTTGGCGAAATCTTCGTCGGAAACATTACCAGTGCGGATGCTCCAGTTGTCTATACCAGATACATCAGAAATCATACGATCTACAATTTCGTTACTAGCCATCTCCATTGAGAAGAATAGTACACCACGCTTATTAATGGTAGCAGCATTGTAAGCAATATTTTGAGCGAAGGTAGTTTTACCCATCGCAGGACGTGCACCAATGATAATGAGATCGCCTTTTTGGAGACCGGCGGTGATGTTATCCAAGTCGCGGAAACCAGTCTTTAACCCACGCAGAGCGCCTTTATTTTTATGTAATTCATCAATGCGATCATAAGCATCTACGAGAAGGTTGTCTAGTGACATGTAGTCGCTCTTACTCTTGCCATCAGAAACCTCGAATAATTCCTTTTCAGCTGAGCCGAGCAGCTCCTCGACATTCTCTGTGCTATCATAGGCCTTTGTAGCAATGGCCGTACCAGCATTGATGAGACGTCTTCTGGTAGCGCAGTCCGCCACAATATCTGCATAGGCGACTGCGTGAGCTGGCGTAGAGATATAATTAGTCAATTCGGCTAGATATTTACTGCCACCAATTTTTTTGAGCTGGCCATCTGCTGATAGTTCAGATTTAATAGTAAGCAAATCAATCGGCCTTTGTGCATCATAGAGTCGGAGCATCGCCTGATAAATGGCATTGTGATTTTTGTCGTAAAAGTCACCAGGTCGTACTCTTTCTACAATATCTGGAAATGTAGTATCAGAAATCAGAATAGAGCCGAGCAAGGAGCGCTCTGCTTCTAAATCTTGGGGCTGAACGCGACCGGTATTACCATCTAGATTTACAGTGCCGGTGCGTGTACTGATGTCGTCAGTTTTTTCCTTAGAATGGGACACCATCCGTCTTTACCTCCTGTACTTCTCCCATTATATCAGAGATTTTGCTGAGTTCTGGGTTTTTGGCGGACTTATCAGTATTTTTTGGCCGATTTTTACCATCCGTGATCTCTAGACTGATGCCACTAGGCAGATTTTTAGCTAATATAGCTTTATTTTTGGCCGCTTCTAGAATCTTTTTTTGAATACTTACTGCTGGATAGATAGTAAGGATATTTCCGCTATATTGATAAGTGCATTTTTCTAGAATGGAGAATATAGTTGGGCTGGCATCATGCACAGATGAAAGATAATCTTCCCAAGAAAAATCCACAGGAGCAGAGGTTTTTTTAGCTGGTTCTTTAGGAGGCATTACAACAGGCTTTGGTTCTGGAGGTGCAGTATGAGCCACCTTTGTGGGTAAAGTCGCAAATTGAGGCCTCTCAGCAGCTTCAGCGAGGAATGCGACCAGAAGCTTTGCCTCTGGGAAGCTATCCTTTACCTCTGGTAATCTTTGCAACAGAGGTAGAAACTTTGGTTTAGGGTTGGAGATGATGTTACGGATAATGTTTTCTGCCAAAATCTCGGCTTTTAGTCCGGAATCTAGTGTAGTATGCAGTATATCTGTTATTGTGCTAAAATCACCGTTCTCGTAAGCTTCTAACAGTTGATTAATAATCTGTTCATCTGGGATGCCGAGGGCGGAGAGGACATCTTCCTTTGTAATATCCTTGTCTGACAGAGTAGAAATTTGATCTAACAGAGAGATACTGTCACGGAAACTCCCTCCACCTCTTATTACAATCTGCTCCAGTGCATCATCATTGATGTTGATTTTCTCTTTTTTGGCGATAGCCTTCAGATGGTTTAGCATTACATCATGGGTAGCGAGCTGGAAATTATAGACTTGTGAGCGAGAAGTGATAGTAATCGGCACTTTGTAAGCATCGGTGGTGGCCATAATGAAAATCACATGTTTCGGGGGTTCTTCTAGGGTTTTTAAGAGAGCGTTAAAGGCGGATTTTGATAACATATGAACTTCATCAATGATATAAACCTTATATTTCCCTTCTGTAGGAGCAATAATGGTCTTCTCTATCAAATCGCGGATATTATCTACTCCAGTGTTGCTGGCAGCATCTATCTCTATGATATCGGTATAATTATCTTCTATCTTATAACCAAAGCCGTTTACTTCGTGTGCAAGAATCCTGGCCACAGAGGTTTTACCACAGCCACGTGGGCCAGTGAATAAATAGGCATGAGAAATATTCCCTGTCTTTAGGGAGTTTTCCAGGGGTTTTGTCACCCGTTCCTGCCCAATTACCTCTGATAACTTAGTTGGGCGGTATTTACGATATAATGCCTTCATTTCCCCCATTATAGCACAAAAAACACCGGCAAAATGGCTTGCCGGCGCGATTTGTAGTATCTAATATTAAATTGCGGCTTCTACTGCAGCCCAAGTAGCATCTTCATTATTAGCAGGGATAATCACGGCCACCTGCGCACCCTCTTTCAGACGGAAATAAGTGACAGATGCGTATAATACTTCATATTCTTTGCCAGAAACTTCCACGAAATACTTATCGTCATGATGAACTAGTGTCCCGATGACGGTTTTCCTTTCTACTGGGCCAATCTGCTTATAGAGGAACTTGCCCTCTGGGGTGATGGTGAGCTTCATGATGTCACCTTCTACTAGCTTGGATTTGCTGGCATAATTAGCTGGGACAGGATAATTCTTTCCTTCTTGGTCTATCATGATTTGGCCATCAAAAACACCTTCTATCACCTTGCCGTCTGGATCAGAAACAACTACATCCTTAGGTGCGGTAATAATCTCTCCATCTCCTAGAATAGAAATAAGTAGCTCTTTTGCGGCAGACAAATTAGTCTCTGCCTCCTGGATGAGGCTACGCAACCTTTTTATTTGTTTTTCTGGTATTTCAGACATACCTCGCATCCTGTCTGTTAAATATAGTATTAATATTATATTATACCAAGCCTGATTTTCTGTCAATGTTTTTCTATGATTTTATTTACAGGACTTTTCCACCACATTAACAGATGAAACTCCAAAAATGTTGTAAAAATAACAAAAAAGACCATTCTGGACAAATGATCTTTCTTGCTAATAATTCAATTCGGCCAAGTTGCTAATATTTAAGCAAGTTCTACAGTAGCACCAGCTTCTTCTAGAGATTTCTTCATAGCTTCAGCTTCGTCTTTTGCGACCTTTTCCTTTACGGTTGCAGGTGCGCCATCAACGATAGCTTTTGCTTCGCCAAGACCAAGGCCAGTAGCTTCTTTGACAGCCTTGATTACAGCGATTTTCTGAGCGCCAGCATCTTTCAAGACGACATCATACTCAGATTTTTCTTCGGCAGCAGCACCAGCGTCTGCGCCAGCGGCAGGACCAGCGACTGCAACAGCTGCAGCAGCAGGCTCAATGCCATATTCATCTTTGAGAACGTTCTTAAGTTCGTTAACTTCAAGAACGGTCAATTTTGTCAACTCTTCAGCGAGTTTCTTAATATCAGTTGCCATAATGGCTCCTTTCTAAAATTACATAATTATATTGGTCGGAAATCCTTATATCAAGGACTCCGTTAATAGTTGTCTGATTTTTATGCAGCATGCGCTTCTAGGCCAGAAATGATTCCTGGAAGTCCACCGGACAAGCCAGAGACAGAATCAGTGACTGGAGAGAGAAGCTGTGCGACAACCTGAGCGATAAGCTCGTTCTTGGATGGAAGTGCGGCTAGAGCCTTAATCTCATCCTCTGCGAGGTTAGCACCAGTATCATTGAATGCACCTGCGATTTGCAAAGCTTCATGTTCTTTAGCAAAGTTTGCTAGAACCTTAGCTGGAGCGACTTCGTCATTATCAGATACTGCATAGAGTAACTGACCAGTTAGGCCGGTAGTATCGGTATCTTTGTAAACGGCAATTTCACCCATCGCAACGCGTACTAGGCGGTTCTTGACGACCTTAATCTTGACGCCATTTTCACGAGCGGCCTTGCGAAGCTCTTGGAGCTCAGCAACGGTCAATCCCTGATAGTGAGCAAAGACAGTCATCTTTGAACTACTCAGTAAATCTGTTAAATCAGCAACCAAAGTTTTCTTCTTATCTTTTGTGATTGCCATAAAATAAAAATCCTTTAGTTAATGCTTTTTGTAAAAAATTGGCCGAATTTTTAAACTCCGTTACCAATCTATAAGATTATTTGCTTGGCAAAGCCTTTGCAAACTATTTCCCTCGGCGACATAATTAAGGATTACTCCCGTCGCTGTCTTTGGTAACTTTCTACATTATACTCTATTTTTTGAAATAATGCAAGAAAAAAGCGCCAACTATGTGGCGCTTGAGCTTAAGAGCTGATTCCTCTATTAACTATAAATACGTCAATTTTTTGGGAGCACAGCGCACGGAGCGACCAATATATTTATTATTGGCATAACTTTGTGGCAAAATTGCTTCATCCGTCCTTATATTTAAGTAATATGATCCCAGAGCCCCAACGATAGTAGATGACCAATAGTTGCCATTTTCACTAATGCTATCCAATACAAAATCTCTATAATACCCATCATACCCAAGCGATGCTCTATTCATCAAATTATCCCTACTCACAGCATTAGTACGGTTAGTACCAGCATCTGGATCGGTTAAATACCCTGGTCCTACCTATTCACTACCTATGGGTATGGGGATAATGAGAGTGGGAGTAGAGGTGCTAGAAGTTATCCAATGTCACATATACGATCTGGACATTATAACTGGGGCACAGGTATGCTTTATCGCCAAGTAACGGTAGATTTTCAATGGTCGTCCAATGTAATTAGTAGTGCTCACGGCTACTATTTATATGTAGACGGAAAACGCCTAATCAAAGATAATAGCCATAATAAACGGCTCGGTAATTCTCTGCGTTGTATCTCCGCCACGCAACGCAGAGCGTACCCGACGCGCCTAGTATGGCTATTCGCCTTAACCAAGCGTGTAGTACTCATATCCAGGTTGTAACTATTGGCGCTACTAACTATACTAGAAGACCAGTAGTAGCCAATCACCGTCTGGTAGTAAAGCCTACCCGTATCCCAGTAATAGTAGCCCGAATATACATACGACAATGGATATCTTCTAGCTCCTCTACTCCCACTCTCATTATCCCCATACCCATAGGTAGTGAATAGGTAGGACTAGGATTCTATTCATGATGATATTTACCACCTCTAGCGATTTCTTGGGCGCGGTATATCTGTTCGACTAGAATGATTCGCATTAGTTCGTGTGGGAAAACTTGGCGAGATATAGATAGTACAAAGTCGGCTTTTTCGCGTACTTCTTCTGATACACCATAGGCGCTACCGATGATGAATGTGGCTGATTTTCCAGAAATAAAGCATTTTTCCAGCCTCTGAGATAATTCTGGAGAGGAGATTTCTACACCCCGCTCGTCCAGTAAGATTACATATTCAGAGGGTTTAAATGGCCAATTATGGGCTAATGCGGCGATTTTGTCGTCGTCCCAATATTCAAAATGAGCATCAAAAGGCTTTTTTAGGCGTTTTTCATACTCTGTTTGACCATCCAGAATCCAATTTTTTGACTTTTTGCCACCAGCGATGATTTTAATCATATCTGTATTATATCAGAAAATACAAAGTTGAAAGAAGCCACCAATGATTCAATATGCCCAAATTATTACACAACGCACGGGAAACTCATGACTTTTCACGTTTGCATATGTTGTTATCAGAGTTCTATCATCCATGGCTAGACGATAAATGTTACTCATGCTGGATACGTTGCAAGATGGGTAATTAGCATTTACTGTTTGTCTATAAAGCATTCCAGTTGATGCAGCATAAAACCCAGGATAAATGTATGCCAACGGATAAC
>JAFWHE010000009.1 GCA_017512045.1 Candidatus Saccharimonadota bacterium
AGCCATACATAGTCAGGTCGTAACTATTGGAACTATCATAAATAGTAGATGACCAGTAGTAGCCATACAACGTCTGTTGGTAAAGCCGACCAGTACCCCAGTAGTAGAGGCCTGAATAGACATACGACAATGGATAAGATCCTGCACCAAGGCTACCAGTGGAGTCGGAAGACACTTCAAACACCAACGTCACGGCAGGACTCACAAAATACGTATCGCTCAAAGGTAGGCCGGAAAAATTAACTATCAGCATCCACCTCTACTGATGGTTCTGCCGCTCTGCGGCGTTCTTCTGCTTCTCTCTCTGCTTTTTCCTTCTCCTCTTTTTCTTTAGCCTCTCTCTGCTCCTTCAACTCATTGACTATATTTGTATCTTTGAAATTATCACTCACTTCTACTAGAATAGCACGCAAAAATTGGCGGGAGAGGTATGTCTGTTGCCATTGAGACCATTCACCAGTACAAGTGATTAGAGACAAGGATTCTTTGCCTTTTTCTGGCGTCTTCATGACGGTTTTCATATAACTATTCGCTTCTGATAGTGGGACAGTTACATTATCATAAACCTCATAGCGGAAAAACTTTCCATCTCCCCTCTCAATCATAATGATGTCACCCTTTTCCAGCTCTGGTAGATGTTTAAATACGCCTTCCTTAGTCGGCCCACCATTATGACCATCTATTACCATTGTGCCGCCTAGCCCTGGTTTATCTGAGCCACGAAACCAACCCACATCGAAGATGCTATCCGGAGTAAGCATCTGGCCAATATTATTGACGCCCACTTCCAACACTCTGGCACGGTCAATGCCGAGCTTCTCGATAGATAGGAAGCGTGGACGATCAGGTGCTACTTTGTGAGCTTGCTTCATTAACTCATCTATATCATCTTCGTTTACGTCATTATCATTGCCTGGTGCATTTGTACTGCTATCTGCAACTGCTCTTGGGCTACCTTCCATGCGGCGATAATAATCATTCTCCCATATAGCTACCCTGATTAGACAAATTGCAAGTATAAGCAGTATTGTGCCCCAGATAATTGCGGGAAGATTTTTCTTCCAATTAAACTTTAGTGCCATATTACTTATATTCGTCGTATGTTATCATTAATGCCCGCGAGTCTAGCTGACGGAGGCTTTCCAAGGCCACTGTCACCACAATCAAAAGACCAGTACCAGATATAGACAAGCCAATCGGATAGCCCATCGTCATGATAAAGATATAATCCGTTACAAAAGGCAACATCGCGATTAATCCTAGCGCAAATGCTCCAAATAGATTCAGACGGTTGACCACTTTCCCTAGATATGTGGCAGTTGTAATACCAGGACGCACACCTTCTATAAACCCGCCCTGTTTCTGTAAATTATCGGCAATTTCATTAGTATTAAAGATAATGGATGTATAGAAATATGTGAACAAAACAACCAATACAAAATACATTGCCGGATACAGGAACCATTGTGCTGTAATGCCATCTGGATATAATGTAGAAAAGTTAGAGGCGGATGGAGCAGTAAATAATGTTACTAAGCCTTGACCGAACTGATTGCCTGGGTCAAATGATTGGATAAGTTGGCCAATTAGGGATGGTAAAGCAAGGAAAGAAGTAGCAAAGATAACTGGTACCACACCAGCTGCAATTAGCTTAATTGGCAAAATAGACTTGATGCCACCATAGCTACTATTACCATGTACACGTTTAGCATAGTTAATGGTGATGATTCTCTGTGCTTCATTAATCTTCACTAAGAAATAAATCACTACTACCAGTGCCACCGCAAAGCCTAGAATGATCCAGAACACCGTCGGATTGACCGGCAAATTGAACCAGCCAAAGAGTGATAGACTACCAGAGCTAGTATCGAACAAAGACGATCCCAAGGATGCCATTGTAGTAGGTAGTTGAGAAATAATAGAGGCAAAGATGATCATGGATATACCGTTACCGATGCCCTGTTCTGTAATTAATTCACCTAGCCACATCAAGATAATAGAACCGGCAGTCATAGCCGTAATCGCTAAGAACCATTGTCCAGATGACATTGTAATATCCGTAGTAGTATTGGCTAGTGCAGACTCTCTCAAGATAAAGATGTATGCAATAGATTGAACGATTGCCAGAGGTACAGTGAGACGACGCGTCCACTGATTAATTTTGCGACGGCCCGTCTCACCGTCTTGGGATAGCTCTTCTAATTTCGGCACAGCCTTAGTAACCAACTGCACCACGATAGAGGCAGTAATAAATGGTGAAAGACCTACCAAAATGATAGAGAACGAAGTTAGTCCACCACCAGATATAAGATTCAAGAAACTACTAAAATCAGATTTTGAAACTAAGTTTTCGATTGCTTCCTTGAAGGTGCCAGCATCACCGAGTGGCACTGGAACGTGAGCTAAAATACGATAAGCAACGAGTATACCAAGAACAATCAGTATCCGCTTGCGCATGTCTTTATTCAGGAATGATTTAAAAATAGTCTTGAAATGCATAATATAACTCTTCTTACTCCATCTATAATAACATAGATTACAAAAACAAAAAAGCCCCTTGGTGGGGCTTTTTGCTAAGAAATTCTATTTCTTTTCGCCTTTGCGGCTGTCTTCTGCGGTTTTGCGAGTAGGGATAGCTACTTTCTTAAAGCTACCACCAGCTTTCTTGATTGCTTCGACAGCAGTCCTAGAAGCAAACTGAGTACTAAGATCAATCTTTGCGGTAATCTCACCACGTGTGATAATCTTTACCTTAGCATAAGGAGTAGAAATCAACCCTGCATCATACAAAGCAAAATTATCTACACTACCCTTCAGGCTATTTAGACGGTCTGTATAGACCACCTCTGCTTTAGCATGGATAGACTTAAAACCTTTTAGCTTTGGCACGGCTTGCATAATAGCGCGCTGACCGCCCATGAAACCAGCTGGCATCTTACTATGGCCAGTACGAGCTTTTTGACCTTTGGTACCACGACCAGCAGTTTTACCCTGTCCAGCAGAAATACCGCGACCCTTGCGAGATGGACGAGTATTCTTTTCTACGTTTAATTCATTGTATTTCATTACTTAGCCTCCTTCTTAGTGGCTTTCTTGGTAGCAGGTTTTTTCTCACCTTTTAGCTTGGTTGTTTCCCAGTCTTTGCGAGGAACCTGAGCTTTTAAGCCTTCTACTACAGCATAGGCGATGTTAACCTTATTAGTAGAACCAAGGCTCTTAGAAATGAGGTTCTTTACACCAGTAAGACCAATAATGGAACGGACCACGCCACCAGCGATGATACCAGTACCAGGAGCAGCTGGCTTTAATAGCACGTCTGCGCCAGTTACCTTAGTTTCTACTTCGTGGCAAATAGTCTCACCATCAAGAGGAAACTCAATCATATTCTTTTTGGCCTTAGCAGTAGCCTTTTGAACGGCAGCAGTAACATCGCCACCTTTTGCTACACCGACACCGATTTTATTCTTGTGATTGCCAATAGCGACAAGCGCTTTAAAGCGCATTCTACGACCACCCTTAACCGTACGAGAAACACGATCAATATTGATTGTTACTTCGTCATATTCCTTCGGAGCAACGTCTGCTTTCACGCGATCGCGGCGACGATTATTGCGACGATCAAATGGGCGACCGCCAATGTCTTTTTGCTTGCGGGTAGCGGCAGTCTCGTCACTCATCTTCAAGGTGCCTGCCTTGTTGATGACTTTTGGCTGATTAGTATTTTCTGCCATATTAAAACTCCAATCCTTCCTTACGGGCAGCTTCTGCTAGCGCAGACATTCTACCAGCATATAATCTTGATCCGCGGTCAAAGACAACGGTCTTGACCTTGGCTTTTTTAGCCTTCTCTGCAATTTCTTTACCAATAGCGGCTGCTTTTTCTGTCATAGTACCAGATAATTTGCTACCAACAGTAGTCGCATATGCTAGAGTAGTCTTCTTATCGTCATCTACCACTTGAGCGATGATGTGCATATTGCTAATGTGGACGGCTAGGCGAGGCCTCTCGCTTGTACCGTGAATTTTTGCACGAGTGCGCTTTGCGCGATATTCAGCTTTCATTATTTCTTTCCTGCCTTTCCTGCCTTGCGGATGATATGCTCATCTACATATTTGATGCCTTTGCCCTTGTATGGCTCTGGCTTCTTTAGTGCACGGATTTCTGCTGCTACTTGGCCAACTTTTTGCTTGTCAGCACCGCTAACAGTGATTTCCATTTTATCTACTTTTAGCTCAATTCCATCTGGAGCAGTGTATTTTACTGGGTGAGAAAAACCAAGTGCCATTTCAATCTGCTTGCCACCGCCAGAAAGACGGAAACCGACACCATTAATCTCTAGCTTTTTCTCAAAGCCCTTTGTGACGCCAATCACAGCATTATTGAGTAATGCTCTCTGGAGGCCATGCCAAGCTTTAGAAGCTGGCTCGTCATCCTTGCGAGTCACGATGATTTTATTATCTTCTACCTTTGTGGTAGTATTAGCCTGAACAGGAACCTGAAGCGTGCCTTTTGGACCAGCGACAGTAATCTCTTTGTCGCCGACCGTAATTGTCACGCCTGCAGGAATCTCTACAGGTAGTTTTCCGATACGACTCATAATCGTCCCTTGTTTAATATCCCTGTAATTTTATCACACATTACAGGAAAAATCAAGGGTTAATTGCCATTTGTGACTTTTCTATTTTCTTTTTTCTTCTTATCGTAACATTCCATACCCTGATAGGCTTTTCTCGCACCAAAATCTTCCTCATAGACTTCACACTTTAGGATTTCGTCATCTTTGATTGTCGTAAAGAACTCCCACTTGGATGTAGGTGTTGGACGATAAAATAATGCATCTACACCACTAATTTTTGCTATGAGATACTGATATGGATCAAAGACACTATTTTTGATCATATCCTCTGTGGCCGTCAAATCGGTTGGATACTCCTCCATCACAGAATAATATGCCTCTGCTAGGCCATTAATCAACATGACTGTGTCTGCAGAAATCCATGATGTATGTCCACATGATAGATAATAAGGAACTTTGGTCTCTGTAGAAACACACAAAATCTCTGTCTCTGGATTATAGAACTGTACAGAGCCATCGTCCAATTCTACGACCTTATATTCTTCAAACCCATCCGATAATAACTGTTTCCTAGCTTGTAGTGCGACATTATACATCAAAGCCTCATCTGAATCCGTTGCTGACCGCAGGCCGTAACTCTTTTCTAGTGCAATTGGAACTCTAGCAGATGAAATCTTATACACTGGGAAGAATGCATCATATATTTGTTCTAGCTGTTCATCGGAATCATTCTTCGTCAGATATTTTTGCGCAATCGTACTAATATTAGATACTAAATCTCTAACAGAGGTATCTTTGCTCGTAGTTTTTTTCTTCTTGGATGATGCCTCCTCAGATGAATTTGACTGATTATCGCTATCGTCATTTGAACTGCCTTTATTAGAATTAAGGATGACTACCAATGTGACAATACCAGCTATCACGAGGACTGTAACAATCCAAAAAATAGGCTTTTTCAGTAAATTTTTAATATCAAACTTCTTTTTTTCAGGTACATTCCCAAGGTTTACTGGTTGCTCTGCTGGTGCTTGATTGTTATTAAAATTAGAGCTAACCAACGTGCGTAAATCCGGTGACGTCGGCTGATTTTGGCTATTAGTTAAGTCAACATTTTGTCCATCTAGGTTATTATCCATTTTAATATTTCCTTACCTTAATATATTTTAACACAAGCACAATCAAATTAGCAACAAAAAATCCGACAGTATAACATTGCCGGACTTTTCTAAAAAGTTGTTTTTACCAAACTTTCACAAGAATCTCTCCGCCGAGACGATTCTTCTTAGCTTCTGCACCGCTCATGACGCCCTTAGAAGTAGAGATGAGGACGATACCACGACCAGACTTAACTGTCGGAATATCATCTGCAGATGTGTATACCCTACGACCAGGTTTAGAAATCTTTGTGATTTCGTTAATAGTTGCATTTTCACCCTCGTTATTGATGATGACATGCAAAATATCGCGTGGATGAGATTTTTCAATGGTGTAATCAGTAATGTAGCCACCTTTTTTCAAGCCGTCAATTACTGCAACTTTCAGCTTGGAAGTAGGGACACATACTTCATTCTTGCTAACCAGAATAGCGTTACGGATACGAGTAATCAGGTCAGCGATTTGATCAGTAGATTGTAATGACATAATTCTCCTTTCTCCTTACCAGCTACTCTTTGTTACGCCAGGGATTTCTCCCTTGCTTGCTTTTTCACGGAAATTAATACGTGATAAACCGAAGCGACGCATATAGCCATGTGGACGACCATCCAACATATCGCGATTTTTCAATCTAGTTGGACTAGAATTGCGAGGAAGTTTCTGTAATCCCTCCAAATCACCAGCCGCTTTCAGCTCGGCACGCTTAGTTTTATATTTATCATACATCTTCTGTCGTTTTTGATCGCGAAGGATTGCTGACTTCTTTGCCATTACTTTTCCTCCTTTTTCTCAAACGGCATACCAAAGAGTTCTAACAATCTAGTGCTCCCTTCCTGAGATCCGTTTTTAATAATAAATGTTACTTCTAGGCCATGCAAAACCGCAGCATCTTCAAAGGTGATTTCCGGAAAAACTGTTTGCTCTTTGAGACCCAAGCTATAATTACCTTGTGCATCAAAGCTTTTCTTAGAAACGCCATGAAAATCGCGTACATGTGGTAATGCAATATTAATCAAACGATCAGCAAATTCATACATCTTTGCGCCACGTAAAGTGGTGAGATAACCAATCGGAGCACCCATACCCTTGCGGATTTTGAATGTTGCAATAGATTTCTTTGCCAAACGAGAAGTAGTTGCCTGGCCAGTAATCTTTGCTAGTGTCAAAGCTACTGTTTCTGTATACTTCTTGTCATCACGTTTCTTACCGACACCAGAAGAAACGATAATTTTCTCTAGCTTTGGAACCTGGTTGACATTTTCAAGCTTCAGGTCTTTCATCAGAGCATTAACGATTTCTTTGTCGTATTTTTCCTTTAATCTAGGTGTATAATCAGACATTACTTACCCTCCTTTTTAAGATTAGAGAGGTCAATACCGACATGAATCGTCTTCTTACCACCAGCTGGGTTGAATTGGGTCTTCTTCATATGGCGCTCACGGACTTCAATCCCGTCAATCATTGCCTTATGATTCTTTGGGTCCATTTTGACGATTTTACCGGTTTTACCCTTGTTATCACCTGCGATAATCTTTACCATATCGCCAGTCTTCAAATTCTGTGCCATTTTAGAGTACCTCCGGTGCTAAGCTGATAATTTTATTGAATCCACGTTCACGTAGTTCACGAGGAACTGGTCCGAATACACGAGTACCACGTGGAGTCTTATCATCATTAATCAGCACTGCTGCATTATCGTCGAAACGAATAGTAGAACCATCCGGACGACGAATTTGTTCGCGAGTACGTACGATGACAGCACGTACTACCGCTTTTTTCTTTACACCACCAGTTGGGGATGCATCTTTGATGCTGGCAGTAACAATGTCACCAACCCGTGCATATCTTGCGCGAGTTCCACCAAGGACCCGGATTACACCAAGCTCTTTGGCGCCACTGTTGTCAGCAACTTTTAATCTAGTTTCCTGTTGGATCATAATTACTCCTTTGTCTCCTCGGATGCAGAGGTGTTAGCCGCAATTTCGTCAGCACCAACCTTTTCAGGCATTTCTACCTCATTTACATCCTCTTTCAAAGCGATGGTACCATGTGATTTCTCAAGAACTTTTACTAGATTATAGCAGACAGTCTTGGAGAATGGACGGCACTCAACGATTTCAACCTTATCGCCAACATGCGCTTCGTTTTTCTCATCGTGAGCAGTATATTTACGAGTTTTAGTATATTGCTTACGATAGAGAGGGTGTGTCTCACGACTAACGATGGAGACTGTGATAGTCTTATCACGCTTGTCGGAAGAAACCAAACCAATAAGTGATTTAGCCATGTTAAAACTCCTCTTTCTTAATTATCTTGCAACGAACCGGCAATTTATGAGATGCTAAGCGAAGTGCTTCCTTGGCCTGTTCATCCGTTACGTCACCGATTTCAAACATAATAGTGCCAGCCTTGACTTTTGCAACGAAGAATTGAGGTTCGCCTTTACCGCCACCCATCTTTACATCAAGAGGTTTCTTGGTGACAGGTGTATGTGGGAAAATGCGAATCCAAATCTTACCACCACGTTTAATATAACGAGTAATCGCTTGGCGTGCTGCCTCAATCTGCTTAGAATTAACACGCTCATTATCAAGTGACATTAGTCCATAATCACCGAAGTCCACGGTGTTACAACGAGTAGCAACGCCATCGTTCTTACCGATACGAACTTTACGATGTGCAGTTTTCTTTGGTAGTAAAATAGCCATAATTATTTCTCCCCCTTATAAATCCAGACCTTTACGCCGACGATACCTGCAGTAGTAGGTGCGTGATGACAGTAGAAATCAATGTCTGCACGGAGAGTATGTAGAGGAACTGATCCCTCAATGAATTTCTCACGACGTGACATTTCTGCGCCATTCAAACGTCCTGCTACCTCAATACGAACGCCCTTCGCACCAGCAGCCATTGTGGACTGGCAAGCCATTTTAACTGCGCGACGGAAATTCATACGCTTTCCGAGTTGGAAACCGATATTTTCAGCCACAAGTTTGGCATTTAGCTCTGGTTTTTTAATTTCTTCTACATTGAGACGTACTGGCTGAGAGGTAAACTTCTCTAACTCACGCTTCAGCTCGTTGATTCCAGCACCTTGTTTGCCAATTACTGCACCAGCTTTTGCTGTTAGAATGGTAATTGTGGTCAAGTTGGAACTGCGCTCAATATTGATTTTAGCAATAGTTGGGCGAGCTTTGAAGCGGTTTTCAATCGTCTCACGAATCTTTGAATCTTCGACTAACCAATCCTTGAAATCAGTCTTTTTGGTAAACCATTTAGAAGACCAATCTTTGCTAATCTGAAGACGGAAAGATCCAGGGTTAACTTTTTGTCCCATTACTTCTCCTCCTTCTTAGTAGCATTTTTCTTCTCTTTCTCTTCTCCAGCTACTTCTACGAAAATATTAGAAGAGATTTTTTCGTATGGTAATGCACGTCCGCGTGACGCTGGAACATAACGACGCATACGAGTACCTGCTGTCACAGAAATGCGAGCAATCCTGATTGTCTTTGGGTCAATAGAGACACCAGCGTTCAGAAGATTGGCATTGGCACTCTCGATAGCTTTCTTTACGGCACGTGCTGCGCGACGAGGTGTATTTTCTAGAATAACAATTGCATCAGCCACATAACGGTCGCGTACTAAACTTGCGACGATGTTTGTCTTTCTAGGCATACTGTCTACACCTTTAATGTATGCTTTTGCGAAATGAGTATTCATTTTTATGCATCTCCTTTCGCTGCGGCAGCTTCAGCAGCTTTCTTGCCACCATGTCGCCTAAATTTGCGAGTTGGAGCAAACTCACCGAGCTTGTGTCCAACCATATTTTCGCTGACGAATACTGGAACATGGACCTTGCCATTATGCACAGCAATTGTGCGACCAACCATCTCTGGGGAAATGGTAGATTGGCGAGCCCAAGTCTTAATCACAGTACGATCGTCTGCAGATAGAGCTTCTATCTTCTTTTGTAGTTTATAATCTACAAAAGGGCCTTTCTTTAGACTTCTACTCATAGCCTATTTCCTCTTTCCTTCGTGACGACTACGCACGATCATCTTATTAGTTTTCTTATTATGACGAGTCCTATATCCAAGCGTTAGTTGACCCCATGGGCTACGTGGAGCTTTACCAGAACCATGACGACCACCGTCACCACCACCGTGTGGGTGATCTGTCGCATTCATAACAACACCACGAACTGTTGGGCGAATACCTTTACGGCGAACGCGGCCAGCAGCACCAACTTTGATATTTTGGTGTTGCTCGTTGCCAACTACGCCAATAGATGCTTGGCAAGAACTCAATACTTTACGAACTTCGCCAGATGGCATCTTTAGAGTGGCATAGCCATCCTCTTTTGCCATCAATTGCGCAGAACTACCTGCTGCACGCACCATCTGTGCGCCACGGCCAGGAGTGATTTCAATCGCATAAACAAAAGTACCAACTGGGATATTTTCTAATGGTAAGCGATTGGAATTCTCTACCGTTACCTCATCACCAGTATTAAATTTGGTGCCTTTTTCCATATTCTGGTCAGCAATCACATAGTAATATACGCCATTCTGGTCTTTGACACGTGCAATACGTGCAGAACGGTTTGGATCATATTCAATCTCCACTACTTCCAAAGTAAGATTCTTTGGTAAATTGTGAGTTAAGATACGATAGTGACGCTTTACACCACCACCACGATGACGAACCGTGATACGACCCTGATTATTCTTACCCGCCTGCTGCTTCTTAGCCTTGGTCAAAGATTTGAGTGGTTTACGGGTAGTAATCTTATCAAAATCTTGAGTCGTCTTCTGGCGTTGCGCAGGTGTAACTGGGCGATATGCCTTAATTGCCATTACTTATCTCCTTTCTTTTCCGACTTCTTATCGGCCTTTGCGGATTTTTTGGCTTCTTTCTTCTCAGCTTTTTCAGCTTTATTGTCTGTCTTTTTGCCAGACTTCTTATCTTCCTCTTGATCTTCTTCAAATACCTTAATCTTATCACCTTCTTTTAGTGTGACGTAGGCATATTTCCTATCGCGGCGGAATGTCGTACCAGGATAAGCGTGCTTACCTTTACTATATTTAGTAGTTTTACCCTTGCGGGTCAAGACACGAACATCTGTAACTGTAACCTTATACTCGGCTTTGACAGCTTCGGCAACAGCTTGTTTGGAAGCATTTAATGGTACCAAGAAGATATATGTGCGTTTAGCTTGCTCCAGATAGGATTTTTCTGTAGCACGTGGGATAATTTCCATTATGCATTCTCCTTTCCGATGAGCCAAGCCTCTACATCCTTTAATGCTTCCGGGCTAAATACAATTGCATCTGCATTCATAATGTCAAATACATTGAGATATGTAGCCCGTACAAGTTTAAGATTGGAAAGGTTATTTGTCATCTTAATTAGTTCTGGGGTCTTTTCGTGAGCGACCGCAAGAACATTTTTACCATCTAACTTAAGGTCAGAAAGATATTTTGCGGCATCCTTAGTCTTGCCAGTTTGCTTCAGAGGTTTGTCAGCAATAATTACTGCCTTAGCCTTATTTTTAATGGAAAGAGCCTGTCTGACGGCAACTTTCTTATTCTCGCGAGAAATCTTTTTAGTAAAGTTTTCTTCGCCAGTGCGGCCAAAGGCTACACCACCATGGCGCCAGATAGGGTTGCGAGTACTACCGAAACGAGCACGTCCTGTACCTTTCTGTTTCCATGGCTTCTTGCCACCACCACGGACTTCACCGCGCTTCAATGTCTTAGCATGAGAAGAGCGAGAATTTGCGAGATACGCGTCATAAGCTAACTTCACTAGTTCATGATTATCAACAGAGAGACCGAAGATATCTTTGTTCAATTTTGCGTCAGCCATGCTACTCCTTTCCCTCTACTGTTACGATACCTTTTTTCGGACCAGGCACTGCGCCTTTTAGACCGATTAGGTTATTTTCTTTATCTATGTATGCTACCTCTAAATTCTTGACGGTAACTTGATCGTGTCCCATACGACCAGGCATTTTCTTACCCTTGAACACTTTTTGTGGATACATAGAACCGATAGAACCAACTCTACGGATATTACCCTTAAAGCCATGCGTGTTGCGAGATTCATTGAAATTCCAACGCTTCACAGTACCTGCATAACCTTTACCCTTTGATGTGCCAATGACAGTAACTTTATCGCCGAGATTAAAACTCTCCACCGTGAGGATATCTCCGATCTTTACTTCTGGCTCTCCTTCAGTTCTAAACTCCTTAAGAACTTTTGGAGAAAGATTTTCTCCGGCCTTTTTGACGTGGCCAGAAACCGACTTGCTCAGATTCTTACCCTGACCGTATCCAAGCTGCACTGCATTATAACCGTCAGATTCTACGGTTTTTATCTGAGTCACAGTGGCTGGGCCAGCTTGAACGATAGTGACAGGTGTCACGATACCATCTTCGCCGATGATCTGGGTCATACCAATTTTGGTGCCGATGATGACTTGCATCTGTTTTCCTTTCCTTTATGAGCATAACAGAAACTAGACTTTTGAGCAGTTTCATCGGTATCTGGAAACCTCAGACTTACTCTTGCGTCTAGCAATTGTATGCTCTAATTATTAGAATATACACGTCTATTTTATCATAAAACAAAAAATAGCGCAAGAGATTTTTGCGCTATTTTAAGGGGACTGCGATAGATTTAAGCTTCCTCTATTTCCTCTTCGGATGGGCCAAAGTTCTGTTCGCCGTCATTCTCATTAGTAATCAATGGCGTGACACCTGTACCAACAGGAATCTTACGACCGATGATAACATTTTCCTTGAGACCATGCAAATGATCAACTTTACCAGAGATAGCAGAGTTAATCAATACGCGAGTAGTATCCTGGAAGGATGCAGCTGACAAGAACGAATCTGACCAGATAGAAACCTTTGTAATGCCCAATAATAAGTGTGTGTATTTGGCAGGCTCTTTCCCTTCACTCTGTAATTCAGTATTCTCGTTTTCTACTGCAGCCTGAGAGATAACATCGCCAGTCACCAAGGTGGAATCACCAGGTTCATCAATAGCAACTCTAGAGAACATCTGACGAACAATGATTTCCAAGTGCTTTGCAGAAATCTCATGACCCTGAGCAGCATAAACTGCCAGAACATCATTCATGATATAACGCTCAGTTTCCTCTTTACCCTTATACTTCAAGAGATCCTGGAGGTTCAGAGAACCAGCAGTGAGGCGATCGCCTTTTTCTACTGATTGATTATTCTTTACTGCTAATTCTACATCACCAGGAACTTCTATCTTTACTGGAGAGCCAGCGTTAGCAACTAGAATAACTGCACCGTCCACTAGCTGAGCATTGCCATCAAATGGAGCAACGACTGGGTCTTTGCCTAACCTCTTAGATGCAACGACATCGCCAGTTTTAACATCGGCACCGTCTTTCACCTTAGCCTTGCGGCCATCCAGTTCTATACGCGTAGTTTCGCCAGAATCAGGAGTGACTGTGATGATATAGCGATTGCCATCCTCGGCAATTGCTACAACGCCATCAATTGGAGACACCCAAGCTTGACCCTTTGGAGAACGAGCTTCTAGAAGCTCCTCTACACGAGGAAGGCCTCTTGCGATAGCACCGGAACCAGCCACACCAGAGCCGTGTTTTGTATCAAGTGTCAGCTGAGTACCAGGCTCACCCAAGGATTGTGCTGCAATCACGCCTACTGGCTGATGTGGAGCTACCAATTCACGGGTAGACATATCTATGCCATAGGCTTTCTGAGGAATACCATTCACCGCAGTAGTGGTGAGGATAGATTGAATCCTGACTGACTCAATCTTGTCATCCTCTTCAATCTTGGTAGCAATTTCTGGGGTAATTAATTCATCTGCACCGAGATAACCTGGAATAGGTGCAGCCGTATAGCGACCAGACACCCACGCAGAGAATTCTACGCCAGCTTCTTTGATTTCTGCCTTTCTAACTTCAAATCCCGGATCTTCTGCTACTTCGTCAGTAGTAAAGACATCCTGTGCTACATCCACTAGACGACGGGTTAGATAACCAGAGTCTGCAGTACGTAGAGCGGTAGACACCTGACCTTGACGAGCACCACGGGTAGCAATAAATGATTCCAATGTGTTAAGACCTTCTTTATAAGAAGACTTCACTGGGAGCTCAATCTCATTGTTATTAATATCCACCATGATACCAATCTCAGCTGAAGCAAGCTTAATGTTGGACACGCTACCACGAGCACCAGAGTTCACCATCACAGCGATATCTGTATCCATTTCGGAAAGTTTACCCTTGAGGAAGGATGAAATCTTATCATCAATTTCACGCCAGTTAGCCACGGTGAGATTATAACGTTCTTCCTCTGTCACGAGGCCCTGATCATATTGTTCTTGAATCAAGGCAGTCTTTGCATCGCCTTCTGCGATGAAATCCTGAATCTCTGGATAAGTTGGGTAATCATCCTTTGCTGTAGAAACAGATGCAACTGTCTCATATTCAAAGGCAAGATTTTTGAGCTTATCTGCTATCTCAACGGTGGTTTCTGCGCCATACATATCAAAGATATTAGCCATCACCTTCTTTAATTGTGAGCTAGTTTGAACGGAATTATCAAATGGATAGTCATCTGGCAAAATCTCATTAAAGATAACACGACCGAGGGTAGTATTCCTGATTTCTTTCTTTGCAAACACGCGAATTGGAGTTTGCAAGTGAATCAATCCCTGGTCATAAGCCATTTCCGCCTCATAGATGGAACTAAATGGCTTTACTTCGTCAGTTGCAGTACCAGGCTTATCATAGGTAAGATAATAAATACCGAGCACGACATCCTGATAGATAGAAAGCACAGGTGCACCATCAGCAGGCTTCAACAAGTTCTTGGTTGCAGACATCAGCTCACGAGCCTCGGCTTGAGCATCATCCGATAGAGGTAGATGTACAGCCATTTGGTCGCCATCATAGTCCGCATTGAAGCCTGTCGCCACTAGCGGATGAAGCTGAATTGCCTTACCGTCAATCAATTTTGGTTGGAAAGCCTGAATAGAAAGACGGTGAAGGGACGGAGCGCGGTTCAAGAGAACATATTTACCCTTGATTACTTCATCTAGTGCATCCCAGACGGCGTTCTCACCCGCATCAATCATACGAGTAGCAGCACGGATGTTTGCAGCTTGCTCGTTTGCCATTAAACAAGAGATCACAAACGGCTTAAAGAGTTCTAGCGCCATCTGTTTTGGCAAGCCACATTCATTAAGTTTCAAATCTGGACCGACTACAATTACAGAGCGACCAGAGTAATCAACACGCTTACCAAGCAAGTTCTGGCGGAAACGACCCTGTTTACCCTTGAGCAGGTCAGAGAGGGATTTCAGCTTCCTACGGCCATTCTGAGAATTGGCGGTACGATTACCATGAGAGGCAGCATTATCTATTAGAGCATCGACGGCTTCTTGGAGCATGCGCTTCTCATTACGGCAAATTACCTCTGGAGCATTCAACTCTATTAGCTTCTTGAGACGATTATTGCGGTTAATCACGCGACGATAAAGATCGTTAAGATCGGAAGTAGCGAAACGACCACCAGGCAATGCAATCATCGGACGTAAATCTGGTGGGATAACTGGAACTACAGATAATACCAAGTCAGATGGTTTGATGCCAGCCGTCTGCATTCCCTCAATCAGCTTCAAACGCTTCATCAACTTCTTCTCTTTTTGACCTTTAGCATTCTCTGCTTCTGCGGATAGATTTGCAATCATCTCATCTAGATCAATTTCATCAAGCATCTTCTTGATTGCTTCTGCACCCATCATAACTTCTATCAGCTCAGCATAATCCTCATGCTCAACTTCTAGATTGCGGTAATCAATCTCTGAAATAACAGCACCTTTCTTTAGAGAAGAGAGAATCTCTTTGCGAGCAATATAATCTGCTTCTAGATCCTCGGTCTCCTTGGCCTGCTCATCTGCTAGCTTCTTCAGGTCGGCATTCTCATCTTTTGCAGCTTCTTCATAGCGCATTTTGATAGCCTGGCGAGCAGCCTCAGTCTGAGCTTCTAGGTCATTCATTTTCTCAGCAATCGCTTCATCTTTAGCATCAGTAATTAAATACGATGCAAAATAGACTACTTTCTCAATATTTTTAACTGTGAGATTAAGCAGTAGAGAGACGGCAGACGGTGTGCCACGCATGAACCAGATGTGGGCTACTGGTGCAGCAAGGGCAATATGTCCCATACGCTCACGACGAGAGATAGATTTAGTGACGAGATTGCCCTCTTTATCTACGGCCGCTTCACGAGAGCGCACGCCTTTTAGTTTGCTATCGTGTGGATTAATATCCTTGACTGGACCAAAAATCCTCTCGCAGAATAGGCCATCACGCTCTGGCTTCTGCGTACGATAGTTAATAGTTTCTGGCTTTGTAACCTCTCCATTACTCCAGTTCAAGATGTCTTCCTGAGAAGCCACGCTCAAACGGATAGAGTCAAAGTCGGTTGCGGCGATAAAATTATCATCCCAAGCCATATTAGAACTCCTCTCCGAGGTCAACGGTACCATCATCGTCATTACCATCGTCATCGATGATTTCATCGCCTTCCTCATCTGTTATTATAATTCCCTCATCATCAGCAACCTCTTCCACTTCTTCATCGGATAGGTTGTCAAGATCATTCTTGGTTTCTTTTAGATGTTCATCATAGATTAGCTTATCATCTTGCGATTTTTCAATCTCTCTAGATGTTTTTTCTATCACATCTGATGCATCTGTGGAAGCGCCATGGTCAAGCAAGTCAACCTTTAGACCTAGACCCTGAAGCTCCTTTACTAAGACATTAAAGCCTTCTGGCAACTTCGGTCCTTCTATCGGCAATCGCTTAATGATAGATTCATAAGCCTTAGCACGTCCATAAACATCATCTGATTTAATTGTAAGCATCTCTTGAAGAATAGTAGCAGCACCATAAGCTTCCAGAGCCCAAACCTCCATTTCTCCGAAACGCTGACCACCGTTTTGCGCTTTACCACCGAGTGGCTGCTGAGTAACCATTGTATATGGACCAGTCGAACGGGCATGAATTTTGTCGTCCACCATGTGGTGAAGCTTCAACATGTGCATCACACCAACAGAAGTACGCTCTTCAAATGGCTCACCAGTGAGACCATCAAAGAGTTGGACACGACCATCACGGGAGAATCCTGCTTTTTCTAGCTCATTGCTGATAATCTCATCAGGAACACCGTTAAATGACGGTGTAGCAACCTTATATCCAAGTGCTCTAGCTGCCATACCGAGGTGGATTTCAAATAACTGACCGAGGTTCATACGTGAAGGTACACCCATTGGAGATAGAATTACGTCTATCGGAGTACCATCTTCCATAAATGGCATATCCTCTACTGGAAGTACGCGAGAAACCACACCTTTGTTACCATGACGGCCAGATAGCTTATCACCTACGCCAATCTTGCGCATTTCTGCCACGAAAATCTTAATCTGCATCAACACACCAGCTTTTAGTTCATGGCCTTGCTCGCGAGTATAGACACGGACTCCAACTACCTTACCAGTAGATGAACCATTCATACGAACAGATGTATCACGAACATCTTTGGCCTTTTCACCAAAGATAGCACGAAGCAAACGCTCTTCTGAAGACAACTCTTGCTCACCCTTAGGTGTAATTTTACCAACTAGGATATCACCATTCTGAACTTCAGAACCGACCACCACGATACCATCATCGCCAAGGTGACGTAGTGAGTGTTCAGAGACGTTAGGAATATCGCGTGTGACCTGTTCTGGGCCAAGCTTAGTCTCACGAACTTCTACGTCATAGTCCTTAATATTGATAGATGTTAGAGTGTCATCCTGAACTAGACGGCTACTGATGACGATAGCATCATCCATGTTGTAGCCACGCCATGGCATAAATGCAACGAGTAAGTCACGGCCGAGTGCAAGTTCACTATCATTGATAGATGCACCCTCAATCAAAGTATCGCCCTTCTTTACCTTTTGGCCACGAGCCACCTTGACACGCTGATTATAACAGCGGTCGTCATTAGTTTTCTCGAAGTGGATAAGCTTATATTCTTTCGGACCATCTTTATACTCTACAATTACAGATACGCCATCAGCTTTTGTTACTGTGCCAGCACCCTCGGCGACTACGAGCTGAGAAGTATTCTTTGCGACTTCGGCTTCAATGCCAGTACCAACAATCGGATTATCCTGACGCAAGAGTGGAACTGCTTGTTTCTGCATGGCGCAAGCCATCAGAGAGCGGTCAACACGGTTCTTTTCTACGAATGGAATTAGAGATGCGGAAACACCAAGGATTTCCTTGTGTACAGCATCCATATGAGTAACTTTATTAGACTCTACCTGGGTAGGTGAACCCTTGACACGGGCAGAGACACGCGCATCAATGAACTTACCATTCTTGTCAAGTTTGGCAGATGTATCAGCAATAATCATATCTTGCTCTTGGGCAGCATCTACATAAACCACCTCATCCGTCACCTTACCGTCTTTGACTACGCGATATGGAGCTTCAATAAAGCCATATTCATTAATACGAGCATAAGTAGCGAGGTTAAGCACCAGGCCAACGTTCGCACCTTCTGGCGTCTCTACTGTACAGATACGGCCATAATGAGTAGGGTGGGTATCACGTACATCGAAACCAGCACGCTCACGTGTCAGACCACCAGGACCCATAGAGCTCAGACGACGCTTATGTGCAAGCTCAGAGAATGGGTTAGTCTCATCCATCAGCTGAGAAAGTTGTGAAGAGGTAAAGAATTCCTTTACTGCAGCTGTTACTGGGCGAGAGTTAATTAATTGTGATGGAGTAACATCTTCTGGACTAGCCATAGACATACGGTCTAAGATGTTCCTCTGTAAACGTAGCATACCGAGGCGGAACTGGCGCTGAACAAGCTCGCCCACGAGCTTAATACGACGATTTGACAAAGAGTCAATGTCATCTGGAGCATCTTGAGTATTATTCAGACGAATAATCTCTGCAATAATCGCAACCAAATCTTTCATCTGAAGGGTACGATATTGGCTAGTATTAGGAGTATCAAAACCAAGTCTCTGATTAATCTTAAAGCGACCAACCTGAGAATAATCATATCTCTTGTAGTCAAAGAATGTGCGATCGATCATAGACTTTGCATTCTCCACTGTGGCAAGGTCACCTGGGCGAAGTTTGCGGTAAACCTCAATTAGAGCCTCGCTCCTACCAGAGGTAGTATCCTTGTCCAGAGTAGCATCAATGTAAGAGATTTCTCCTTCATCAAGTCCCTTAAAGGTTTCCTTAATTTCCGTTTTCTTGGCAATACCAAGTGCACGCAAGAACGTCGTGACTGGAATTTTGCGGCGACGGTCAATCTTTACGTAGATTGCACCAGATGGAGCAGTCTCAAATTCTAGCCATGCACCACGGCCAGGAATCACCTTTGCACCATAGTAATTACGTCCAGCAATATTCTCTGCCGTGAAGAACACACCAGCAGAACGAATCAGCTGAGAAACAATCACACGTTCTGTACCATTAATAATGAAGGTGGCACGATCAGTCATCCATGGATAATCACCAAAGAAGATATCTTGCTCTTTCTTCTCTCCGGTTACCTTGTTCTCTAGCTCTACCAAGACATGTAGTGGAGCTTCGTAAGTTGCTAGGTTCAACTTTGCATCGTGCTCGCTCTCTTTTGGAGCCTTAAAAGCATAATCCTTGAACCTTAATGATATTTTTTGGCCAGTGTAGTCATCAATTGGGTTCAGCTCATTGAAGACTTCGCGAAGGCCAGATTTGACAAAATCTTCCCAAGAATCCTTTTGATGAGCAATCAAATCAGGAATAGGAAGAGCAGTGTCGCCCTCGGTAAAAAATACGCGGGCATCACTATTTTTCGCAGTTTTCACTAGTTACCTCTTCTATTATTTAGTGTTGATAATCTTTAGCGCCGAAGATTACTGCCTGAGCTTTGCCCCCAGATTCGCCATTCCTGGGCACATAGAAAAAACTCGACACACTACTTCTTGTCTACCATTTTAGCGTATTTTTGCTAGTTTTTCAATGGTAAAATTGGAGATTTTTATAATTTCGTGCTAAAATACCGTTAGGATGGAGATCTTTACGAGCGAAAGGGGGACTGATAAAAATGGATCAGAATGCAACAAAATGGCAGGTATCGGACATCAAAAAGATAGTCGCCACTCTGAAAATACAGATATTTAGTTGCGATTTTCTTTTGGCTGATGGCATACGTAACTTCGCTAGAATACTTGATGAATATCTCAAAAAATACGAGGATGAGGAGCGCAAAGAATACCTTAAACTCTTCGACTCCGACTGTTTTCATCTTAGAGAGACGTATTATTTGCCGATTAAGTATGCTCGCGCCACACATGTAGGTCTTGAATTGAACTTCAATTTGATAATAGACCAGAAGAAAGACACTATCGTCGATAGAACGGGCTGGCAATCTAAAATTATAGAGTTAATACTTGACCTGGCTGATACTGGAAAACTTAGTTATACTGGCCATCCTACTATAGTTGTCACAGATGAAAAAGGATACCAATTTCACTATAACCATATGGAAAGTTCTCCATCTTAATCACTGGGCGGTCTATGAGCCGCCCTTTTTTCTGTCAGAATATTCTTGGTTTGTCTCATATAATATGATATAACAGAGGCAGAAAGGGGGTGGCGCACATTGGAAAAGAATATAATTGGGAATTTGCGAAAAATCGTAGACAGAGGACCAATACTTTATCTGTCAATATCTGTTGGCGTGATAGTCTCTGCAATATTCATGCTATGTATAGCTGGTGTTTTTATTGGTAACGATCTAAGCCCACTGGGTTATATTCTCTGGTTTGCATTGTCGGCATCGGATGCATATTGGATTTTCGAACAAACCATGCTCGACTACGAAGACCTGGATGAGTGGGCAATGGATGTCATAGACACTGCTGACCATGGCGAAATTGCCCTAGTAATCAATAATCTCGAAGGCGAAGAACAGATTATAAAAGATGAGGATCTAGATGGCCCCGCTGATTACGCTCCGCAATATATCAGAAAGTTTATCAAACATTTAGCGATAGGTGTTTTGATATTGGTGGCATTTTTCTGTCTATTCTACTACTATATCTTTGCTGGACGTGGAAAATCTTCTGGGCTTTGGTGCCTTTTGGTATTTACTTCGTCCTAGCAGAACAGATTTTTGCTGCGCTTTTTCAGATTGCACTCGGATATTGGGACGAAGAAGACGAAAAAGAGGATCATAGCAAGCAATAGCCCAACTACTTCGGCAGGACAACAAAGTCCTGCCTTTTTCATGTGTGGAAAACTTTTTTAAAATAATCTCTGTCATATATTGACATAAGCATTTTCTCCAGGTAAAATAGATACAAGTTCACACATAATTTGCTAGATTTTGTTGAACGTCCAAGCTAACTGCGAGTCAGCTTACATATATAAGTTGAGAGCTTATCTGTTCAAAAAGCCACCATGAGAGACGGTGGTTTTTTGGTGACAATGGATAAACAAAAAAGACGCCCAGAGTTCTAGGCGTCCCAAATAAATCCCTGATAATTAGATATCCAAATCATCCATGTCAGCGAGTTCAGCACGAGTCTTCTCTGCCAAATCAGATGTATCATCATCCAAATCGTCACCACCATAAGTATCTTCCTCGGCTGGAGCTTCTACCGCAGAGACATCCACAGAATCCGTAGTCTCCTCAGCAGGACTATCTTGAGCTGGCTCCTCTTGCGCGGCACCACGATCTTCATGGCGAGGAGCTGGACCATCATTAGTAATCTTTAAGTTATAGTGAGCATCATTCTTTGTGCCAAGAGCACGGAGCAGAGTACGGAGTGACTGCGCAGTAGCACCACGACGACCAATCACACGACCAACGTCTTCTGGATCTACGGTTAGTTGCAAGAGTACACCCTTTTCGTCAATTGTACGCTCCACCTCTACCTTGTCTGGATTGTTTACGAGTGTTTTTACTATATATTCTACGAATTGCTGGTCAATGGTTGACATTTCTTTCTCCGAATTAATTGTTAAGTAATTTTATTATAGCACATCACGCAATTTTATTAAATTTTTTATGCTAAAAAATAACCCCTATAATAGAGGTTATTCTGCTTATTCTTACTCGGCAGGTGTTTCTGCTGGCTTTTCTTCCGCCGGAGCTTCCGCCGTAGACTCTTCAGAAGCTGGAGCCTCTGCTGGAGCTTCTTCCTTTGGCTGATTCTTGCGGAGTTTGTCTGCATGCTTAGCCTTAGCAGACTTCTCTGGTGCAACTTTGACCCACTTTGGCAAGGTGATCTTTTGACTCTTCAAAATACGAATCACACGACCACTTGGCTGGGCGCCATTGTTAAGATATTTTTTTACTGCCTCTTTGTCAAGGACGATTTCCTTGGTATGAGGGTTGTAAGAACCGACCTCAGCCACAATGCGTCCCGAAAGAGGGTGACGCTGCGCTTCTTGGACGATTATCCGATACACAGGATAGTGTGTTCGGCCATTACGCTGCAAACGAATCGCTAGCATATTTCTCCTTAAATTATTTAATTTCTTTATTATACACTATCTGATGAAAAATAGCAAGAAAAAGCCACCCGAAAATCTGGGTGGCATGTTTCTAATCTCCTTTATGGGATTCTTCCCACTGCTTACGCTTTTCTATCAGCTCGTCCAAGGAAACATGTTCTCCTCTGGATTGTAGGCGCTTTATTTGTCCCCTGATGGAGTCGCGTCTAGATTTTTCTTCCAGGAAGTGCAGCGTACTTAGCATCTGGGCTCTTGGAGTTTGGGAAAGGCCGATCTTGGCTGCCTTCTCATTCAGCTCCACGAACAGATTCTGCCGAAGCGAATTCTTGCTTTGCAACTCCTGATCTAGAAACTGTATCGGAACTTTGTAATCGTCCTCGATAACCGCCCTAAGCCTGCTCTGCTCTTCTCTTCCTCGGTGGTGGCGTTGTCGTATTTATCTACGACCTTCAAGAAGCCCTGGTGCCAGCCGATAGAATTCAGAAATTTTTTCATCGTATCGTAATACGCATTGATATTTCTTTCCTCTTCGCTAGCCATGGCTTCTACAGCCTCCTCCGTGATAACAACTTTCTCTGTCGGTAGCTCATCTTCACCATAGATTTCTATGAACTCGTCCACGGTGAGTTGCTCTTCACTATCCCCATGAATAACAACTATAGTGTCGCTATCTTTTGACAAAAAAACCTGCATTCATACTCCCCCTTTCTAAAAAGGAAACTAGAGGTTTAAAACCTCATAAAAATTGTAAGTTGCTACCCGTTAACAGACTACCCGTCAACAAGTCCTATCTTTACATTATAGCACAGATTTGATAAAAAGTCAAGATTTACAGATGCAACTTTTGCTAACGGCTCTCTGTTTTTAGGATATTAAATTAACCGGGAGGCTAATTTTATTTGTAGCATAATACATAGTACGCGTCGGTCTTACTACCGTTGAGCACGAACGCGGTGGAACTAAAGACGATCAAGTGGCTGGCAGTATCGCTATTGAGCTCAGTAGAGGACCAATAGAAGCGAGTGCCGGAGAGGCCAAGATAGGAATATAATGTACCATCACCGCCAACAGTAGAGATGAGATTGTTAAAGTTAGCCATACTTGGTGCAGAATAACCAGTAGGACAGATACCAGATTTGACTGTGCCTTCCTGTGGATAAGTACTACCAGAGCTAGTATTGAAAGCATTGCTCCAGAGAGTAGTATTTCCACTATTTCCTAGTATCCATATTTTATTATCAGGCATCTTACAGCCGGTAGAAGTTGTAGGATGGACTGAAGCGGAACAGTCTTTAATATCATCTTCCCATATCGCATATAGCGTCACTGTACCACCATGAATTGTACCAATGTCAGACTTTAAGGTGGAGGCTGCTACGGATTGGGAGGCATTGTAGTTAGTGCCGGTACCACTGGAATTAGTATTCCATTTCTTGAACACTTTATTACTTGGCGGAGTAAAGCCATTTGTCCTCAATGTGACATTAGTGCCATAATTAACAGTCTGGGAAGAGGTTGTACCGCTACCACCATTAGAGTTGTAGGCTAGAGTGAAGGAGTTGATGACAAAGTGTGGATAAAGAGTATATGTACCACCATTAGTACTAGTGAAGTTTGGTTTGGTGAGAGTAGCACCTAAGTCATAATCTTTGGTGTTGGAGGCAGAGTTAGTTCTGCTCCAGCCGTCTTGGTGGTAACCAGTCTTGGTACAGGTAGTGCTACTTAAGGTTACATTCTGGTCATAGACAGCAGGCGTACCGGATACGTTACAAGTACTACCAGTGCTACCGGCAGCGTAAGTTACAGTGTAGTTATTAGCAGCAGAGTTAGCAGTTATGGATACGTCACTGTCTGGCATGACGAAGCCAGCTGGGGTGGTGGTACTGTTTGGTACAAGTGTAAGGCCACTAGGAGAGTTAATAGTCCAGGAGCTGAAGTGATAACCAGTGGCTGTCGCAGCATCAATGCTCACAGCAGAGTTATAGTTGTAGGTACCTGAGCCAGTAGTACTGGTAATTTTAGCGTCTCCATTAATAGCTACATTATGGGACTTAATGTTATAGTGTGGATATAATGTATAGGTGCCACCGTTTTCTGAGGTGAAGTTAGGCTTTTCTAGGACAGTACCTAGATCATAGTCTTTGGCGTTAGTGGCAGAGTTAGTTCTGCTCCAACCATCTTGGACGTAGCCAGTCCTGTTACAAATTACATCGCTTAAGGTAACATTTTGGTCATAGGTAGCCTGGGTTGGAGTGATATCACAACTACCACCTGCTGCACCAGCAGCGTAATTGATGCTATAGTTATTAGCTATAGCAGTTACCTTGAGTTGGACACTGTTATCTGGCATGGTAAAGGTATTGGTGAGAGAGGTCGGGGATGGTAGTGTAATGCCACCAAAGTCTACAGTCCACTTGTCGAAGTGATAGCCTTCACTGACAGTAGCAGAGACGGTGACAGTATCGTTAGTGTTGTACTTACCGGAACCGGAGAAGGATTCTATACCAACACCTTTCTCAATAGCGACTGCCATATCGGTGAGTTTGTAGCAGAGGATGTAACCCGGGGTAGTCTTAGTACTGCTATATACTCCCACACTGGAACTGAGGGTATCCATGTCATAGGCGGAGGAGCTATTTCTCTCAGTAGATGACCAGTAGGTGCGGTAGCTAGGCAAACCAAGTAGTTGGAATACTGCGCTACCACCACCAGTAGCGGAGATGAGAGTGTCATAGGTAGTTTTTCTTGGTGTAGAGTAACCAGTAGGACAGATACCGGAGTTCAAAGTGGCATCATGACCATCTACACCAGTAGCACCAGTGAACGCGTCGCTCCAAGTAATAGTATCTCCATTATTCCCCAGTATCCACTCATTACCATCTGGCATGATACAGCTCTCCGTAACAGTTGGGTGATTAGTAGAAGAACAATTCTTTACTGCATCTTCCCATATTGCATAAAGTGTGACTGTACCGCCAGTAGTAGTAGAGATGTTTGGCTTTAGGGTGGCGGCAGCAACTGATTGGGAGGCGCTATAAGACGTGCCAGTACCATCACTTGATGTATTCCATGCTAAGAACTTTTGTCCGCGAGGCGGAGTGAAGCTACTGTCTCTCAGTGTAACATTAGCTCCGTAATTGACGGTCTGGGAGTCAGTTGTACCACTACCGCCATTAGCACTATAGGATAGAGTAAAGGAGTTGACAGTAGCACTGGCATTAACCGTAACGTCGTTATCTGGCATAGTGAAGGCAGCTGGATTAGTAGTTGGGGTGGTAATACCGCCCTCAGCTACTGTCCAGTCACTAAAGTGATAACCAGTATCTGGTGTAGCGAAGATATTGACAGTAGCACCATAGTTGTAAGTGCCAGAGCCGGTGATGGAGGAGATGTGAGTACCCTTGCCAACCGTCACATTATGGGAGTTAATTACAAAGTGTGGATAAAGGGTATAGATGCCATCGTTTTCTGAGGTGAAGTTAGGCTTGACTAAGGCTTGTCCTAAGTCATAGTCCTTGGTATTACCGGTAGCTGATGTAGACCAACCGTCTTGGTGGTAGTGATCTTTGATGCAAACTGTACTAGTAAGAGTGACATCCTGGTCATAAGTAGCAGGTGTACTGGATACATTACAGGTACCACCTGTAACTCCGGCACCATAGGCTATGGTGTAGTTATTGGCTGTGCCTTTAGCGGTAACTGATACATCACTATCTGGCATGACGAAGCCAGCTGGGGTAGTGACATTATCTGGGGTGATTGCAAGTCCACTTGCAGGAGAGTTTACCGTCCAAGAGCTAAAGTGATAGCCAGTAGCTGGAGTGGCAGAAATACTTACTGCAGTGCCATAGTCATAAGTGCCAGAGCCGGTAGTATCAATGATGTTAGCACCCTCATTTACGGTCACAGTATGTGAGTTGATGGCAAAGTGCGGGTAAAGAGTATACGTACCGCCATTTTCTGAAGTAAAGTTTGGCTTGGTCAAGGTCTGGCCTAAGTCATAGTCTTTGGTGTCACTAGTAGCTGATGTGGACCAGCCGTCTTGGTGGTAATGGTCTTTAGTGCAGACTGTACTAGTAAGAGTAACGTCTTGGTCATAGGTGGCTGGAGTACCGGATATGTCGCAGGTGGCACCAGTACTACCAGCAGCATAGGCTACTGTATAGTTATTAGCGGTACCGTTAGCGGTAAGAGTGATTGCTCCGGCTGGCATAGTGAAGATATAAGTGGCATCAGAGGAGCTAGGTAGAAGAGACGGGTTATTAGATTCCCAACCAGTACAGTGGTAGCCAGTCTTTGACGTACAGATGGCAGCGATTGAGAAGTCATAAGGTCTGTCGCCAGTAGTTGGGGAAACAGATTCAATAGCGGTGGAATTGCCATTAACAATTGTGAGTTTGTATGATTCCTTTGTCGCATAGGCTGTAATTTCTACGTCACTGTCTGGCATAGTAAAGAAAGTAGTAGTACTAGTTGGTGAGGTGATGATGATGCTACCAGAATCAACAGTCCATTCGTCAAACTTGTAGCCGGAAGAGAAGTTAGAGGCAGAGATAATGACGACTGCGCCATACTCATAAGTACCACTACCGGAGACAGTACCAACGTGGGAGTCTTTGTTAATAGTTACTGTGTGGGAGTTAATCACAAAGTGTGGATAAAGAGTATACGTGCCGCCGTCTTCTGCGGTGAAGTTAGGTTTTTCTAATGTGGCACCTAGATCATAGTCTTTGGTGTTAGTAGCAGAGTTGGTTCTGCTCCAGCCGTCTTGGGTGTAGCCTTCTTTGGTGCATCTGGTGGAGGAGAGAGTGACATTAGAGTCATAGGTGGCAGGGGTAGAAGTGGCGGTACAAGTGCTACCGGTATTGCCAGCGGAATAGGCTACGGTGTAGTGGTTCCAAGCCCATTGGGCGAAGAGTGTGACTGTGCCACCATGAACAGTTGCAATGTCAGGCTTGAGTGTGGAAGCAGCGACATTGGTCTGCGAAGCATTGTAGTCAGTACCAGTACCATCGGCTTTGGTATTCCACTTAACGAAGTGTTTGCCGGTGGCTGGAGCAAAGCCATTAGCCCTAATGGTGATAGTAGTATTATAGTTAACGGCTTGAGAAGAAGTGGAGCCGGAAGCACTAGTGTCGTTTTTTTCGTAAGTAAGGATGAAGCTATTAATGGCACCACCAGCAGTTAATGTGGTTGCTCCGGCTGGCATATTGAAGCCGTAAGAAGCATCGGATGAGCTCGGTAGAAGAGAAGTATCGCTAGAAGTCCAGCCAGTGCAGTGATAACCAGTATTTGGCGTACAGACAGCATTAATAGCAGCATTATAGGTCTGGTCGCCAGTGGCCGGAGAAGTAGATTTGACGGCAGTGGTATTACCATTAACGATAGTAAGTGTGTAAGACTTGATGGTGCAGACAGCGAAGAAGGTGGTGTTAGTGGTGACAGATACTTCTGTATTACCATCATACTTAGGTCCAGAGGCAGAACCCATTGCCCACTGACAGCCATAACCAGTCTTAGTAATCTGTGGTAGAGCGAAGGTGGCAGAATAGCCAGCGGTTAGAGTACCATCGCCAGCACCATAGGTCCAGGTTTTGTTACTGGCGGTCCAAATGCCAGTACCATTCTTAGTCCAGCCAGTGAAGTTACTAGCAACACTGGTTGGCTGCTCAACATAGGATGCACCCTGAGAGTTGGCATCGTAAGTGATAATGTAGTTAGGGGTAGCACTTGGATCGGCAATAAACTTGGTAGAGTTGTAATCCTGAATGAAGTCTTGGTCTGTAGTCTTGCCGCTCCAAGTACCACCATTTGGCTTAACGGTAAGTTTGTATTGATTAGCAGTAAAGTGTGGATAAAGAGTATACGTGCCGCCGTCTTCTGCAGTGAAGTTAGGCTTTTCTAGGGTTTGTCCCATGTCGTAGTCTTTGGCGTTGGTAGCAGAGTTGGTTCTGCTCCAGCCGTCTTGGGTGTAGCCTTCTTTGGTACATTTGGTGGAGGAGAGGGTGACATTAGAGTCATAGGTGGCAGGGGTAGAAGTGGCGGTACAAGTGCTACCGGTATTACCAGCGGAATAGGCTACGGTGTAGTGGTTCGGACTAGTGCTAACAGTCAAAGTGACATCATTGTCTGGGACAGTGAAGGTAGTTTGTTCTGAAATATCACTAGCAATGGTGCCGCCACCATTAGAAGTCCACTTAGTAAAGTGGTAACCTGCAGCCGGCTGATCAGCCTTAATAGTGATAATGTCATTGTAGCTGAACACGCCAGTAGTGGTAGAACTTTGGCCATCTATGATGACGCCACCAACGGTATTGATAGTGTGTGCATTAATAGTAAAGTGCGGATAAAGAGTATAGATGCCACCATCTTCTGCGGTAAAGTTTGCCTTAGCAACAGTAGCACCGACATTGTAGTCTTTGATACTACCAGTAGCCGATACAGACCAACCGTCCTGGACATAGTGTTCCTTAACGCAGCTAGCGTGAGCTAGGGTGACATCCTGGTCATAGGTGGCTGCAGTAGGGCTAGCCGTACAAGTACCACCAGTATTACCGCCGTTATAGACAACAGCATAGTGGTTAGCAGCACCATTAGCAGTTAAGGTAAAGGCTCCAGCTGGCATATTGAAGTTATAAGTAGGATCACCTGAGCTAGGTAAGAGCTCTGGGTTGCTAGATTCCCAGCCAGTACAGTGATAACCAGTGTTTGGCGTACAAGTAGCAGTAATCGGTGCATTGTAGTCCCTATCGCCCGTAATAGGAGAAGTGGACTTGATAGCGATGACGTTGCCATTAGTAATAGTGAGACGGTAACTATTGATAGCCCACTGCGCCACTAGAGTGATAACAGAAGAAAAGCCATCATCTATTACTTGATTACTATCTATTGGTAAATTACTATAAAGTGTTGCTCCTTCTCCGTCTTTGACATCCCAACCAGAGAGATGATAACCAGTCTTAGCAATCTTATCCGTAGTGGAGTATTGCGATAGGTCTACTTTGTCGCCAAAGTTTACCTTCGGCCTATTATCACCAGTCGGGAGCGTACTGGAGGTAGCACCATTCGTGTCGAAGTCTAGAGTGTATTTGAGGCAGGTCTCGTCTAGGATGAGGGTGTATAATACCTGGCCAGAATATATACCAGGAGTCTTGCCTACTGGTACGCGTACACCATAGTAGACAGAGTAATCCTCATTACCAGAGCCAACGTATAACGGGATTAGCTTACCAGTGTCCGGGTCATAATCTTGCAACCCTGCAAAGGATAGATTGTTTGTACTGATGCCCCATGTATTTGGTGCTAGCATACTTTCCGAGCCAGGAGCATGACCTGAAGTAGGGATATTGTCGGACTGATCGCTCAGGGAGAGGCTAGTACTACCACCTTCTGTAGATGTGACATAGAGATTGTAATTAGCGGGGCAGTTGGTACCAATGGAGACGACATCGTCAGTAGTAGAGATGGTATTCTCGTAGACGCCGAGCTCTACGTCTTCTGTATGTCTATGTATGTTGGCATAGTATGGTTCGGCGTAGGCGGGGTGGGAGAGAACGAAAGAAAAAGCCATCCCGCCCAACACTGCGAGCAATACAAGAAGCCAATGCCTAATAGGCTTCCAAAAAGATGACCTTATTATCCCCAAAACTAAAACCTCCAATGTAACCAAAGCTCAAAAACGCTTTTGGTAACTGATTTTATTATACCTTATTTATAGGGCTAAGCACAAGAGGTTTTTGGAAAATTAGTCTTTTTTTGGATGCTCTTTGCGGTATCTTTTTATACCTTCGGTCGCTGCCGCACCTTGAGCTTCTTGCTTTGAATGACCCACACCTACACCCCTGAGATTTTTACCAACATACACGCCAACCGTAAACATCTTGTCATGGTCTGGGCCTTCTTCTTTCATAACCTTATAGACCGGGGTTACACCATCATAACGCTGCGCTAATTCCTGGAAATAAGATTTCGGGTCGCGCCAGGATTCATCCGCTAAAATTTGATCAATTTTTACCAAAATATGTTTCTGAATGATTTTTTTCGCTTCATCATATCCTTGATCCAGATAGATAGCACCAATTACTGCTTCAAAGCAATCTGCCAAAATCACTGCATGCGCCCTGGCAGTATCCATCTTTTCCCCGTGTGAAAGGCGAACAAGTGGTTCATAGCCCAATTCTTCGCCGGCCGCACCGATGGATTCCGTCCGCACTAAAGCACTGCGCCAAGCCGTCATAATTCCTTCTGGCTGGTTGTAATTTCTAAATAGAAAATCAGAACTCACTAATTCCAATACTGCATCGCCTAAGAACTCCAGGCGTTCGTTATGTTCTACTTGCTTATCCTTATGTTCATTAACATAGCTCCTATGTGTCAATGCAGTAATCAACAAGTCTATATCATGAAACTCAAACCCTAGCTTTTCTCTGGAAAATTTCTGGTATTCTTCTTTTTCCTGTTTGTTCATTTTCCTCCTTTTTGCAACTAAAATTCGCCAGCACGAATCTTCTTCCTGGCAATTAACATTAGTTTCTCTATATCTTCATATTCAATTGCGTCAATCGCATCGCTAAAACGGAACCACTTAATGCCATTCATCCATTTTTCTTTTTGAGGTTTTTCATGTTCATCTAGTGCTCTCACCAGGTAAATCTGCGTGGTCATCAAAACTAGTTTATCTTGCCGACGATACTTAAAGTGAATCTTGCCAAGCCAAGTCAATACTCTCACGTGGTGCAGTCCGGATTCCTCGCCTATTTCTCTGATAGCGGTCTGCTTTGCCGTTTCTCCTGGCTCAATATGTCCCTTGGGAATAGTCCAACGATTTTTAGAATCTTGAATCAGCAAAATCTCTATATCTCTCTGATCTGGCGTCATCCGAAATACAATACCACCGGAAGTTGGCTCACGTACAATCTCCTGAATAGCTGGCTTTTTATGAAAAATCCGAGAGAAAGCTGATTCCTTATATTCCTTCGTCGGAAGCGCTTCTGGTATCTTCAATGTGCCCTTGGGGCTACGATAAGTTAAATTTGGCTTCAGTGGCTGTTTCTCTTGGCCGCTCTGCGCTAAATTATTTTTTTCCTTCTGATTTTTCCTCGCTCGCTGATACTGGTTCTGGTGTTTCTTGCGAGGTGACATCTTCTTTTTTGCTTGATTCTTCATTTTTTCCCTTAGCAGCTTCTTCTGGGTTAATCTGACGATAGGCTGTACCTAACACGCCATTAATAAACCTAGAAGAATTATCAGAACCGAAAGCTTTTGCAAGCTCCACGGCTTCATTTATAACAACTTTTGGTGGAACTTTGTCTCCACAATATTTCAATTCATATAGGCCAATACGTAGAATATTACGGTCAATAGATGCAATAGCACTAATTGGCCACTCTGGCGCGAGGGGCTTCAAATCACTATCCAACGATTTGAGCTTATCCATCACTCCGTGTGTCAAACTATACACGAACTCTGTATCTCCAAGAGCTCTATCGTATGGTTCTATATTTTTTGCGATAATGGTGTCAATCTCGGCCTCAGTATCGCCCGCCTTTTCGCGAAACTCGTACTCATACAAGCTTTGCAAAGTTATAATTCTACCTAGATGCCGATTACTTGCCATTATTTGCTACTCTTTTTAGTTGATTTTTTAGACTTAACAGTCTTCACCTTTAGACGAGGTGTAGACTTCTTAGTTTCGTAAGCCTTGACAGGCGACTTCTTGTTAACTGCACGAGCTAGCTTCAGGCGTAAGTGGCTGCGACGCAACCCAGTCTTACGAGCGCTGCTCTGTTTTTTAGGTTCAGGCATTTTATGCTCCGTTTAATGATATAGATATTTGTATTAGTTTATCACAAAAAATCCGATTTGACAAGGGGAGAAAAATGAAAAAAGCCGTGAGTTTTCACGGCTTTCCTAAATTCCATATTACTTCGTCTAGAGCCTCTTTTTTCGCCATTAGTGTCAAATACGCATCTTCACTAACGAACTTCGTAAATTCGTTACACTGGCTAGACTCTAACGCCGAATCAGCTGAGCATTGCAGCTTACGCATAGTACTGTCAATCATGTTATAAATCGTCATGCTGAGCACATGAAGAATACCAGCATATACAGCCAGCATAAGAACCCTATCAGCATTACCGGCCGATATATTACGACAAAACATTAGTGCCAACCAAAAAACGATTAAGGGGCATGCAAGGCCAATCATTAGGCATAAATATCTCAGCACGCGTAAAGTAAAACTGTCGAATTGGGTTCAGCGCCATTCCTGTTGGCATTCTTTCTATGCCTTAGTTCTTTGATAATAGCATTTCTGTAATCACATTGCCTCGCCTTATCTTCCGAACCTAATAGCTCCATGAAGTAACTGTCATCCTTGTAAAGTTCATTGCTAAATATTTTGGTCTTATCCATTTGTTCCCCTCCTCTGGAAAATCAAAAAATTACAACAACTTTTCTAGTATAACATAGTTCACGCTATTATGCAACTATATTGACGAGTTTTGCCTGTTTGACGAAGATGATTTTCTTTATACCGTCAGAAGTAAATTTTTTCACATTATCTTCTGCAAGGGCTAATTCTTCTATTTTTTCTTGGTTTTCTAGATCTTCCGCGGCAACAGAAATCTTAGCGCGCAACTTACCATTAACCTGCACCACTACCTCTACGGTTTCAGTTGCGAGATATTTCTCATCCCAAACTGGCCAGATATCATCAGATTCCATCTTCTCTAACATTTCACAGGCAAGATGTGGAGCAAAAGGTTTAATCAACTTTGCCAGAGTGACAATATCTTCAGCTGTTGCTTTCTCTTTATAGAGATAATTAACGTATTCCATCAGGGTAGAAACCGCAGTGTTGAAATTATGACGATGAATGTCATCAGTAACTTTCTTGATGGTTTTATGTCTTTGCACAAGACGATCAGCAACGTCTGGAATGAGGTCTTCATCGGACCATAAGCTCGGGCGAGCGCCCTTGAGCGTGTCCGAGGAAGATCCTCGTTCAGACGTTGCATGCATAGTTTCATCAAAACATAAATTCCAGCAGCGATTCAAGAAGCGATAAACTCCACCGACAGATTTCGGATCCCAAGCTGCATCTTGATCATACGGTCCAATAAACATTTCATAAGTACGGAGAGTATCAGCACCATAACCCTGGTCTATCACATCTAGCGGATCAATCACATTGCCCTTACTCTTGCTCATCTTCTTGCCATCTGGCGCATTGATGTAGCCATTATAGAGCAATGTCTTTACTGGCTCACGGAATGGTAAATACCCCTGATCAGCGAAGAATTTGCACCAAAAACGGATATATAACAGATGTGCTACTGCGTGATCAGCACCTACATAAACATCAGTTGGCGCCCAATATTTAATCGCTTTTTGATCCCAAGCCGCTTTATCATCATGCGCAGAAACATAGCGCCATAGATACCAAGATGAACAGGCATAACCATCCAATGTGTCGGTTTCCCGTGTCAGTTTCTTTTTAACCATCTTGCCAGTCTTTTTATCCTTCACTTCCATCTCGAAAGTCAACCAATCCTTGGCTTTGGCTAGGGCAGAACGTCCAGTGTTATCTGGTTTATAATCTTTCACCTCTGGAATAATGACTGGAAGCTGATCTTCTGGAATTGGGTATTCATTACCATCTTCATCGTAAGCGATTGGGATTGGGCAGCCCCAGTATCTCTGGCGAGAAATCAGCCAATCACGCATACGATAAGTCACTTTCTGTTTGCCTACACCTTGCTCAGAAAGCCAATTAATAACTAGCTCACGCGCCTCGGAAGAATCCGTACCATCTAGATGTCCGGAATTGATGAGTTTGCCTTCACCATGATAGCATTTTTCGTCATCAGAAGAGCCTTCTGGTTTTTCTATCACCTCTTTGATTGGCAAATCAAACTTCTCAGCAAATTCATAGTCACGTTCATCATGCGCTGGCACTGCCATAATTGCACCTTCACCATACCCCATCAGGACATAATCAGACACCCAAATTGGAATCTTCTCGCCAGTAGCCGGATTTATTGCATAAGAGCCTGTGAACACTCCTGTTTTTTCCTTGTTTTCCTGGCGCTCAATCTCGGATTTCTTCAAGGCATCGGACTGATACTTTTCTACCTCAGCCTTCGTTTCCTCTGTAACGAGTTTTTTAACGGCTGGGTGCTCTGGTGCAAGAACGAGAAATGTCGCACCGAAAACTGTATCTGGGCGAGTGGTAAAGACTTTGATATATGTATTAGCAACTGATGCTACCTCAAACTCAATTTCTGCACCTTCGCTACGGCCAATCCAGTTGCGTTGCATCGTTTTAATCTTGTCTGGCCAATCTAGAGCATCAATATCAGCCAATAGCTCGTCGGCATACTCTGTAATCTTGAAGAACCATTGTTTCATTTTCTTCTTTTCTACCTCATGACCACAGCGCCAACAACAGCCATTCTCTACTTGTTCATTAGCTAACACAGTCTGATCTACTGGGCACCACCACTGGTAGCTTTCTTTGCGATAAGCCAAACCCTTTTTATAAAGTTGCAAGAAGCACCATTGAGTCCATTTGTAGTACTCTGGGTCGGATGTATTAATCTCGCGTGACCAATCAATCGCATAGCCGAGCCTCTTCAATTGCTTGCGGAAATTAGTAATATTAGTCTTCGTCGCCTCTTGTGGAGAAATGCCAGTCTTAATCGCATAATTTTCCGCTGGCAAACCAAAAGTATCATACCCAAAAGGGCGGAGGACATTCATCTCTTGCTGGGTATAAAATCTAGCTAAGACATCTACGATAGTAAAATTACGTACATGGCCGACATGAAGACCAGCACCAGATGGATATGGGAACATTTCCGCTAGGAACACCTTTGGAGTCTTAAGGTTTTTTGGCAAATCCTTGCCCTTAGGAGCAGCACGAAAAGTCTGTTCTTTCTCCCATCTTGCCTGCCATTTTTTCTCTATTTCTTGCGGATTATATCTGTCCATTTTGTCCTCTTTTATCTTTTTCCACACTTATATCAGGCAATTATACTATAATTTGACAAAATAGGCAAAATATTAAAATGCTGTTTTCAATGCATAAAGTGCAATCCCCGCTGCCACGGAGACATTGAAAGATTCTTTTTGACCTACCATCGGTATCTCTATGAATAAATCCACTACGTCATACAAGCTCTGATCAATCCCCTGTACTTCCTCACCCAAAATCAATACTGCTTTATCTCTCAAACGTGATAACAATGATGGTGAACCAAGTGTATATTTGCGCCCATCATTAATGCGATTTTCCAAGCCAATAATCTGATAACCCTTAGACTTGTAGGTCTTATAAAACAGCTTTGGGTCTTCACACCAGGTCAGTTCTACTAATTTTTCCGCACCGAGCGCAGTCTTTGCTATCTGACGTTCCATCTTAGCTGCAACGTGCGGTAAAGCATTCGGATCCAAAGCACAAGGCGTGTAGCCAGAACAGACTACTTTCTTTATCCCTAACCCCTCGGCCGTTCTCAGAATAGCACCCACATTATAGACCGAACGGATATTGTGCAAGGATAACACGATTTCCATATCTGTATTATAGCACACTTTCTTGTTTTTATCGCAACATTAATGCTTGAAGTTCAGTAGTGGAGGAGAAAGGAAAACTACACCACTTTTACGTTTTCACCACCAATTAGCTTGGCTAATGAATCTAATAACTCTGGTACTGTGTCTACTTTGAATGGCATCTTGAGAGGTTTTTTACCATCTTTATCTTCCAATACTAGCACTACCTCTTGCACACCAGGATTTAAATCACAAAGATGTTTTATCTCTGTTAGTATCTCTGTGTTATCTGGATCTTTAATCAGGCAATATAGCCTCTCCTTCCTAGGATCTTTCGGTGGCGTAATAGGAGCAACTGGGGTGGAATCATCGCTAGATGCAGATTTTCTTGTATTTCCAGCAGCAAATTTCGCGCCAGAGCCGCTTCTAATGCTCTTGGACACGCCTTGGGCTGAAACCTTACTCCTACGGCCATATCCACCACGAGCTTGCGTAGAAGCGATAGGAGCGGCCATTTTTTGACCCGTACTCTGATAATTTTCCAATATATCATCAGAAATTACCTCTATACTTTCTGCTAAAATCTTCACATCTGGCACGATATTACCGTCTTTATCTCTAGCGTTCACCCTACCAGTCACCTTTATTACATTATCTTGAACTAATTTACCGCCAAATTGCTCATAAACACTCGGAAAAACAATGATTTCTTGTTCTGCCACCTTATTCTCTATCTTGACAAAGGCCATTTTAGCATTAGATTTAGTCAAAATCGTGCGAATATCAGTGATAATACCGCCTACAATTAGCGTTTTACCATCATTTTCCGCCGTCACCAAAGAAAATGGATGAGTATTTTCTTCAAAATAGGTATCGTACTTATCCAATGGATGTGCTGACAGATATAGTCCCATCAAATCACGTTCCCAGAGAAGTTGCTCCTTTTCTGAGGTCTTTACAGGTGCAGGCTTAATTTCTGGCTCTGGAATAGCTCCCGCCTCTCCGAAAGCACCAAAGAGATCCATCTGTCCAGAAGCGACATCTTTTTGGCATTTCGTGCCGTAGGCCTGAATCGCTTCCAAATTAAACAATAAATCAGAGCGGTCTGCAAATCTATCAAATGCTCCCGTCTTAATCGCCGCTTCCCAAGATCTCTTATTAAACTTCGTAGAATTTACCCTTTTCGCAAAATCACAAACAGAGGCAAACGGTCCATTCTTGTCTCTCTCTGGGAGCACTACCTCTTCCACAAGAGCCTTCCCCATACTCTTGATACCAGAGAGACCAAAACGAATAGTATTTTGCCCTTTTACAATAGCGAAATCACCATAAGATTCATTGATATCTGGGCCTAACACCTTTAGTCCCATCTTCTTACATTCGCCCATCTCGATTGCCAACCTGTCTGTCCAGCGCATATCAGAGGTCATCAAAGCCGCCATAAATGCATCTGGGTAATGCGCTTTCAGATAGGCCGTCCAATACGCAATCAGGGCATAACACGCCGCATGAGACTTATTAAAGCAATAATTCGCAAAATCTAAAAGCTGTGCCCAAAATTCTTCCGCAATCGCCTCTGTCGCGCCGCCAACCTCTACCGCTCCTTTAATAAACTTTGGCTTTAGCTCCTCCATCAGTTTGACTTTTTTCTTACCTACCGCCTTACGCAGAGTATCAGACTCGCCACCGGTAAATCCACACCACTCTCTGGATATCTGCATGAATTGTTCCTGATAAATCATAATTCCATAGGTAGATTTGAGTGCATTTTCCAATCCAGGATGTAGATAAGTGATTTTTTCCTCTCCGTGTTTTCTCCGAATAAAACTATCGATAAACTGCATCGGGCCAGGACGATACAATGCTACCATAGCGATAATATCCTCAAAACGTGAAGCTTTTAACTCTCTCAGATAACGTTTCATGCCGGCAGATTCTAGCTGGAACACACCCGTCGTTTCTGCTCTCTGGAGTAATTTATATGTTTCCTCATCATCCAGCGGCACAGAATACATATCAAAGTCATCACCATAAACTTTCCTAATCATGCGTAAGGCATTATTAATGACAGACAAGTTGGATAATCCCAAGAAATCCATCTTGAGCAGCCCTAATTCTTCCACCTGATTCATCGGGAATTGCGCCGCTAAGACTTCCTCATCATTCGCACCACGTTTCTTTGCTACCTCTAATGGTAGAAATTTCACCAGATCATCTGGCGCAATAATTACACCACAGGCATGCACCCCGTGCGAGCGAATCGTCCCCTCTAGCCGAGATGCAAAGTCAATCACCTCTTTCGCAGTAGGATTATGTTCATATTCATTTTTTAGATCTGGTACATCCTTAATTGCGTCTTGTAAGCGCACATGATGACCCATCACCGGATCTGGCACTAATTTAGCGATTCGATCAGACTCCGCATACGGTACTTCCATCACACGCGCTACATCACGCACGGCATTCTTCGCCATCATTTTGCCAAAAGTTACAATATTTGACACCCTGCCACGCCCATATTTTTCTGTACAATATTGAATCACCTCATCTCGACGAGTATCCTGAATATCTGTATCGATATCCGGCATGGAAATACGATCAGGGTTAAGAAACCGTTCAAAGAGCAAATCATACCTTAATGGATCTAGCTCCGTAATACGCAAAGCATACGCCAAGATAGACCCCGCTGCCGAGCCACGCCCTGGGCCATAAACAATACGTTTTTTCTTTCCCCAGTTAATAAAATCTTGCACAATAAGGAAGTAGCCATTATATCCCATCTTGTCTACCACAGAAAGCTCATAGTCTATGCGATCAAGCACATCTTTCCTGCCTGCACCCGCCAGTACTTTCCTACATTCTTCTACTGACAAATTTTCGGCTTCTTCCTCTGTTTTCCCACCATATCTAAATACCAAACCACGAAACACTAATTTATCAAGATATGACTTTTCATTATCACCATCTGGTATGCCTGGAAACTTTGGAATCAAAATCCGTCCCAGTTGCAAATCTACATTACACCGCTCCGCTATCCGTTTTGTATTGCGAATCGCTTCCGGAAAATCTTTACCCCATCGATCAATAATATCTTGGGGTGGAATCACATGCAGTTCAAAATCTTTCAACGACATCCTATTTGGGTCAGACAGATTACTAGCTGTACCAATACAGAGTAAAATCTCGTGTGTATCCTGGTCATCATGCTTCAAATAATGTCCATCACAAGTTATTACCAGAGGCAATCCGGTATCTTTCGCGATTTTCTGTAAACCAGTATTAATTCGGTTCTGCACGTCCCAATGAGTCGGCGAATCCGGGTGACCATGGTCCTGCATCTCCAAATAAAACCTATCCTTAAAGACATTAGAATACCAATCCACTAGTTTCCTGGCGCCTTTTTCATCACCTTCTTTCAACTTCACTGATATCTCTGACGATGCACAGCCAGATAAACAGATAATCCCTTCGTTGTATTTCTCCATTAGTTCATGGTCAATACGCGGTTTATAATAAGTCCCTTCCGTCTCCGCTAAAGTCATCATTCGACAAAGATTTTCATAGCCTTTATTATCCATCGCGAGCAATGTAATATGAAAACGCTCCTTATCGTGTGCTGGATCGCGATCTTTCCGTCCACGTGCCGCCACGTAAGCCTCCAACCCCAAAATCGGCTTAATACTACTATCATTACACGTTTTGTAAAGCTCCACCAAGCCAGACATTGTCCCATGGTCCGTCACCGCCACTGCTTCCATACCAGTACTCTTAACAAAGTCTACTAAATCTGGGACCTTTGTTAGACCATCCAATAATGAATAATGCGTGTGATTATGGAGGTGCACAAAATCAGCCGTTGTCAGCGACGTATTATCTACCGATTTCTTTTCCTCCTTTGGCATAATCTAATTATAGCATATCTGGATAGTGCAGCGGAATCCCTTACCATTAAAACGGGTGGAAACACTTTGCGTTGCATAGCACACTGTCAGCCCATAATGTTTGTTGCCATTATTCTGAGGATTGATGACATCGTTGCTACCTATCACTGAATATGTCGAATAGTTAAGGCCATAAACACTAGTTGACCACCAGCGCCCAAATATACCAACATCGCGTAAATA
>JAFWHE010000010.1 GCA_017512045.1 Candidatus Saccharimonadota bacterium
AATACAGATGGCTATATTTATCCTCAAGGCCAAAGCGTCCAAAACATGGGTCGAGCAGTGCGCTGTATCCCCCCCTACTCCACTGGTAGTCTTGGTGCAAGATCTTATCCATTGTCGTATGTATATTCGGGCAGCTATTACTGGGATACGGGTAGGCTTTACTACCAGACGTTGCGTGGCGCCTACTGGTCGTCTAGTATAGTTAGTAGCACCGATAGTTACTACCTGTATATGTATAGTACACGCCTGATTAAAGCGGGTAGCTTTAATAAGCGCCTCGGGGTCGCTCTGCGTTGCTTACCACACAACGCAAAGTAAGTCCGTTACGTCTATTATTGTTATTCGCCTTAACCAAGTGAACACTATACATATATAGAAGATAACCATTTATGCTATTGGTTATGTTAGGCGACCAGTAGACGCCATCTGCTGTCTGGAAATAAAACTTACCCGTATCCCAATAATAGCGGCCAGAGAGCACATACGACATCGGATAGCTTTGGGTATTTCTGCTCCCACTCTCATTATCCCCATACCCATAGGCAGTGAATAAATAGGACCAGGGTACCGCACCAATGCTACCGCACGGGATAATTTAATGACTGGTGCATCGCTTGGGTATGATGGGGTTTATAATACTTTATCGTTAATTAACGTTGGTGTGTATGGAGACTGGTGGGCGTCTACCGTCTTTAGCGTCTTTAACTCAAACGTGCTAGACTTGCATACTAATACTTCTATTCATCCCCAGAATAACAGTAATAAATATTCTGGCCGCTCAGTGCGCTATCACGCAACGCATAGTAAACCCGAAACGCTTATTATCGCTACTCGCCTTAGCCAAGCGTGTACTAAGCATATACAGAATGTAACTATAGGCACTGCTAGCGATACTAGGCGACCAGTAGCGGCCACCCACCGTTTGGTCGTAAAGCTTACCAATAGGCCAGTAATAGCGGCCAGCATATACATACGACAATGGATAAGATCTTGCACCAAGGCTACCAGTGAAACTGGGTAATTTACATTTCCCTTGTCAAATTATAGCTTAGCCTCACCAAATCTTTGATTTCCTCATCGTCCAATTGTCCAGCATTGACAATCTCTATGCCCCCCTTGCCGAAATAGCGACTCTCCATTACACTTTCATATTTTTCTCTAAGCAAATCTCTAAGTTTACTATCCGTCCGCACTTCTATGGTATTCTTGCGTATTATCAAAAACGCCCGTGGTCCCTCATCTACATAATCTGCAGAATCTACCTTGTCTGCCAAATCCAAAGTAGGTACTTTATAGACAGTTACTTTTTCTGCATCGTCACCAAAACCGAGAGTTTCTTCAGCGACGGAAAATTCTCCAATCCCATGCACTTCACCAATGCCAGTTATTTCATGAACGTCAGATACCATTTTAACTCCTCTATACTTCCTTCTATATCATCCAAGGCACGGTGCACTTCTGGCTTTAGGAATTTCTTACCTAATGCGCCCTCGAAATATACTTTCCATGCGCTCACATCCAGCATCCGATAATGTAAGCGTTCTGCCAATTCTGGCATTTCTATATCTATAAACTTACGATCCTGATGGATAGAATTGCCAGCTAGGATAATCTTCCCTTTGCCTTTTTCGTCATCGGCAATACTTTGCTTAGCAAAATTGGCAGTGATAAACTCTAGCAGCTCCTTTTCTATCTCTTTCACTGGTTTCCCAGAGGTATTTTGAGCAATCAGAGCATCTCGACTATCGCTATTTTTCTCCCAAAACGGACCAACCATACGCTCTGACATCAGATTTTCTGGCACTTTTACTATTCCTGTGTATTCAGCAATTTGGTCGAGTTTCCAATCAGTTGCAATAGCCGCCACTTCCAGTATCTTATCTTTGCCTGGTATCAAACCAGTCATCTCTAAATCTATCCAAAGTAACGTTGCTTTTTTGCTCATTTTTTACATCTCCTCTGGGATTTCTATGCCCAAAATGTTTAATCCATGTTCTAGTACTCTGTAATAGGCACGCACAATTTGCACCCGTTCTGCCTCGTATTCGCTATTAGTAACTTTGACATTCTCATAAAATCTAGAAAACTCTTGCGCTAGTTCATAAAGATAATTCGCAATCTTGTGTGGGGCAAGCTCCGCCACTGCTTCTGCCAATATATCCTTATACTGGTCAATCGTGCGAATAAGAGATTTCTCATGTTCATTCAATTTCCAATCTTGTGCAAAATCATCAGCGTCAGAAACTACATCTGGCATGACTGCCGCTAAAATTTTCTTTGCTCGCACACCAGAGTATTGAAGATAAACCCCAGAATTGCCCGTAACCGATACGCTTTCTTTTATATCAAATTCAATATTGCCACCGATTTTATATTTCAGAAAAGCATATTTAATCGCCGCCATGGAAATCGTCTGAGTTTTAGCCACATCCGCATCACTCGTCGTGTTCTCTGTTAGTGCTTTCTCTACATCATTCAATACGTCAATAGCCTTGATAAAGTTACCTTTTCTACTGGACATCTTTTCATTCCCTGGCAAACGAACATTACCGTGTGTGATATGCTCTGTTCTAGCTGGCAACTCTGGCGCAAACTGGCCAATCGAACAAAGCACAACCTTCATATAATCAATAATGTCATTACCCGTAATCACGATGGATTTATCAAAATTATAATCATCCCATTTCGTAAAAATCAGTCCAACATCCTTCGCTTCATAAGTCGGCAAACCATCATTATTAATAAATACCCTAGTATGCAGGCCGTATTTCTCACCTGGGAAAATAATAGCGCCATTACTCTCCACATAGACAGAGCCGATGTGTTCCTGAACTTCTTTCAGACCACGCTTTGCCACAGTGGACTCTGGATAATATTTATCAAATTTCACTCCGACACGTGCATAGAAATTGTCAAAATATTTATAACTCAGCTCGCGACCTGCCCAATAAAGTGCTGCAACCTTCACGGTATCGTCTGTTTTCTCCGTGGACCAATCTTTTTTCGGCCCAGCATCGGCGATTTCGTAAATCAGCTTGTTTAGACGAGTAATTTCTACCTTGGCATCAGTATTATCTTCATATTCGCGTGTTCCCTCTACATAACAATCGGCAATAATTTGGATTTTCTGTGCAATTGTGGCCGTCTCGTCATTATCGTCAGTTTGAATTTGCTCTACTGCGACTTGGCGAGCGAGCATGGCATAAATTGTCTTCGCTACATGTAGACCAACATCTCCGCCGAAGTTAGCCCGAATCACCTTACCGCCGGCAAATTCCACCAGGCGAGAGATAGATTCTCCCATAATAGAGGTATAAAGATGCCCAACGTGAAGTACTTTAAACGGATTTGGATCAGAAAATTCGCAAACCACTTGCTGATGAGAATATACATTCTGTGATATATTTTTCTGGAAATTAGTGCCATATTCGGCTAATTTCTGCTTCCAATATCCATCTGACGATATAAAGTTCAAAAATCCTGGTCCAGCTACCTCTACCGTGAACGGAAAACCACCATCCTCAGTCATCGCTTTGGCAAATTTTTCTGCTAAATCACGTGGTGATTTGATGTTATCAGGTGCAACAATTTTGCCAGATTTGGCCAGGCCAAATAACTTCATTGCGGCATTAGAGGCATAATCTGCCCCTGTGTCATCTGGTGCAATAGTAACATCTACTACAAAATCTTCTGGCAAAGCAAAAACTGTCTCTGCGATTGGCTCGTCAGATGAATCCACTCCTAATATCTCTTCTGCGACTTCCCTAATTTTCTCAGTAATCTGTTCCATTCCCTATATTATACCATAAAAATCAGGGGAAACTATTTCACTAGTGTCTTCACAAAATGATAGAATAATGGATGCACTGCCAGTGGACGAGATTTAAACTCTGGATGCGCCTGAGTCGCCACGAAGAATTTGCAATCTGGAGCTTCTACAAATTCTACCAATTTTCCATCTGGCGAGGTGCCAGAAACAACTAACCCGCCCTTTTCTATCTCTGGCAAATATTTCTGATTCACTTCATAACGATGACGATGACGTTCTATTACCTTGACCTTACCAGATTTTTGAATTTCTGTGCCATCAATATAACATTTATCATCATATTCTTTTTTATAAATTTGGGCAGCCTTGGAATTAGCTTTCAAAATAGCAGGATAATCGCCCAAACGCATCGTGCCACCAGTACTTTCCTTCCCCTGTTGCCCCTCCATGATATAAATAACATTTCTGAAATCTTTTGGCTTCTTGTAATTCTCATCATTTAAGAATTCCTCAGATCCAGCACCAGGCAACCCACCACGTCGAGCAGCTGCAATACAAGCGGCTTGCAAGCCCAAACAAAGGCCCAGATATGGTTTATTGTGTTCTAGTGCATAAGTAGCGGCAGTAATTTTTCCTTCTACCCCGCGTAGGCCGAAGCCACCAGGGACAACAATGCCGTCGACTTGACTCAGTAGCGAAGCAGCAGAGCACTCTTCCTCAGTTAATTCTTCGGCGTTAATCCACTTAATGTCTAGGTCGACATCATGATGCGCGGCAGCGGCTTTCAGGGCCTCTGTCACACAAATATAGGTATCCTCATTGCCAACATACTTAGCTACCAAGCCAACAGAGATAGTTTTGTCATGATGCTTATTACGCATCTCTGAGAATTTTTCCCATTTTCTCATATCTGGCTTTTTCTCATCGCCAACAAAGTCATTCAAAATTTGCAATACACCGGACTTTAACACATTAAACGGCACATCATAAACACTCTGGATGTCTGGCAGATTTACTACCGCATCGCCAGAAATCCCAGAGAAAGCCGCGATTTTCTCGCAAATTGCACGTGGACAAGGCTTCTCTGTACGAACACAAACGATATCTGGGATGATACCAAAACCGCGTAAATCTTTTAGTGCGTTCTGAGCAGGCTTTGTTTTTAGCTCCTTGCTAGTATTAATCCATGGCACATATACAACAGAGAGATATAGACAATTCCTGCGACCAACTTTGTTAGCAAAAAGACGAATAGCCTCTACGAACGGCAAGCCCTCATAATCGCCAATTGTCCCGCCGATCTCTACGATGTGCACATCAGAATTAGCAGATGCCTTGGCAATTTTCTCCTGTACCAAGTCCGTAAAATGTGGCACTAGCTGGACAGTCTTGCCATGGAAGCCACCAGCACGCTCTTTTTCTATCAATTCTTTATAAATACCACCTGACAAAGTAATAGAATATTTATTTGTCTCAAAATCCAAAAATCTCTCATAATGACCAAGATCCAAATCCGTCTCTACTCCATCATGGGTAACAAAACATTCCCCGTGCTCTACTGGATTTAAGAGGCCAGCATCCACGTTTAGATATGGATCGCATTTCTGCATTGTAACCCTGTAACCCTTGGCCTTAAGGATGGCACCCATACTAGCGGCAGTGATACCCTTACCAACACCAGAAAGTACCCCACCCGTCACAAAAATATATTTACACTGTTTGTTTTTATTGGGCATAGCACCTCCTTCAGCCCACCATTAATAATGACCTACTTAACCTTATTGTAGCATAAACGTAATAATTTGTGTTTATTTTCTCAGATTTCTACCTATAGTATCTTAGCGATTCTATCGGATTCTTGCGTGCGGCTTTCACAGCTGGGTAGATACCAAATGCAACGCCAATTGCGAGAGAGGTAATCAAAGTCACTGCGACAATTGCCCAGTCAATATATGGACTAAATGGCGTGATAATTGAGATTAAGAATGCTACCGCATAACCAATAATCATACCTAATACACCACCAGATATAGCCAAAATCATCGCTTCAAACATAAATTGCATCAAAATGTTGATACTGCTAGCACCAACGGCTTTTCTGATACCGATTTCTCTAGTGCGTTCCCCTACGGACACTAGGAGGATATTCATCACGCCAATACCACCAACTATCAATGATACACCGGCCACCACCGTCAACATCCCAGATACTAGCGTGAATAGGCTTCCTGCTGGGTGAGAAATATCATCTCCGTATAGTACCTCGTAGTTTAGGTCTCCAGATTTTTCTGCTTTTAGCAGATCTTTCATCTCATTAGATAAATCTGGAATAATACTGGTATTCATAGCTTTGACGTTAATCTGTTGCACCTGGAAATTACCACCTATTTTTGCCACATAATCTGCATTAACCAGAGCAGAACTATCAAAATCCACGTTACTAAAGTTGATTGGATCTTTCATCTCGTCTAGCATACCAACCACAATAAATTTCTGGTCAAATAACGAAAATGTCTGGCCTATCGCCTCCGTAGATGTACCAAACAACGCAAGCGAGAGATTCTTCCCTATCACCGCCGCATTTTCTACCTTATCAGAGAAGAATGTGCCATCTAGTAGCTGCAAGTTCTGCACTTTGATTAAATCAGGAGAAGTACCAACCACACTGGCACTCTTTACTGTGCGATCTTCGGAAGTAAGTGTTGCTACTCCTGCGGCAATCGGCGCTACCGCTTGCACATTACCTAATGCAGAAATAGTTTTTGCATCCTTCAGAGTGAGGCTACTAGTCATATAGCTATTAGATGCGGTAAGTCCCTCCACAATAGTATCAACAGTATTAGTATGCTTAGTTGGCCGAACGACAACTAAATCTGCTCCCATCGCCTTTACCTGAGAAGAAATCATGTTCTTGATACTGCCCATTAGAGATAAAATCAGGATAATACTAGCTACACCGATAGCTATACCCAGACAGGTGAGAAAGCTCCTGGTACGATTCCTACGAATAGACTCCCTAGCCAGAGAATAATGAGTTTTCAGAAGTAATGCCATTATTTCCTCCCCTTGCGTTTTTTACGCTTCTTCTTACGGCTAATTTTCTCAGCTACTTGCTCTGTTTCAGTAGTACTTTCTGCAGCAACTTCTTCATTATTTTTATCATCTGACACCTCAGGCTGCTCTGTCACCTCTGCCTCTGACGTACTCTCTACTAGCACTTCCTCGGTCACTTCTTTCACCACCTCTTTCGGCATTTCTGGCGCTTCCAGTGTTTCAGAAGGCGTATCTTCCGACTGGCTATCTTCCTCATTATTGCCAGATAAGGCATTCTTCACCTCTTTTAGAATATGGCGTTTACGAAAATGCACCGCAATTGGTTGTGGCAAATCTTTATCCGCTACAGTCTTAATATCGGTATCAATCTGTCCATCAAGCATATTAATGACTCTGGTAGCATAAACTGTCAGGTTAGGATTATGTGTCACCATGATGATAGTGTTACCCTCGGAATGGATTTCGCGCAATTCCTCCATTACGATATGTGATGAGCGCGAGTCCAGATTACCAGTTGGCTCGTCTGCCAGAATAATCTCTGGGTTTGTAACCAAGCTCCTTGCGATTGCTACTCTCTGTTGTTGACCACCAGAGAGTTGATACGGCATATAATATTCTCGCTCCTGTAAATGAAACCTTTCCAGGATTCGATCTGCTTGTAATTCCCTGTGAGTCTTTGTATAGCCAGCATAAGTCATTGGCAAAGTAACATTATCTAATACAGTCAACTGCGGGACTAGATTAAAATCCTGGAAAATCACACCGATTTTCTTTGCACGAAGCTTCGCTTTTTTCTTGTCAGAAACTTTTTCTACTGCTTCACCATTAAGCAGATATTCTCCCTCTGTCGGCTTGTCCAATAGGCCGATAATGTTCAATAAAGTAGTCTTGCCACAGCCGCTCGGACCCATAATCATGATGAACTCACCACGCTTCACAGTAAGGTCAAAATCTTTTAGAGCATAAGATTCCGCATCGCCAATACCATAGCGCTTTGTCACTCCTTTTAAATCTATAATGACATCTTGCGGACTCATGTTTTTAGTGTAGTAAAAATATCCCTGATATGCAAGCATAAGCGAGGGACTTTTTTGACTTTATTTGTATTTTTCTGGTAAGATAATAAGGCAGTCTAGTACATTTTAGGAAAAGAGGTGAGATAATGGCACTGACTCAGATAAGGGGTGAATCCATTAAGAAAATCATCCGTAGCAACGATTTTGCAACAGATTTGGAAGCCAAAAAGCGCAAGGACGAAAGAGCCGCCCAAGATGAAATTCAAATGTTTGGAGAATGTATGACCTGCGCGCTCAGATTGGCCTGCATGGCGAGATTCATCGAGATTACTTGCCAATCGCAAAGCGGAAGATTGGTCGCTTCCGAGCAAGGTCCTTGGCAGAACGGTCCAGATGACTGCAAGAAAAACCACTGGTACAGAGATCGAATTGAAAAAATGAAATCTGCCTGGGGCGTCGGATAACCATCAAAAGATCACTCATCGTTGCTCACCCAAACCCCGGGATATTATATCCTGGGGTATTTGCTTCTTAGTTTCTAATCACAGCATATTATAGTGTTTTAGGTCTTCTAAAATAATCAACTCTATGCTACAATAACAGGAGTGGAAGTGTGTCCGAGTGGTTTAAGGAGCACGCTTGGAAAGCGTGTGTAGGGGCAACTCTACCGGAGGTTCGAATCCTCTCGCTTCCGCCAGGAAGTATTGGAAAATATCCCGGCAGGGATATTTTTTAATACTTCTTCGTTAGAAGAAATGAGGAGACGAGCCCAAGGTTCGCAATCGCGTAGCGATTTCTCGGAGCGAAGCGGAGAGTTTCCTCTCGCTTCCGCCAAATATAGAAAAAGACCCGCATGGGGTCTTTTTAAAAGGTTCTATGATACTGGTAGCGAAAATTGAGCATTGATTTGGCTTTGGACTAACATTTTGTCGGTTTCAGCGGCTCTAATAGCGATACGTCGCTCTAATTCCCTGTAATCATCTTTGGTTGGCCTTAGTTCTAGAGGGACCTCTACAATTCTTACTCCCTCTATTCCAGCTTCATCAGCACACATTTTTAACTCTTCATAGAAGTTCAATTATATCACCTACCTTTCTAAAGAGCTAAGTTTAGCATAGCTCACCACGAACATAGACGTTGCCATAGACTTCGGCGTTACCATAGACTTTGGCACCACCATAGACTTCGGCTTCACCACGGACCTCGGCATCACCACAGACTTCGGCACGACCATAGACTTTGGCATCACCATAGACTTCGGCACGACCATAGACCTCGGCATCACCATAGACTTTGGCATCACCATAGACTTTGGCACGACCACAGACTTCGGCATTACCATAGACTTTGGCATCACCACAGACCTCGGCATCACCATAGACTGCGGCATTATCGTAGACCCAGTTGGCACCTTCTTGTGATAGGTTGGATTCGCTCTCTATGTATCCACCCAAATCGCCTTCCTTTACGTCATCAAAATCCCGAATAGCGACTATTCGACGGATAGTTCTACCCTTCCATAATAACCGTGCGTCATCTTTTACAAATTCGTACTTCTTTTCCATTTGTCGGCCTCCTTCTTAAAAAACTATCTAGTTTATAATTCTAGATCTAAACTATTTTATCATAGCATATTTTATTGATTTTGTCTATTCAGGCAAATCGGTTCTAAGTACAGAGGATGTTGCAATTTTCCTCTCGCTTCCGCCGACTAAGGATTCTAATTGCTAAATTCTTCATTAAATATCTCATTAATTTTGG
>JAFWHE010000011.1 GCA_017512045.1 Candidatus Saccharimonadota bacterium
CATCACTAAGTGACGTTGGTGTTGTTGGTGAATGGTGGCAATCTGCCGTTCGTGATTCTATCTATTCATACCGTCTATATATTGACGCTAATGGTAACATCTATCCATGGCACTATGGTAGCAAATATTTTGGCCGAGCAGTGCGCTGTGTTTTCATTACGCAACGCAGAGCGTACCCGACGCGCTTATTACCGCTGTACGCCTTAAACAGGCGTGTACTACCCATATCCAGGTCGTAACTAAGGGTGCTACTAACTATACTAGATGACCAGTAGAGGCCATACACCGTCTGGTAGTAAAGCCTACCCGTAACCCAGTAATAGTAGCCAGAATATACATACGACAATGGATAAGATCTTGCACCAAGGCTACCAGTGGAGGTTCAGCTCACTAATTTAGCACATCTCGGCAATAGCTACAAAGGCTAGCCATATACATTTTACTAAAAAACAAGGGCGTGTTATATTAATGCCATAACTTATGGTTTGTTCTTTTGAAAGGAGGAGGGAATATGACAACAGTTTATGTGATAATGATGATGCTATTAGTAGGTGCTGGTGGTATCCTTGTGATATGTTCGACAGATGAAAAGTGCCTTAGGATTGGAGAGCGTGTAGTTTCAATACTATTTAGTTTCTCAGTAATGGCAATCGGTATATTCTTGCTAGTTGGTCCAGTAGGGGCTAAAGTATGGTCATGTGAGATAAATAATTTATTTGACAAATTGGACGGAGAAAATGATGAAATAATGATAGCACGTGACTATGTTGAATTTGCATATGTAGACGATGTTGGGAATGTTAAATATAAAAAATGTCTCACCCCACCTGGCAACCATCATGTATTCAAAGAAAACATTAATATAGATATCCCAGTTTTTATTCGTAACGGGAGGCAGTATACTCTGTTATGGCCAGCACATGCAACAGCCTGTTACACAGAATACGAAATAAGGGAACTTTAACCCTCACCAGATAATAGCTCGGCGATGCTGAGCTATTTTTATATTGTTTTTTCCAACCGATCCAGATGCTGGTACTTACCGTGCTAATGCTGTGAGTAGGGATAATTTGGTGAATGGAGCGGGATTAGGATATAGTGGAGCTTATTACAATAAAGAATTACAACGCGTTAGCACGGATGGTCTTTGGTGGTCTTCCACTGTCAACGAAACTAGGTATGCTTATGACTTGGGCATAAATAAGGATGGTAACTATCTAATCCCACAAAACTTTAACAATGCTAAATACTACGGTCGTGCCGTGCGCTGCAAAAGCTATCAAGGGCAACTTATGCTAGCTTCTTTTTCAATATTTCTTGTGCTGCGCCCGGATTAGCCTTACCACGAGACGCTTTCATTACTTGTCCAACCAGGAATCCTAACACTTTTTCTGAGCCAGCCTTATAGTCTGCCACCGCCTGCGCACAAGCTGGATCGGCAATCACGCTATCCACTATTGCTTCTAGTGCGCCAGTATCATTCTCCTGAATCACGTTCAGCTCCTTCGCAACCGCACGCGTATCCTTTACCTTCATCTGTGGATCGAATAATTTTGCAAATACTTCTTTCATGCCAGTAGAGGACAGTTCGCCTTTCTCTTTCATCTCACTGAGGTCTTCTAGCTGCTTCCCTGTCGGCAGTTGCTCCAGCATCTCAGTAGACTTCTCTTCCGCTAGTAACACGGATGAAAACAGATTTGCAATATTCTTAATAGATTTATCAGATAATTCACCAAGTTTCCTCATCAACTGCGGATAATCTAGTAGTACTTCTAGTGTATCCTCCGCAATCACTCCGCCAAATTTCTCACGATAATCATTCGGCAACATCGGCACTTTTTCCATCTCTGTCTTTATAAAATCGTCCGACAGACGAACTGGCGGAATATCTGGCTCTGGCATATAACGATAATCCTTCGCCTCTTCCTTACTTCGCTGGCCAGTAGTTTCCCCGGCAGCATCATTCCAACCACGCGTTTCTTGAATTACCTTTTCACCAGCATCTAACAACTTAGCCTGTCTTTTGATTTCATACTCCACAGCTCTCTCTACAGAGCGGAAAGAGTTCAGATTCTTTACTTCTGTGCGAGTACCGAGTTCATCCGCACCCTTTGGCGCCAGAGATGTGTTTACGTCAAAACGCATATTGCCATTATAGAGATCACCATTGGTTACACCGGCATAACACATTAACCTCCACAGCTCCTTACAATAATCATGTGCATCTTTAGCAGAGTGAATATCTGGCATAGAAACAATTTCAATCAAAGGCGTATCTACACGATTCAAATCTACTAGTGAATATGTATCGTAGTGTGTTAGCTTACCTGCATCACCTTCCAAATGCGCATGCTCAATGCGGACTTTCTTCCCTGATGGTAATTCCACATATCCCTCGCCAATGATTGGATGATAGAACTGCGTAATCTGAAAACCTTTTGGTGAATCTGGATAAAAATAATGCTTTCGGTCAAAGCGAGAATACGAATTAATAATGCAGTTCATTGCCTTGCCAGCTCTAATGGCAAATTTGATTGCTTCGCCATTTAGTCTTGGCAACATACCTGGCAAAGCATAGTCCACCGGGGAGACACAAGAATTTGGCTCTTTACCACGTGCATCGTTATCTACCTCAGAGAATAACTTCGTCTTGGTTGCTAACTGAACGTGACACTCAATTCCAATTGTTATTTCATATTTCATTAGATTGCTCCTAGATCCTTTAACGCTTGTTTAAAGCTCGCCAAAGCATGTTTAGTCTGCAAATACTCCACGGAGAAACCGTGTTCATGAGCAATTTGGTTACGCAATTTATGAGCGTGCCAAACAGAGTTAATCTGCGAAAATCTAGCACTCGATTTTTTCAGTCTTTCTCCCATAGTCTTACCAGGCAAGCCCATTTCTGTCATCGCTTTATCTAGTAATTTATCCGCCTCTATAATTGCATTATTATATGTAGGTTTTTTGTCTTTCTCTAGGCTATTTTCTATATGTAACCAATCTGCCTGATAGACATCTTTGTCAAAGTTATAATTTTTTCTTGACGTAAGTGATATCGCCACGAAGACAAAAATCCCTACTATCACGATAGCAATCAAAAGAAATAGCAGTGAAGCATTCATTATTTTCCCTCCTTATCATCTATTTTAAAGCCAATTTTACCAGCGAAATCTAGCAAATTCTTATCGCTTCTACGTGGACCAATCAGTTGCAAACCTAGTGGCAATCCACTGTCCGTCTTACCAACCGGAAGTGCTACACCTGGCACACCAGCCAAGTTCAATGTTACAGAGAGGATATCTTCCATATACATCGCCACCGGATCATTTACCTTCTCACCAATCCTGAAGGCTGGGTTTGGCGAAACAGGAGCTAAAATATAGTCGCATTTCTTGAAGGCATCATCAAATGCTTGAATAATCAAAGTGCGTGCCTTCATCGCCTTCAAATAATATGCATCGTAAAACCCACTAGATAGCACAAAGTTCCCTACCATAATGCGACGCTTATTTTCTTTCATGTATCCATCAGAACGAGACTCGCCAAAAATCTCATCCAGATTCTTTGCATCCTCCGAACGATAACCATATCTAATACCATCATAGCGAGAAAGATTAGAAGCTACCTCTGCCGGACAAATAATATAATAAACAGCCAAGGCATACTTTAGAATTGGCATTTCTAAGTCTACAATATCATAGCCATCAGATTTTAGTTCGCTGAGTTTCTGGCGTAGCACCTCGCGAATAGCTGGATCAATCGCATCAGAGTCAAAATCCTTAATCACGCCAATTTTCTTTGGTTCTTTTTTCTCTGTCTTCGTATAATAATCTGGTAATGTCGTCAAATCTTTCGGATCTTGTCCAGCGCAAATTTCCATCAACAGATTCAAATCCTCGGTATTACGAGCTAAAAATCCGACACAGTCCAAGCTACTAGCCATCGCCACTACACCATAACGCGAAATTGTGCCATAAGTCGGTTTGATACCATACACACCATTGAATGATGCTGGCTGGCGAATGGAGCCACCCGTATCTGTGCCAGTTGCAAATGGCACGATATCCAGCGCTACTGCCACCGCAGAACCGCCAGAAGACCCACCGGCCACACGCTCCATATCGGTAGAGTTCTTCGTCACGCCGAAATATGAGTTTTCTGTAGATGATCCATGCGCAAAAGCGTCCAAATTCACTCGGCCAATCATAATTGCGCCTTCCGCTTCTAATTTTTCTATCGCAGTAGCATTAAGCGGAGCCTTCAAAGGTTCTAGAATCTTTGACGCCGCAGTCGTCGCGCCTTGCTTACTAAGAAAATTATCTTTACATGCATACGGTACACCAGCTAGCCGGCCGACTTTCTCACCTTTGGCAATCTTCTCATCTATCTCCTTGGCACGATTTAGTGCAGCATCCTCGCTCAAAGAAATAAATATATTATAGTCGGCATATTTCTTTGCTTTATCAAGAGCTGCACGGACCATATCTACAGCGCTGACATCTTTACTCGCAATCTGCACACTCGCTCCTTTCCGTATTCTCTATATCTTTTTCCTCTTCTGTAAGGATTTTTAGCTCTTTTTCTTCTTCCATCACCACTCTCCTATAATACCTTCGGAACTTTAATCTGGTTATCTTGAATACCAATATTTCCCTGATATGCTGGGACTAGATTAAGTAATTTTTCTCTATCTGCATCCTGTGGTAAGATTTTATCCTCTCGCCAAACATTCTCCATCTCAAAAACTTGATAGGTCGGCTCCACGCCATCCGTATCTAGCTCATCCAACTGTGAAATATATTTAATTATATTTTCCAGATCACCTTTTAGACTTTCCGCTTCTTCATCACTCAGTGACAAATCAGAAAGCCTAGCAAGATGGTCAATTTCCTCGCGTGTAATTTTCATCTATAATATTATACCACAACAAAATCATTATGTTATAATATATTTATGCCAAAGTTTCAACTCGTTTCCAAATATCAACCCACTGGCGATCAACCAAAAGCAATCGCTCAACTTTGTGATGGGTTAGATCAAGGAATTCGAGAACAAACTCTACTCGGCGTAACTGGCTCTGGTAAGACATTTACCATGGCAAATATTATCCAGCATGCCCAAAAGCCAACTTTAGTTTTGGCGCACAATAAGACTCTGGCGGCGCAACTTTACTCTGAATTTCGTGATTTTTTTCCAAATAATGAAGTGCACTACTTTGTATCATACTTTGATTACTATCAACCAGAGGCATATATCGCCAGTAGCGATACTTATATTGAAAAAGATAGCGCTATCAATGACGAAATCGACCGTCTCCGTCATGCTGCGACAGTATCCCTCCTTACTCGCCCAGACACAATTATCGTCGCATCTGTTTCTTGTATTTACGGCATCGGCTCTCCAGACCACTACACAGAGATGTCACTCGCACTTAATAAAACAGAGGACGGCTGGGTCTTAAGAGACCAATGGAAAGGTATCAACGCTGGTAACGCCGGTATCGTAAAACAGAGTGATTTTGTAATATATCTAGTGGCCATGCAATATCATCGCAATGACCTTGCCTTTGAGCGTGGTAATTTCCGTGTGATGGGTGATACCATCGATCTGATGCCAGCCTCCGGCGAAATAGCTTATCGTTTCGAATTTGATTTCGATGAATTGGCAGAGGTAAAAATCATCGATCCGCTCACTGCAGAAGTATTAGAAAAACCAGATCAAGTCTTCATCTTTCCAAATACCCACTACGCCACACCTAAAGATCAGATTGATCGTGCACTAGAAACTATCAAGGCGGAATATGACGAAAGATTAGCGTTTTTCGAAAAACATGGTAAGTTCTTAGAAGCTCAGCGTCTATCCCAACGAACTAAGTATGACTTGGAAATGCTAAAAGAAACTGGCTTCGTGAAGGGGATTGAGAACTATTCTCGCCATTTAGACGGTAGAAAAGCCGGCGAGCCACCAGCAACACTACTTGACTTTTTCCCAAAAGATTTTTTACTATTAGTCGATGAATCCCATATGACTCTGCCACAGGTTCGTGGTATGTATAATGGTGACCGTGCTAGAAAAGAAGTTCTGGTAGAGTATGGCTTCCGCTTACCGAGCGCATTAGATAACCGTCCACTGATGTTCAATGAATTTGACAGTCATATTAAGCACGCAATCTATGTTTCTGCCACTCCTGGCGAGTATGAATTAGAACACTCCCCAGAGCCAGCCGAACAAGTGATTCGCCCAACGGGGTTATTAGACCCAGAGATAGATGTCCGGCCAACTGATGGGCAAATAGATAATCTAATGGAAGAAATCGACCAGCGCATTGCTAAAAATCAACGCATACTCGTTACTACTCTAACTAAGCGTATGGCCGAAGACCTTTCCGATCACCTTAAAGAACGTGGTGTAAAAACCGCCTATATTCATTCCGATATTGACACTCTAGAACGCGGCGATATTCTACGCGATTTGCGCGCCGGAACTTATGATGTGTTAGTCGGCATTAATCTCCTGCGCGAGGGTTTGGACTTGCCAGAAGTATCACTCGTAGCAATTCTAGATGCAGATAAAGAGGGTTTCCTCCGTTCTGAATCAGCTCTAATTCAGACTATTGGCCGTGCCGCCCGTCATGTCGAAGGTAAGGTGATTATGTATGCTGACCACGTAACAGAGAGTATGGAAAAAGCAATCTCTGAAACAATGCGCCGTCGTGAAATCCAGCAAAAGTATAACGAAGAAAACCATATCACGCCGAAGGGCATTCAAAAAGAGGTGGGTGTGGGCTTACGTGCGATTATCCCAGAAAAAGAGCAAGAAAATAAACTTAATCTAAAGAAAGTTCCGCCAGAGGAAATTCCAAAGCTAATTAAGCAATTAGAAAGCGAGATGAAGCTCGCCGCCGCAAACTTAGAGTTTGAACGTGCTGCTAGTTTACGTGATTTGATAGATGATATCAAATCTGGCAAAACAACAAAAAACTAATTCTTAAAATGATCATACAGATTCTCTTGAATCCGTTGATGACCAATTTTATTAGCTGCTTTTACCACATCTTCAATATCATCAGTAATCTTATAAATGTTGAGATCTGATGCTTTTACCATCTTATCCGCCAATAGTCTGTTACGGAAAAACTTATCCAATGGTCTCCAATATGACTTGCCAAATAGGAATAATGGCATCCGCGGCATCTTCCCCTCCTGCATCAAGCAAACAATTTCCGATAATTCATCTAATGTCCCAAAGCCACCCGGAAAATAAACGTAGACTTTTGCCGCCATAGAAAGCATCACCTTGCGCGCGAAAAAATAATGAAACTCTATCACATCCGTCAAATATGGATTAGCGAATTGCTCATGCTCCAAAGTAATGTTAAGACCAACAGACCTACCGCCATATTCGAAAGCACCCCTGTTAACCGCCTCCATGATGCCTGGGCCGCCACCAGTAATCACTGGGTGTCCATTTTGAGCAAGCAAGGCGCCTAGTTCTCTTGCCTTATCATAATACTTATCGCCCTCCCTAACTCTGGCAGAGCCAAAAGCCGTCACGCCCTGTGGAAAAGTTCGAAGCAAATTAAGTCCTCTTCCTAGGTCATAGACATAAGATAATGCCCTCTCCATGTCCTCTGGATGCATATCCTCTTTAATTTTCTGCAATCCTCTTATCAACTCTTTATCGCTCAGCTTATCCGCTGGCTCTATTTGTTCTTCTTTCATTTTTATCCTTTCACTTCCTGTATTGGCATTTGGTGTAATTCTTCGTCACCTTTTAAGAGGCCCGCTTTAGCGCCTAATTTTGCCACCACCGCTGTGGAATTGGCAGAGGCAAAAATTAATGATTGGCGAAAAGATTTTCCAGCTGCAATATGTGCCAAAAAACCAGAACCAAAGGCATCGCCCGCCCCAGTAGTATCTCTTACTGGGATATCTTCGTAGATACTAAAACGATAAGTCTTTTCTCTATTTGACGCAATAGCGCCCATGCTACCATCAGTAATAATCACTGTTTCTACATAATTATTAAGTCTAGAAACTAGCTCAGTCAATACTGCTCCTGGCACAATCTGCATCGCTTCTACTTTGTTTACTAGCAAAATATCTACATAAGCCAGCAGCTTCTTTAGCTCTTTCTTCTTCTCTAGTTCCAGCTTGCCAGGGTTGAACATTATCCTACAACCAAGTCGTCGTGCTTTCTTAAAAAATCTCCCTAATGTCTCCATATCACCCCTGAGAGAAGTAATATACATCCACTCTGGCCTTATCTCGTCTAACACTTTTTCATCCAGATTATCAAATTTCGCTGAAGCACCACGATGTGTCAAAATAGTTCGCTCCCCCGTCCGATAATCTAGCAGAATTACAGAACAACCTGTGCTCTTACGCGCAGCATATTTCACATGGTAGGCATTCACTTTTTCCTTTTCTAGGCAATCAAGTATTGCCTCTCCGGCCGCATCATGACCAACATTACCGATATAATAACTATCGTGGCCATGCCGAGCGAATTCCACCGCCGCATTAGTGCCACCACCACCGATTTCGTAAGATAGTTTATCAATATCCACTTTTGTCCCAATCGTCAGGTCACCAAAGATGGACTTTTTATTCATCTGAGAGTAGGAAAACATTTCCGTTGCACCAAAATCATCTTTATCTATCAGATAAAGATCTTGTAGGGCGGAGCCCAGTGCCGCAATCCTTGCCATTAGAGAACTACTCCTCTCTTATCTGTCTCTGCAGTGAGAGCATTAAACATTGCGGTCGGATCTTGCGTAGTCGCGAGAGCCGAACCAACATTGATAACATCTGCACCAGCATGAGCAATAGCACGCGTAGTCTTTAGATTAGCACCACCGTCCCAACCGATTTCACAATCTGGATTAATTTCCTTTACTAATGGAATTTTTTCTGTTTGGAGCATATCTGCTTGACCACCTTGCTTACCAATTTCTCCCGCAAAAATCAACACATAATCAGCTTTTTCAATGAATTCCTTAAAATCTCCCGGGTAGCTATTCTTCATCAACGCCACACCAGCCTTGATTCCAGCCTCCTTTAGCTGGTCAAATAACGGCACTAGATTTTCACCCGTTTCTGCATGAAAAATCACTAAAGATGGCTTCATTTGTAGAATCACTGGCATATGTTCTGACGGACGTGCTACCATCATATGAACATCAGTCTCCCACCCCTGTGGCCACCAAACATTATTCACCGGAATAGTCTTGTTCGGCGCAAAAGTCCCATCAGAAACATCTATATGCACCCTCTTTGTAAAAGGTTGGTATACCGCAATCCATTGCTTATATTGCTCTGGATTATCGGTTAGGATGGTTGGAACTATTTGCGTAGAGTTCATTGTTACTTCTCCATTTTGTTATTATATCTCATCGGCCATCTGATCCAATTTAGCAATCCGTCTCTTATGTCTTTCCTCCCCAGAAAAATTAGTATTAAGAAATATATTTGCTATACTGTCAATTTTATTATCATCTAGAAAATCCGCCGATAGGCAAAGAACATTCGCATCATTGTGTTCCCTACCAATCTGAGCTAATTTTTCATCATAGGCAGAGATAGCACGAATACCCTTGAATCTATTTGCCTGAATAGCAACACCATGTGCCGAGCCACAAATTAAAATCCCAAATGACCCGGGATGTGCCAATACTGCTTTTACCACTTTAATCGCGATATCATTATAGTCATCATCTGGATCAAGCTGCTCTGGACCAAGGTCCGTTATCTGATATTTGGCGCCAAGGGAAGACATAAGGCGATTTTTCACCTCATATCCCCGATGGTCTGCCCCGACGAAAACTTCCATAAGTCAGTTATTTTCTTCCTCTGTCAAATCTACTTTTTCTGTAGCTTCTACCGTTTCAACTGGCTTAATGTCCTTGCCAAAATCAGCCGTCAGCTCTACCAATCTATTACTATAGCCCCATTCGTTATCATACCAAGCAACAACTTTCACCAAATTACCACCAACCACATCAGTAAGTGGGAGATCTACGATAGAAGAATGAGAATTACCACGGAAGTCGATAGACACCAATTCTTCCTCTGTCACACCGAGGATGCCCTCATAATATGGCTCTTTCGCAGCCTGACGAAAGACATCATTAATCTCATCCACTGTCACATCACGTTTCAGGACTGCAGTAATATCACTAAGTGATACCACAGGAGTCGGTACGCGCACAGAAAGGCCATTAAATTTGCCCTTTAGCGTTGGAATAGTGAGGGCTGCCGCCTTTGATGCACCGGTAGTAGTCGGCACAATATTCTCTGCCGCGGCACGCGCTTCACGCAAATCTTTGGCTGGAGCATCTTGCAACCTCTGAGAAGCGGTATAAGAGTGAACAGTAGTCATCATCGCTTTTTCTATACCAAAGTTATCCTCTAGAACCTTCATTACTGGAGCAATACAGTTGGTAGTGCAAGAAGCGTTGGAGATAATTTCATCATCAGGAGTCAGAACATCTTCATTCACACCCAATACTACAGTCTTTGCACCTTCACCCTTAGCAGGAGCAGAAAGCACCACTTTCTTCGCACCAGCGGTGATATGCGCGCGAGCCTTGGCTGGATCAGTAAATAGACCGGTAGACTCTATCACGACATCTATATTCATATCTCCCCAAGGAAGAGCAGCTGGATCCTTCTCTGACAAGACACGTACTTTCTTCCCCTTGACGATAATGTTCTCATCATCAAAGCTAACCTCGTGTGCATATGTACCATAAGACGAATCGTGTTTCAAGAGATGTGCCAGAGTCTTTGTATCTGTCAAATCGTTAATCGCGACAATCTCCATATCTGGCCGCTCAAAAGCAATCTTAAAAGCATTACGGCCAATCCTACCGAAACCATTAATCGCTATTCTTATCATTTTACCTCCTAAAAATATACTTACGCTTATTATAACACATAATAGTGGGAAAAGTTATAGAAAAGCAGTAGAAATCCACCGATGCATATTTTGTGAGTCCTGCCGTGACGTTGGTGTTTGAAGTGTCTTCCGACTCCACTGGTAGCCTTGGTGCAGGATCTTATCCATTGTCGTATGTATATTCTGGTTACTATTACTGGGGTACAGGTATGCTTTACCACCAGACGACGTTTGGTTACTACTGGTCATCTAATGTTCATAGTAGTGCCGCTGGTTACCGCCTGGCTATATATAGTACACGCTTGATTAAGGCAAGCACCAGTAATATGCGCGGTGGGTTCGCTCTGCGTTACGATAGCGCATAGCTCGACCGGTATATTTATCAGCTATGTTTTGTGGCGATATACTATCTTGATCACTATTTGTACCCAAGTAGTAAGTATTACTAGTGGAGCGAATGGTAGACGACCACCATAAACCAGCGAGACCAATACGATAGAGTGCTACTTGAAGGTAATATCCATCATATCCCAGTCCCGCTCCATTCATTAAATTATCCCTACTCACAGCATTAGTACGGTTAGTACCAGCATCTGAATGCACCAATGCTACCGCACGGGATAATTTAATGACTGGTGCATCGCTTGAGTATAGTGGAGGATATGTTGGTACATCATTGAATAATATTGGGGCAAGTGGAAGTGGATGGTCATCTAGTGTCCAAGATGCTAATAGTGCATACTTCCTTTACGTACATATAGACGGACTTATCTATACGCAAAGTATTAGCGATAAATCAATCGGCCGGCCAGTGCGCTGTGTATCAAACTTAGCATATCAATCTGACTACGCAACGCAGAGCGCGCCCGTCGCGCTTACCACTGCTATTCGCCTTAATCAAGCGTGTATTACCCATATTTAGGCGGTAACTATTGGTGCTACTAGCTATACTAGACGACCAGTAGTAGCCATTCACCGTCTGGAGGTAAAGCCTACCCGTACCCCAATAATAGACACCCGAATATACATACGACAATGGATAAGATCTTGCACCAAGGCTACCAGTGGAGGAGAGAAAGATCCAAATGCTGGTACTAACCGTACTAATGCTGTGAGTAGGGATAATTTGATGAATGGAATGAGACTAAAATATGATGGGCATTACAGTGAAACTTCATTGAATAATATTGGCCTAGGTGTGGGTTTGTGGTCAATTAATACTCGTGACTATAGCGCTGCATATAATTTAGTTTTTAGCAATACTGGTGATCATATATATCCTCAAAGTCGCAATAATAAATACTTTGGTTTCGGTGTGCGCTGTGCAACGCAGAGGACGTCCGAGACGTTTGTTAGAATTATTCGCCACAATCAAGTGCGAATTATCTATACCTAAGTGATAACTATTAGTGCTACCGTAGATATTGGATGACCAATAACCGCCGTTTACTTTCTGATGATAAAGCATGCCCGTATCCCAGTAATAGTTTCCAGAATATACATATGACAATGGATATTTCCTAGTATCTCTACTCCCACTCTCATTATCCCCATACCCATAGGTAGTGAATAGGTAGGACCAGGATTACATAAAAATCCCCCGAGCATTAGGCTCGGGGGGATTTTGTCTTGTTAGATTTTAATCATGGAGCTAAATCTCAGGAACACCCTTGATTTCACCTTCAGCAATCATCTCATAGAGAAGACCCCGAATGACAGAACCATATTTCCCCCTTTCTGTCAGAAGAGTTCCTGGCGACATATTAGTTGCAGCGTTTGTGGCGATGATATCACAGAAACCCTGCACTTTACTAGCAGGAGTATCGGGATCATACCTAAGTGAAACGAATTTCTTAAATTCAAGTATGCCAGATGTATGATCAACTACATACCAGAGATACTCAAGTATCATCTGATACCCCAAGAAGCTTTCTGTATTCTGGACCTGCTGAGGCTCGAAATATTTGTTAAGAAACTCTCTAGCAACACGCCTGCTAATCGGCTCGTTGCCATCACCACAGTAAAATCCACGGGATACTATCTGCGCCGCCAAAGCATAAATCGCAGCATTAGCAGTCGGACAACCTACTGTATAATTGCCGAACCACTTCTTCAACTCGCCGTTGTAATACGCATCGTCTATGGCGGATTTCACGAGCCTTGCTAACTTGCTCTCGCTTGTCCCTACGAAACTAGCGCGGTCTTCGCGTGACGGGATTTTCCCCACAATCGCCGTCGCCACAACAGTTCCTAACAGACCAAAGAACGCCTCCTCGTCCCTTATATTGCCCATCGTGATAGAAACTGCCTTACAACTACTCTTGTCAAAATCCTTTCTCATAAAGAACACCCCCTTTCTTCGCCCTCCCTTTGGGCGGAAATCTAGGCACAATTACCTATTTCTCCATTATATCACACTTATGCTAAAAAGTCAATATCATTTCCGGTGGAGGCGCAACAGGAGTGGAGATGTAGATACGCAGCGCACTGAGCGACCAAATGGTTTATAGCTAGCAATCTGGGGATGAATACCTCCGTCAGTAAATGTGCTCAGATAACGAGAGTAGATTGCGTCACTAATAGTAGATGACCACCAAACGCCATTCGTTCCAACATCACGTAGTGCGTCACCGTTATAATTCCCACTATACCCAAGCGATGCACCAGTCATTAAATTATTCCGTGCGGTAGCATTGGTGCGGTTGGTGAGTCTTCTCCTCCACTGGTAGCCTTGGTGCAAGATCTTATCCATTGTCGTATGTATATTCTGGCCGCTATTACTGGTATACGGGTAGGCTTTACTACCAGACGTTGTATGGCAACTACTGGTCGTCTAGTATAGTTAGTAGCCCCGTTAGTTACCGCCTGGATATGAATAGTACACGCCTGTTTAAAACGGGTAGCGATAATAAGCGCCTCGGGTACGCTCTGCGTTGCTTACCACACAACGCAAAGGACTCCCACGGCGCTTATTATTGATTCCTGCTTTATCCAGACGTATATTATTCATGCCTAGGCCGTAACTACTTGCGTTGCCAACTGTATTAGATGACCAATAAAGACCACCTGTCGTTTGATAGTAAAGTTTACCCATGTCATTCCAGTAGTAATAGCCGGAGTACATATATGACAACGGATAGCTTCTAG
>JAFWHE010000012.1 GCA_017512045.1 Candidatus Saccharimonadota bacterium
TGGTAATGCCGAAGTTTATGGGGATGCTCGTGGCTATGACGATGCCGATATCTATTGTAACGCCAAAGTTTATGGTCATGCCGAAGTTTATGGGGATGCCAAAATTTGTGACGATGCTAAAGTCTATGGTAACGCCGAAGTCTATGGCAACGTCTATGTTCGTGGTGAGTTATGCTAAACTTAGTTCTTTAGAAAGGTAGGTGAGATTAATGAATGCTGAATTCAGGGAAAGATACAAGGACCTGATTGACGGAAGCACGGAAAGGATGCGGCTCAAACCTCCACATGAGATGAGAGGTGAAGAACCAACTGCGACTTTCCGAGGCACTCCACTCAAGTACGCAGAAAACGGGTTCGTAAATACTTACTGCAGAAGCAAGAAAACAACGAGCTAATCTGAACGTGACAAACCCCTCCCAAAATAAGGCCGAGAATCTCTCGGCCTTATTTAATATGTTCAATCAATTCAAAAGACCCGAGCTAAGCTCGGGCCTTTAGGCTATACGTTTACTGTGGTATCAACCGTTATGCTACCGCTTGATTCAACCAGCAAAGGATAGATGACATTTGTCAGATAATCTACTACCTGCCAGCGGCAGCGACCAGTCAGACTTCCTGCGTGAAGCAAACTTTCAACTTCTGCTGCCGAAAGTGGAATTTCTCCTGACTCATCAACCAAAGAAATCATTTGGTCCTTCACCTCAGTTGATGATAATTCGCCACTCTTCACTTTCTGACCAAGCTGAAGCGAAATTTCTCTGATTTCCGCATGCATCTTCTGGCGATCCGCACCTTTCTCTACGGCTTTCATGATGATGTCTTCTGTCACCATAAACGGCAGCTCCGCATTGAGTCGGCTCTCGATTACGCCATCGTTGACAACAAGCTCAGCAACTACATTTGAACAAATCATAAGAATTGCATCAACTGCCCGAAATGCATCTGGAATATAAATCCGCCGTCCCGCTGAATCATCCAACGTTCTCTCGAGCATCTGTGTCGCCGCGGTCTCCCACGCCATCACTGGCAACCCACCAAGATATCTCGCAAGCGAACAAATCCGCTCACTTCGCATAGGATTACGCTTGTATGCCATCGCTGACGAGCCAATCTGCTTTTTAGCAAAAGGTTCCTCAATCTCCTTGTCATGTTGAAGCAAACGAATATCAAGCGCCATCTTGTGCGCCGAAGCTCCAATCGCTGCTAAGGCATTCAATACTCGATAGTCAAGATTCCTCGGATATGTCTGTCCAGAAACCGGAAAAACATCCGCCTGCTCTTCTTCACGCCAGCCACCATCAGTACCATCCGTGCCAGCACACCAAACTGGTCGCTCCCGCGTAAACTCAAACTGCTCCGCAATCAGAAAATCAAGCTCATTACATTTGTCATGGTCTCCATCAAAGAGTCTCAAAAATGTTTCCGATGACCCTGTCGCACCACGACATCCAAGCATCTTAAGTTTAGATACTACAAAATCGAGCTCTTCAAGATTTTCGGCAAAATTCTGGAGCCAAAGCGTTGCTCTTTTCCCAACTGTCGTCGGCGTTGCTGGCTGATAATGCGTATATCCAAGTGTTGGCACATCCTTATAGTCATTCGCAAACTCCGCAAGCAACTTGATGACTCCGAGCAACTTCGAACGTACAATCTGGAACGCATCCCGAATCAGAATAATATCGGTATTGTCAGTTACGTAACACGAAGTCGCTCCGAGATGAATAATCCCTGCAGCCGACTTCGCCTGTTGTCCATAAGCATACACATGTGCCATCACATCGTGCCGAACTTCTTTCTCGCGCGTATTAGCAACATCATAGTTGATGTCATACACGTATTTTTCCATATCGGCAATCTGTCCGTCCGAAATATTTAGCCCAAGCTCTTGCTCAGCCTTCGCTAAAGCCACCCAAAGCTCTCTCCAAGTGGAGAATTTAGTATCGTCCGAAAATAACCGATTCATTTCTGGGCTAGTATAACGTCCATCAAATGGTGAATGATATACATTAGTGTCCATATGCCACCTCCTAAAATAAAAGAACGGGCTTCCGCCCACCAAAAGCTACGCTACGATTCTAACATAAAACAGAGGAAATATCAACGGATGGCGGAAGAGTCTAGACGAAGTTCGAACCGGTTTAATAACTAGACAACATCGACAAAATATGGTAAAATAATAAATGTTGGATTTGGTGTCATAAACCAAATAGTATTTTTGTAGAAAGGGGATTAGCGATGGATATAGAAACCAGAAGTTCAATTTTTCTCGCCGATAAGTATTTTAGAGATAAAATCGACAAAATAGTGTTGTATGGAACAGGAGGCCGCCTATATAATCTAAGTAGAGAAATCTACAACCCAAGAGGTGGATTCTGCTATCTACTAACGGCTTGGGCCTTACTTGGTTTAGGCCCAGAAGATAGCCGAGTTTGTGGGGAAGTTGATACGTTTACGTGCGGCGGGAGGCGCGCAGAAAAAAACTATAAACATGCCTGGGTAGAATTTCAAGTGAAAGACAATTATTTCGTGTATGATCCACTGTATGACTTTGTAATACCGAGAGATCTCTACTACGAGATTTGTCACCCTGGGAAAATAACCTCAAGGAAAACTTGGCGTGAAATACTCAAACAGTACTTGAACAAAAGATATGCCTTTCAGGTTGATGAAGGAATTTGGCAATTTAAAAGCGAGAAAGAAACCGGTTGCGATAAAGATGAAATGAACGGATATATCTTCAATGCTCTGCAAAAAGGACGTATTCATGGTTGGCACATTGAAGATGACGGCCTTATTGAAGCTTTCATTGCCTATGACCCGCGTTACCATTAATAAACTCTAGTGTTCTACCACTTAAAAAATGGCAACAGCATTCAAAAAGCCCCATGTTTACAGGGGGCTTTTTTGGTGGGAGGAGTTTATCTCCTGAATCATTTTTTGTACGGGCACCAATCTGGAATCTCTTGGCCTTCTATTTCTGATGGCCGTTCATAGCTAAAAACCAACTTTTTGGTTATTATCCCATCATAAGTATATCGTTTCAACTCACTATCCTCTACCTTCGAGCAAAAAATGCCCATATAATGCTCAAAGGAATCAGGAGTCATAATTTGGTACTTCTCTGAACAAGGGCAACTAATGCAATTCTCAACTTCAGCTTTTAATACTATTGACATAAAACACCTCCCTCTAAAGGTACACCCACCATAATGCGTATTATACTACAAAAAACACAAACCCCCAAGAGTCTGGCGGAAGCGAGAGGATTCGAACCTCCGGTACGGTTGCCCGCACACACGATTTCGAGTCGTGCGCCTTCAACCACTCGGCCACGCTTCCGTCTCTAATTTTACCACATTTTCCCCTGATATAGCTATCCCAAATCTCGCCAAGTATACATATACCGCTTAATTAATGGCATCAAGTCCAGATATTCCCACATGTCTACATATCCATCCGTCCTACCAGCAGGATTACCATAACCGCCAGTCATCGTGTAATATTCCAGAAGCGGAGTGCCAATATCACCAGTAGAAACCCATTCGGATTTCAGCCCAGTTGATGTAATGGTAGCATTAACTTCTATTCCACCCACCCAAGCGCGTTTATCATCACCACGACCTACTTCACACATAGTATAGCGTAAATTATCGTTATAAGAAGGGAACTGACGCACCGTAACTGTGCCATACATTTCTGTCTCCATGCGATAGTGATCTAGTTGTTTGCGGAAATCTGGCGCATTGCCCTTATCCACATCTACACTTTCTGGTGGATGCTTCTCCGTGGATAGCACACCAAAATCTACAATCGGTTCATGATTTACTTCTCTATAATAATCGGAGGTCATCTTATTCTCAGCGACAAGCTGCTTATATTCTTCCTTGGAGTTAAAACGCTTTGCAGTACCACCCAGGAAGAACCCGGTATTCGCTCCTGGAATTTCTAGCAGACCTTTCTTTCTAATCATATTAAGTTGCTTCTGAATTTTCAAAGGTAAAGTTAAACTCTCTTCATTGAATCCAACACCATACCAGGCAATTTCCCCATTACCACCAACGTAGTCAGCCAAAAATCTCCACATACCCTGAGAATTACTGCGGTAATATCCGCGCACTTTAACAGTGCCATTATATTTCACATAAGCAATCGCCGCCTCGTGCACATCCGCCATAAACACGCGTGAGAGAGCAATCTGCACACCACCAATTTCCATCAAATAGCGCGGGCCTAAACCTACTTTTTCTAATAATTCTGGACGGAGCATATAGACCTGACCATTCTGCATCCAGCCATCACCAGAAACCTCTGCATATGGTAAGAGTTCTAATTTAAGTTTCTCTGCTTCCTGATCTATGCGCCATTCTTCTGCTTCATCAAACAGAACCTTTGCTTGTTCCCAATATTCCTGTTTCTTACCATAAACATGTAAGCAAAAATTATGTATCGCCGAAGAATACGCCTCGTATTTTTCCAGGGAATTATTACGATTAATTGCCGCTAGGAAATCTTCACTGGCAGGCTGGAAGTTCATCGGATTAGGATAGCGCTCTAGGAAAATTTCTACTGAGCGTGGCTTGATATGCTCATAATTATCAAAACCAATTCCTGTCATATAGGCCAAAATCCGTCGCTCGTAATTGGTGGCAGAAATTCTGGCAAAAATCGCCTCAGCGCCATCAGTCTCCAACGGGCCCTTGATGCTAACAATGATACGCTTGACGTCATCATTTTTGATGATACCTTTATCCACCAAATCATAAAACCTCTGGCGGTCTGCATCTGTCACTTCTACATCTTTCTGACCAAGAATCTTTGGGTCACGGTTCAAAATCGCCTGAATCAGCTTACGGCGTTGTTTCTCTTGTGATATCGTATCCTGCGCCTGTGCAACCTGCACTGATTGCTCTGGTTGCGCACTATTTTGCCCATCAGAATTATTCATCTTATGCTTATTTTACCATAAAAGCACAAATCTAGCATACTTCTTATGCTATAATGGTGGTATGGGAAAAGCTATTTTCGGCGCAATAAAAAACAGCGCAACGCCTAGCACGACGAAAAATGCGATGGAAATGTCAACACAAGACACAAAGCAGACCACTATGGGTCATCTTTTTACGTCTAACGATGTCAACCCGCTAGATACCAATCTAGTTTTTAGCTATGGGCAATTAGCCCTAATCGTAGTGGTAGCACTCTTAGCTTTGTCGGCTGTGACAGGATTTGTCGCTAGAATAGCTGGCCTCACTAGATTAGACATAGAGACGGAAAAAGCCACTAGTCGCTTGCTCGCGATTTTTCTATATGCCGTACTGATTTGGCTCGGTCTTTCCATGCTGATAGGCTATCTCGGTAATAGTATTTTGGATGTGATTAATGGTATTATTCTCCTGGTCGGCGTGGTAACATCCCTGATTCAACGAGGCACTTCTGACCAAGCCAGCGCCAATAGAACATTAGCCTTTTTGTTCGGCTTCGTGGCAGTGATGATACTCTGGAGCTTTATCTATGGCGCAGTGATGGATGCCTTGCCAAAGACTTTCGTAGATTCTGTCGGACGTGAGTTCCACACTAGCTTCTTTAGCGATGCGCTAAAATATTGGCACATCATGCAATAATTTTATAGAGTAGTTTTCAGGTTCATTTTAACTTTTGCTCGCATAATTGTATTATAATTAAACAGGAGAATCCTTATGCGAGTATTATACGTTGAAGATGAAGAGTTTTTGGCCGATGCCGTGAAACACAACTTAGAGAAACAAGGCATCACAGTGGATTTGGCTTATGATGGAGAAGATGGACTAGAAAAAGCCGTAAAGAATATTTATGACTGTGTAGTACTAGATATCATGGTGCCGAAAATGTCTGGCACTGATATTTTGATACGGATGAGAGAGAAAAAAGTACAAACTCCAGTAATTATGCTCTCTGCACTATGCGAGGTAGAATCCAAGATTCATCACTTAGACAAAGGTGCTGATGATTACTTAGCCAAGCCATTCAAGACTGCGGAGCTAGTCGCTAGGATCAGAGCCTTACTACGTCGCCCTGGCGCAATTGATGATACAAAAATCACATACAGCAATCTAGTATTAGACAAATCTAATATGACACTAATAGTGAGCAGCTGACCGCCAAGGAGGCAGAAATCCTACTAGAATTCTTACAATCACCAGAAAAATTAATCAATAAGGATTATTTGCTAGCCAAAATCTGGGGAGAAGACGGCAGAGGAGAGGACAACTACGTAGAGTCTTATATGTCCAGAATCCGCAAACTACTAAAGAAAATCCACAGTCATGCTAAGATTATTACTGTGCGCAACTTGGGATATAAATTAATTGATAAGCAAAATGTTTAGCAAACTTCGTAACCGAATCATCATCGTCACTATGGCCATTACCACCGCCGTATTAATCTTGGCGGGTAGTAGTATTATGTTATTTTCATCTACTTTGCGCCCAGAGCCAAAGCCGTTTGCCAGCCCAATGCCATTCGATGTGACGGACTTTGATGCGCCAAATCCACCAGATAGTTACAATGATCAAGAATTGAAAGACTATATTAAGACTGATCGCAAAGAGGGAAACGCTAGGCTCCTGGTCACTTTGCTGAGCGTGGGTGCTATTATTGAGATTATTGTATTTGTCATTTCTTATTATCTATCCAGAGCAATCGTCGCTCCAGTCAAAGATGCTTATGATAAGCAAAAACTATTCATCGCTAATGCCTCGCATGAGCTAAAGACACCACTGGCTGTCATCCAAGCTAACATAGAGGCGCTTGAAGTGGATAATGATAATGAAAAATGGAAAAATAATATAGAAACAGAAATTACTCACGCCAATAAACTAGTTTTAGATCTCTTACAACTGGCAAAAATGGATGCTGGCAATATTCAAAAATCCCAGCCCGAAGATATTAACCTATCTGCGGAAATCAAACAACGTATCACAATGTTCCAACCAAAATTCACTGGCAAAATTACTTATAAATCTAACACTAAATCTGCCAATTATCATCTGCAAAAACAAGATATACTTCAAGTCCTAGATATTTTGCTGGATAACGCTACGAAATATGGCAAGAAAAAAATTTCTATCACACTGAGCCAGAACAGCATCACTGTGACAAATGACGGCGTGACTATCTCGAAGCAAGATACAAAAAAGATTTTTGACCGCTTCTACCAGACCGACAAAACCAAAGAAGGTTCTGGCCTGGGGCTGGCTATTGCTAAAGCTATCTGCGCACAAAACGGCTGGAATATTTCCTGCGAAAGTGAAGGTCGGCTGACAAAATTTTCAGTTTCGTTTTAGACACCGCTAATATACTATCTATAACAACCAAAAAGAAAGGTGAAAAATGTTTATTTTGAAGAATGCATGGATTTCCATCACTAGAAACAAAGGGAGAAATATCCTCATTGGCATCATTATCCTAGTGATTGCCTGTGCCAGCACCACGACACTTGCAATCAGCAATACCGCTACGGACCTAATCAATTCCTATCAAAGTGCCTATGACAAGGAGCTGACAATTTCCTTTAATCGGGAAAATATGAAAAAAGACTTCGATTTTTCTAAGCGCGATAGTCTAGAAGATGCTAAGGAAAAATTTGATAACATCACGTCATATACTATCGCTGACGTAGAAAATTTTGCCAAGAGCGATCATATAGAAAGCTATTACTACACTTATGATATTTCGCTGAACGGCAATAATATAGAAAAAGCTGAAAGCCAAACTAGTAGCGCCATGTCTGGCATACCAGGTATGCCTCAAGGTGACAATATGCCAGGAATGGGTGGATTTAGTAATAGCTCATCTTATGATTTCACTCTAAATGGTTATAGTTCGTTAGCTGCAATGAGCGAGTTTATCGAGGGGACATATACCGTCACAGAACTAACCGATGATGCTTGGGATAAAGCCTTCACTGGCAACTATGTCTTCATTAACGAAGAATTGGCATCATATAATAATCTAAGCCTAAACGACGAAATCCAGCTAAAAGATGACGCTGGCAATGTCTATACATTCACCATTATAGGCATTTACAAAGAAAACGAGTCGGGCAATGCAGGACCAGTAGATTTATTCTCTAACTCAGTTAATACCCTGATTACTAATGCCAATGCGCTAGTAGCAATTACGAACACCAATAGTGACATCCGCGGGACAGTAGAACCAACTTTCATCATTGATGATTATAACAATGCCGATACTATTAAGAATGAATTCTACGGCAAAGGTCTGAATGAGAATTACACCGTAGAAACTAATGAAGAAGTTGCTACGGCAGGGCTATCATCCATTAAGAATGTGCAGTCATTCGCCACGACATTTCTGATTATCACCCTATTGATTGGTGGCATAGTATTACTTGTGATTAATATGATTAATATCCGCGAACGAAAGTATGAGATTGGCGTGCTCCGCACTATCGGTATTAGCAAACCAAAGCTGACTCTGCAATTTGTATCAGAACTACTAATTGTAGGACTCATCGCTCTGATGCTAGGAGCTGGCATTGGCGCCGTATCATCCAAAGGTATCAGCAATGCCTTGCTCGCCAGCGAGATTAAGAGCTCTGAAAGCTCTGCTGAGAAGATGAAAGATAACTTTGGCGGCGGTGGACCTGGCGGATTTAACCCAATGAGTGGTGGCCCTGGTGGCGCCATGAGCGACAATCCAATGGACGGTGGCGCTATGGGTAGCTTCGGCAAGAAAGGTGTACCGGATGTACAAGCCTATGAATCCATTGACGCAGTAGTCAACCTGGGCGTATTACTAGAGTTGCTAGGCATTGGACTAACATTGATTCTGATTAGCAGTATCGCAGCGATGGTCAGTATCCAGAGATTCTCACCACTCACAATTCTAAAGGAAAGATCATAAGGAGGAATTATGAAAGATAACAAAGTAATACTTTCTATCAAAAACGCCAGCTATCAATATGGTGATGCAGAAGAGGGGGAATATGCTCTGAGGGATGTGAGCTATGACTTTAAACAAGGTAAAGTCTATGCCATCCGCGGACGTAGCGGCACTGGGAAAACTACCTTGCTATCCTTGATTAGCGGTCTAGAAAGATGTACTGAGGGGGAAATCATCTTCAATGGCAAGAACCTGCGCGATATTAATCTGGATTATTATCGCAGCCATGATATCGGTATCGTCTTCCAGAGCTATAATTTGCTTCCTTTTATGACCGCTAGCGAAAATATTATCCTTTCTATGGACGCTAGCGGTATCAAAGGGAAGAATAAAAGGGAAAAAGCGATTACGCTAATGAAAAGCGTTGGCTTGAAAGAATCTTATGCCGATCGCAAGGTATTACGGCTATCCGGTGGCGAACAACAGAGAGTGGCGATTGCCAGAAGTTTATCTTACAATCCAAAGATGATTGTCGCCGATGAGCCAACGGGCAATCTAGACAAGCAGACTGAGGAAGAGATTATGGCAATCTTCCGCGAACTAGCACACAAGCAGAACAAATGCGTTATCATTGTCACCCACTCGCAAAATGTATGCGATATGGTGGACAAGGTGTACGAGTTGAAAAAGGTGAAGAAAGGGAAATAACTAGATTTCTCTCGTCATTGCAACTTTATCCTTCTTCATCCGCTTCTTACTTCTGTAGCCACGATAAACTAGCCAGATGTTGGTCAAGCCACATAAAATAAACACTACTCCATGCATGGTAGTATTGAAGAAATTGACATCGCCCCCGCCCAAGAAACCATAAGCAACACCATAGGCAATATACATGGCACTAAAAGTGATAAAAATCTTGCGTGGCTTTGGTTGTTTTTCTATCTTGATGGTATGGAATAGGTTTTTAATGCCGTCCATGACAGTAGTAGCACAAACCAATACCCGATCAACATTAAGACGAAATTGGTCATTGAAAATCATCAAACCACAATAAACTGCCAGCGCAATCAGTGCCAAAGTAGCCAAAATCCGCTGGAAAATATTCCAAGTCGTATGCCGATGTCGTCTGATGACATCCACCAACCACTCAATCACAAAAGCAAAAGCCATACAGATGCTAAGGATAATCATGATAGGGAAGAAATCACGCGCAAAAATTAGGACGAAACCCTCAGCTACAACAAAGACGCCGAGGAATAGATCACTAGCTCCAGCTTTCTTCAGCACGGAAATAACACTGTCGATGAACTTGTCCATAATTATATTATATCAGAACCCTGGCTCGCTAACACTTGCGAAATAAAAATAGCCCTAAGGGCATTTTTATTTCTCGTGGTACACCCGACAGGATTCGAACCTACGACCTTTTGCTCCGCAAGCAAACGCTCTATCCAGCTGAGCTACGGGTGCATTAACAGATAATTGGTACATCTCTGGCCTTTAGGGCCTCTGATGCAAATGTGGACAATCGCTACAAGGCTTGGCTATGCCAAAAAACTTATAGCGGAAAATCCACCTAGAAATTAAATGAGCATCGCAGATGCGACAACACTATTTTAACACATTTTCTTTTTTTATGCTATACTTATCTTATGGAAAAGAGAGCAACGGGAAAATCAGCCAACACAAAAACGGGGAAGCTAAAAGCAAAACTCCTATCCACCTATTATGGCCATCCGATCAAAGATATGAAGCTCATCTGCATCACCGGCACTGCTGGCACTGTGGAAGTAGCGAACTACGTCCATGAGATCCTCAAAGCCGCTGGCCAGCCTGTCGCTATTCTTGCATCAGAAAGCCCGTTCAAGGTAGGCGCTCTGCATAAATTTCTCTCCACCGCTTGGAAAGCTGGTGCCAACTATGTCGTCGTCACTGCCCCAGCCAAGTCTCTAGAAAAAGATGTCTTTATCGGCCTGCCAGTACATATCGCCGCTCTGACTAATTTCGTTCCAGCCTCTCTCGATGCCCCATCTGCAAAGGAATACGTTTCTGGAGAAGAAACTCTCTTTAATATGGAACCTGATTTCGTCATTCTGAACAGGGATGATGCCAATTATCAAGATTTCACTCACTTTGCCGGTAGAGAGGGAACTATCACCTATGGTAGCGATAGATTTTCTAATATTCAGATTAGTAACTCCAAACTATATCGCAAAGGTACAGAAGCAGAGCTGATGATTGGCAGTAGTAATTTCACCGTCGCAACCTTCCTGACTGGGGAACCATACGTGTCTTATATGGCCGCTGCCACAGCAATTGGAGATGCTCTCCATATCACGCCAGAAAAAATTGCCGAAGGCATTGCCAATTATGACCCAGACCACGTCACCGCACCGAAGGTATAGTCTGAAATCGTCATGCAAAAAAATAACGGCAACTCATTTGCCGTTATTTTAGAAACTACATTTTGTCAATTTCTTGCATCAGACTCATCAGAGACTCAGCTTTCTTACTCTCGTCAGAAATCTGGGTAGCAGTCCGGTACGCATCGGAAATTAGATTCTTATCATGGAGAGTATTCATCGCATCCTTATAGATGTCAAATTTCTCCTCTGGAGTGCTCTGGACCTTGTCCATCAATGGCATCAAATCCTTGAGAATATTCTCGCGGACTTGCTTGAGATCATCATTATTGTCGAGAGTCGCGCCCAAAATCTGCTCTGCACTCTGTTGCTCACCAATCGGAGCCTGGGAATCGTCTGTAACAGGCTGCTCGACGTCCTGTGGAGTATCGGCTGGAGCTGGCTGTTCACCAGCAAGTGTGTCTGCCGGAGCTGGAGCATCGCTAGGGTTAATCTGATGAACCGGGTTGACAATATCAATTGGGGCATTAGTCGAATGGGCATCTTCTGGGGCAGGGGCAGCTGGTGGAACATCATCACCTGGATTGTCTGCGGGACTATCTGCAGGTGGCTGTGCAGGAGGCAAAATATCAGAAAACGGCGCGTTGCCTTCTGGGGCAGGGAAAGGTTCTGGCATAGGAGGTACGCCTAATTGGTCTTGAATAGCATTAACATTATCTGTCTGCGTGTCAGTGTTAGCAGATTCGTCACCAGTGTCTTTGTTGTTTGCAACTTGATCTATTGCCTCTTGTAGATCATTTGTCTGACCGAATTGGCCCATAACCACCCTTTTCCATTAAAATGTTATCTTTAACTTCTATAATACCACAAGCATTTTGGAAATACAAGCACTAAATCCAACTTTCTTATATCCTTAGCGCACGGACGATTTTGTCTACAACGTCTAGTTTTACCTCTTCCATTGTCAACCTAGCGCCAAAGGCATCTACAATGCCCTCGCCCTGTTGTTCTGGGAAATACACCCAAACGCGAGGAGCGAACCGCTTGCGCGGAGTAAGCACAATGGCATAATGACCACCGTCATTAATTACGCCAAAAGCTCGATAATCATCAAAACTATACAGCCTACCACCTTCTTTGAGACCTTTGGAATTCATGGAATATTTCAGCACACGTGGTGGACGAACCGAATAGACAATCAATGCAATCACAGACACTACAATCAACAGTGAGAAGCTCCACCAACCAACCAAAATCCCCACCGCAGTCAAAGAAAGTCCAATCACGATTAATGCAATATACCACCCCACATTCTTGTCACGCGGGATATACTCTCTAGCTTCCCAGCTAATATTCTTCGCTTTGTCCATATCCATAGTATATCATGTTATAATAAGCTTATGCAAATAGAACTTTCCTCCTTTTATTCACGGCTTGGTTCTATTTTCTTGATTTTGATACTGGGGTTCATCCTGGGCAAGACTGGCATGATTCACAAGAATACCAATCGCCAGCTCGTCAACTTGTTGCTCTTTGTTTTTATGCCGGCATCACTTTTTATGGCATTTCCGACCTCTTTTAACTCTGAATCAGCCCATCTGTTCTTCTCTGGACTGATTGCCGGACTAATTGTAATGGCACTGCTAATTATTCTTTCTAAAATACTTTTTAACAAGTTGTTTTTTAAGGATGAACTGAGGCGAGAAGCACAATTCGGGTTAGTATTCAATAACGCCACCTTCCTCGGCTATCCAATTGTTGCTAGTACTTTTGGCGACCAGGGAATTATTGCTTATTGTGGATTCATTATTGTGTTTAATGTGGCATTATTTTCTTACGGCATTTATCTGTTCAAGAAGCAATTTTCTTGGAAGATGCTACTGGACACTATTCTGAATCCTAATATTATTGCCGTGGTGCTGGGTATGGTAATTTTCTTAGCTAGCCTGAAGCTACCAGATTTTATTACTAATGCAGTGGGGTTCGTTGGCAATACTACTACGCCACTATCTATTATCTGTATTGGATTTATGCTGTCAGAGGCGGATTTCCGCAAATTACTGAAAAAATGGCAATTAGTCGTGCCTGCGATTATTCAGCTGGTTATCGGACCAATTGCAACATATTTCGTACTAAGAGCCTGTGGCTTCCCAGACGCAGTAGTATATGTCTGCACACTAATACAAGCCTTGCCAACCGCCACCAGCCTCGGACTATTCGCAACGGAGTATGGCGGAAATGAAGTAGAGGCATCCGAACTAGTAGCGATTTCTACCTTACTATCTCTAGGTACAATGCCGCTGATGGTGGGGCTACTCTTACGATAGCAAAAAGCGAGAGCAAGCTCTCGTCTTTATTTCCTGGCGGAGGGAGGGAGATTCGAACTCCCGCTCCAGGTTTCCCCAGACTAACGATTTAGCAAACCGTCCCCTTCAGCCACTTGGGTATCCCTCCAGTGCTTCTATCATATCATACTTCTCCGCAAGAGGCCAGATGGAAAACCCATCTGGTCCTACTTATTCACTACCTATGGGTATGGGGATAATGAGAGTGGGGCAAAAGGCACTGGAAGTTATCCATTATCATACATATATGCTGGCGATTATTATTGGGATACGGGTAGGTTTTTCCTCCAGACATCGAATGGCTTCTACTGGTCCTCTAGTATATCTAGCAATATTAATAGTTACCATGTACGCATGAATAGTATACACTTGCTTAAAGCAAACAGCAGTAATAAGCGCGATGGAATCCCTTTGCGTTACATGACAAGTAGCGGCCAGAATTTACATACGACAATGGATAAGATCTTGCACCAAGGCTACCAGTGGAATTGAAAGGATGGTGCACGGACAAAATGTGTGCTATAATTATTAAAAATAACTGCGAGAAAATAATGAACAAGTATCTAAAATTATCTGCACAAATCTTTACTGGAATTGCTGCTGCTGTTACTCTGACAGCTGGAAAGGTGATGGCTATATCCGTAAAAGAAGGCGCAGAGATGGCACGCGCAGACGGAATGCCATCTGATCTCATCGGTCCAAACGGTGTTTTTACTCAGATTACTAACACTGTCCTCTATGTTGTAGGTATTATCTCTGTTGTTATGTTGATTTATGGTGGCTTGCGCTATGTCATCTCTGGTGGCGATAGTAAGAAGGTGACTGATGCAAAGAACACCATTCTTTACGCTATTATTGGCTTGATTATTTCTATTCTCGCATTTGCTATTGTAAACTTTGTGATTAACGCAATCACCGGCGAAAGTAATTCTGCCGCCAACACGGATCACGTTCAAGAATCGTCACAAGACGCGAATAATAACCAGTAGTCATCTTATCTGCCAGCGAGCAGCACTGCACCGATAATCTTTTTGGCGCCAGCATCCTTTAATACCCCAATTGCCGCTTCCATAGAAGCTCCTGTCGTCCAAATATCATCCAGTAATAGATATGTTTTATCTGGGTCTATTTTTACATGCTTATGAAGTCGATAAGCTTCCTTAGCTTGCTTGATGCGCGTCTCGCGGTCTGAACCGACCTGCGTAGTATTATTATCCCGCTCCAAAACTATTTCTAGCTGATAATCCGATTTTTCCTCTGCGAACTGGTTAGAATAATTCTCACAAACATTCTGGTACTGGCGAAATGTTTTACCGTAGCAACTTTTAGTACGTCGGCGCAATTTTACAAATTGTTTTGCTACTAGCTTCATATGATCGAATCCCCTTTCTCTAATATGTTTACTAATAGTAGGCAAGGGAACAACGGCCACGGATGAGCCAACTTTCGGTACCGCTACGTCTAATAGCTCAGCCAATACACTGCTAGCCTGACGAATAGACTTATATTTGTAATCTTCCACTAAGTCCACCAATAAACCCTCACGATAGGAAACTGCATACACCGGAACGTCACAAAAACACATTTCGTGATTTTTTCTACACCTGGGACATATTTCCAAAATATGCCCTGTGTTGTGTTTTTTACAACGGCCACACAAAATAGCTCCCAGTTGCCCACAACCCCGACAGGAGAAAGGTGCAACTAGGTCCAAAATGCCATAAAATGTTGTGTTTTTTACAACGAAAGCCATATTTATCTTGATTTTATCAAAAAGAGGCTTTATAATAAAGCATAACAACAATAATTGGAGGTTATATGGCTCGTAACAACGACGATATGCTGATGGAAGATGAGTTAGCTGCCGCATTTTTGGATGATGGAGCTGCTGCACCTGCCGCGACAGAAGAAGCCGCTGCAATAGAAGAGACTCTTCCAGCAGAAGACGATGGGTGGTCAGACAATACCGACGATTTCCCTGGACAGCTCGCAGTAGATGTCTATGAAACCGCCGAACAATTAGTAGTAAAGGCCCGCACGGCCGGAATTTCCAAATCCGATTTGGATGTCAGTATTTCTGACAATATCTTGACTATCTCTGGCGTCCTCTCTGGCGGGGAAGATGAGCATACCACTCGTTGGCATATCCAAGAGTGTTACTGGGGCGAGTTCTCTCGTACTATCGCTCTTCCAGTTCAAGTCCGCGAAGATGAGAACAGTGTTAAGGCAGAGCTGAAAGACGGTGTTCTTACCATCACCTTTGAGAAAGAAAAGGTAGAAGCACCAAAGAAAATCCAAATTCAATAATTTGGTATTTCACCTAGAAATTAGCCACCGATTTAAAATCGGTGGTTTTTAGTTATTGTTACAATTGATATAGTAGACAAAAAAGCGCCAAGATGGCGCTTTTATACGGAATAAGACAACTACTGCTGAGAGCTTTCTGCGGAATTGCCACCATCATCACCTTCTTTCGGGTTAAATACACCGTCCAGAACAAAGTTCACTATTGCAAAGGCGAGCAAGGCCACTACCAGACCAATAATACCATAAAGAATTGTGTTTCTGGCCTTAGTAGCTTTTGCTGGATCACCGGTAGAAGTAAGGTAAGTGACTCCGCCAAGAATAATGATAATCACAGCCACAATGCCCAGAATCGCCAGGATGAAATTAATAATGTTCAGAACCGTCGGCATTAAACCTTTGCCCTCTTTGTCTTTCTCTACGTTACATTGAGCAGGATTCTCTACGCTACTACCAGCCCTTATAGTACCCGATGGACAGCTATATGCCGCCATCGCTGGCTGACTGCTAGCAATCCCTACCACACCTACCGTCATAAACGCAAGGGAGCTCAGGACAAGTGCTTTTATTTTTTTCATAATTTCTCCTTATATTTGGAAATAATACTATTTGCTTGTATCTAATATATCACAAAAAACATCTCCCCGAAAGGGGAGATGTAAGGAAATTCTATCTATTTATTGATTGAATACGTTCTTCAAGATGAAGTTGACAATCGCGAATGCTAGGAGCGCAATCACAAGACCTACAACACCATAGAGAATGGTATTCTTTGCCTTGGTAACCTTGGCAGTGTCACCAGAGGAAGTAGTATACTGGATACCGCCCATGATAATCATCACAACAGCAACGAAACCAATTACACCGAGAGCGACATTGATAATGAGATTAAGAATATCCATCAGGTCGCGTGTATCACCAGTAGCCTTCTGCTGCGAATCCTGACCAACAAATTTATTTGCTGGTGTTTCTGCATGTGCTAGAGGAGCGACCAAAGCGGAAGCGCCCAAAGTTGTGACTGCTGCGAGTCCCATAACTGCCATTTTTAGTTTGTCTGTAATCTTCATAGAATATTTTTCCTTATAGATTATTTTGTATTAATTATATCACTAAGCTAACCCGCTCGCAATAGTTTATTAATAAATTATGCTAATTATTTGGTGGGGAATAGTAAGTACCTTTTTCATCGCCACTGTCACCAGAATCAGAGCCAGTCGTAACACCAGTCATAATAAAATTAACAATCGCAAAAGCTAATCCTGCCACAATCAGACCAATAATGCCATAAAGTATCATATTCTTCGCCTGCGTAATCTGAGCTGGATCCCCCTTAGCAGTAAGGAATCTCTGGCCAGCAAAGACGATTACGACTACTGCAACCAATGCCAACACCGATATCGCAATGTTAATGAGATTAGTCGCAACGCTAGGTGCAGTCTTGTCATTGTCGCAGCCAAGAGCCGCTCTTTGATCTTTGTCGGTAGCTATATCACAGCCTTTTTTGTTTAGTTCGTTAGTAGCGTAAGTCGGGTGGTTAGCTGGCAGAGCAGCAGCAAGCGTACCCAAAAAGGTTGCCGCTACCAGAATAATTGCTGTAATGGATTTTTTCATATTGCCCATATTATTTCGCCGCCTCCCCAATTGCACCCGTCACAAAGGCTGTAATAGCCGTCGCCAACATCACCACTACTAGTCCAATGATCGCATAAGCAAGAATTTGGCTGGCCTGTTTTGTTTTGCCTGGATCACCCTGGGAAGTCTGGTATTTGATACCACCATAAACAATGGTGCCTACCGCCACTAATCCGCCAATCGCAAATACCCAATATAGTATGGTAGTAAGATTACTGGAAGTGACACCGTTCTTGTTCGGCAGATTGTCAAGTGCTGTAATTTCTCCGCCCAGTAAGTATAATAAAATATAATCCATCTTTATTTATTTCCCCGTTAATATTACTGATATTGTATTCATGATGACACTCGCTAGCATCGCAATGATTAGCCCTATCACTGCCGCAATGAGAGTCTTTTTGCCTCGTTCTGCTCGGCCAACATCTCCACGCGAGAACATATACAGGTAACCACCCCAAGCTATGACGATAATAGCGATATAGCCCACCATCACCGTAACATCAAACAGGATATTAAGAACAATTGTCCAAACAAACTTAGCGATACCGTCAGCATCACCATCTGGAGTCTTGATTGAACAATCGTCCTCAACTAACCCAGCATACCAAGGCTTCAGACTGAAAAATTTCGAACCGCTAGTATCACACTCGTTATCTGCTGCAAAAACAGGAGTAGAATTAAGCCAACTCACGCCAAATACAGTAGACAAAACAATCACAAAGCTAATTAGCGCTTTTTTCATAACCTAATGATATCATATTTCACGGACTTATGGCAAATAGAAATCCGCCGATACGTATTTCACAAACACACTCAGGATGCTCGCTCAAGCTTATGATCCGCAAAGCAGTATCGCTAAGAATTTCTATTTGCTACGCACAAGAGGAAAATATGATTTTACTATTGACTATTCCGCTTATGTGTGCTATAATTATAAGATAAAGCGCTATTCTAGCCGGTTAATTCATTATGAGTATCAAGTTATCTCTAAAAAACCGCGTGCGTAAACCATTTTTTGGTGTTGTTTTTGGTGCTATTTTAGCAATCTTACTTAACTTGGGGCTACCTCTGTTACCATCCACTCTGCCAAATGCCATGACCTCTGTTTCTATGCCTACTGTTGCTAATGTCTATGCGGCGCCAGAATATCTAGAAACTACCGATCCGACCGACCCTGCACCTGGCACTGGCGCAGAAAGCACTGACACCTGCTATGATCAAGTTGGTGCGATTGGCTGGCTAGTCTGCCCGACCACTGGCGTATTAGGTAAGGCTGTAGATGCCATTTACGAACAAATAGAGAAACTTCTAGTAGTAGAGCCAATCTCTACCAATAGCTCATCGCCAGTCTATCAAGTGTGGCAAGCGATGCGCGATATCACAAATATCGTCTTCGTCATCTTCCTACTCATCATTGTATATTCCCAAATTACCGGGCTGGGTATCTCTAATTACGGCATCAAACGTGCCTTGCCAAAGCTTGTGATCGCAGCAGTGTTAATGAACCTATCCTATCTAGTCTGCGCCGTTTGTGTAGACGTTAGTAATATCTCTGGCTCTAGTATCAAAGGTATCTTCACCGGCATCGAGCAATCAGTTACATTATCCGGTGGATTGGGTGGTGCCGCCAAAATCACCTGGACACAACTAACTGGTGCACTCATCGGCGGTGGAGCAGTGGCTGGAGTGGCAGTAGGCGCCGCGGGTGGCTTAGGGGCGTTTCTTTGGTCACTTGTAGTAGCCTTGCTCGGTGCTATCCTTGCCGTCCTAGTCGGCTTAATTACATTGGGCTTACGTCAAGCGCTCATTCTAGTGTTAATCATGGTAGCACCACTCGCCTTTGTTGCTTATATGCTACCAAATACCGAAGGCTGGTTCAAAAAATGGAAAGATATCTTTGTTTCTATGTTGGTATTCTATCCATTATTCAGTCTACTATTTGGTGCATCACAACTGGCAGGCTGGGCAATTATCGCCAATTCTCTAAATGGCGGCAGTATGTTTGGCGTAGTGCTGGGTATGGCAGTACAAGTGTTCCCATTATTCCTATCTATCTCACTAATGAAAATGTCCAGCACGATACTTGGCTCTATTTCCAGTAAGCTCAATAACCTTGCCAACAGACCACAAGCTGGCATCAGAGCATTCGGCGACAAACAAAAAGAAGCCGCCAGAATGCGCTATATCGCACAGTCACATCGCCCAGGCGCTGCACTTAGGCGTTATATGGATAAGCGCGATCGCAAACGCGAACTCGACGTAGAAAACGCCGCCAAAACTCGCAAGGCTTTGGCAGAAATCTATGCTCAGAAGAAGATTGCTGGTGGCAATTATGAGCCAGCCGAGGGAACCAAACAAAGTAGGCTCAGAGCAAATAGCTCTACCAGATTAGCCAAAACAGCGATGAATACTAATCTGGCCGCGCAATACGCCACTAAAGATACTGCTCACTTATTAGATCAATATGGCGATTATTATACCAGTGCTTTAGACAAGAACCTGGCGAAGACTGCTGGTGAAAACTATAAAGAGTTCTACCGCACCATGTTAGCAGAAGAAAACGATGCCTTTGCCGACCAAGACTGGATTATGGGTGAATATAACAAATACCGTGCGGCATACAATCCAGCTATTGACAATATCGCGCCAAACAAGAGAACTGCTGCGCAAAAGAAGGCTGCTTACAACTACGAGCATTACGTCGTTGGTGCAGCTGGTGCACTTGGCAAGGGTGGCGAAACCACCGTGTTGGGTGAAGTTATTAGTAAATCTTCCGCCAATGAAGCAAAGCGCAAAGCATACAATCATTACGCATTCGCCAAATATACTTATGGCAAGAGTGATGCCCGCCATATGTTGGCTGGCTATTATGTGAATGATGATGGTTTTGCAGCAAATAAAGACGGTAGTGACTACTACTATGAATGGGATGATTCAGCAGGCAATCACCATAGAGTAAAAGAGCGCGCTCCGGGCGAGTTCCTCAAGTATCATCCAGAGTGGCTAGAGCCAATTGCCTACGATAAATATGATGAAGACAGCAATGGCAAACGTCAGTATTATTATGATGCCGTAGATATGGAAGGGAAGTTCGTCGGACGTATTTATAAGAATGATGGTGCTGCCATGAAAGAGATTCTGTCTAACTGGGATATGACTATCAATGACCCCGTTAACAGTTTATACGGTATCCTCTCTGGCATCAATGAGGGTGATTATGCCAAATATGGCTTGCAAGGTGTGGGGCTAGCACAACTTAGTACCACATTAGGTCGCGCCACTCTTTCTGCCAACTTTAAAGAAAAGGCTGCCTTTGCTGGACCGATGTATGCTGAATCTGTACAGAAACGCTTCATCAAGGATATGGTCCACCTTAACATCGCCCGTCTAGATAATCTAACTAAGACTGCTAAGCCAAGTGGCTTTAATACCCAGGATGCCGCCGAGCTGAACCAATTACAAATGCTGATGAATCCAGAAAACTGGGACTGGATGCTGTTTGACTATGAATCTCTGAAAAGTTTCAGAAATGTTAATGGTAAGTTAATGAAAGGCACACGTTATAATGTAAATCCAGTGACCGGTGAAGTCACAGAGACAACCGTGCCTCACGATCAAGCTACGCTGGATGAACTGAAAAATACCGTTATCAAGAAATACCTTCTACCAGCTGCACCGAAATTTGCCTCTATGATGTCTCGTATGACTAACGGTATTATGGATAACCAGAAACCAGGCGCCCAAGAAAACTGGGCCAAATTGTTGGATGCTATGGAATCATGGAATGATAAGAAATGGCTAAAGAAATATCCAATGCTGAACGATCCATTTGCTGAACAACGTAACGATACCATTAGCTTGGCACGTGATGTAGCACGTCGCATCCGTCCGAATAGCTTTAATAAGCCGTCTGCTGGCTTGCGCGAGAGAATGTATAACTCTCAGCAACGCGCCAATAGTGGTATGGACGATCCAAATAATCCGTTCAACACCACTTCTGATCGCCAGCAAGCCAACAGAAAGAAGAATGGCGCAGTAGATAATGTATCACATGAATACACCGATGGAGAAAATCCACCATATGAGCTGACGGAAGAAGATCGCCAAGCAGACCGTGACTTTGAGAGGGAAGAGCGTAATGCGCCATGGTCCACTTATAATCGCAATGACGATGAATATTTTGAAGACAACGATAGTCCTCATCCAACAAAGGCCGCTAGCGACCATATCATGGCAATTGACATGATAGCCGCAGAGAACTCCAACTCTGATATATTCTTCTTTGATGCGGTCAGGCAATACTTGGATGCACAAATGGCGGATGACCCACGTTTCGCCGAGGTAATCGATGCTTTTGAAGAATACATTACCTTCCACAAAGATGAAGCATACTTGAGTATAGAAGATCATGCTCGCGAAATCAATGACATGATTTTAAGCTTTATCCAAGACTAGATTTTACACAGGTTTTTCCTGGCACAAACATAATCTTTATGCTAAAATAGTATCATGGCGCAATATAAGGTCCCGCAGGACGTTGAAGCCGATGATAAACTTCTAGGTCCGTTTACTTTCCGCCAGTTCGTCTATCTGATGATTACGGGTGGTTTTATTGGGGTTGCTTTTGCTTTGTTCCAAATTTTCCCATTGCTAGCGCTATTAGCTTTACCGTTCATTGGTTTTTTTGCGGTATTAGCTTTACCGCTCAAGAGAGATCAGCCAATGGAAACCTATCTGGCTGCAGTAGTATCCTATCACCTGAGGCCGAATAAGCGTTTCTGGAATCCTGGCCAGAGGGAATCTACCATAGAAATTACCGTGCCAAAGAAAGTGGAAGAGCCACATACGCGTGACCTTTCTCAGGAAGAAGCCGGCAATCGCCTTTCTTTCTTAGCTAATGTAATAGACACAGAAGGTTACGCTGTTAGAGGTGATGTTAATAATGCCCCGATGCGTGCGAAATTCTTAGCCGAAGCCAATACCGCTCCGGACATTTTGGATGTAAAATCATCGCCAGTCATCAACCAGATGCTCGCCAAACAACAAGATTCACACCATCAAGAGCTAGTTAATCAAATGAAAGAAGCTATCAAACGCTCAGAAGCCGCCACAGAAGGTGCTGGCTTTTCTAATCTGGATAGTCAGAGAACCATCAAGCCACTTGGTACACAGCTTTCTAGTGCGCAAGTGGCTAATCCTGCCGTAATGGCACCACAACCGACCAATACTCAGCAGGCTACACAGACATATCCACAAATAACCATGCCAACAGGGCCAACAATGGGGGCTGTGCCAATGCAAGCGCAACCAGTAATGCAACCACAGCCGGCACCACAAGTGGATATGAATGACCCAACTATTCAGGCAAAACTCAAAGCCTTAGCTAATAACAAAGATTTTTCCGTAGAAACCATTTCTAAGGAAGCAGCACGCATAGAAAAACAAAGCGCTAATGAGGCATATATTGCCCTGCATTAAGGAGATAAGGAGAGAATATGAACCCACAACAAGGACAACCAATTCAACAAGCATACAACCCATATACTATGGGACAACCTCCTCAGTCCCCTGCACCAAGCGCTCCCGCCCCAGCCGAGCCGACCCCAAAACCAGCTGCTCAGCCAGCCACCCAACCAACCCCGCAGCCAGCAACCGTTAGTTCTGGCCGTGGCCCAGGGCTACTATCCAATCCAATGAACGCTAAACCTAGCGCCGCTACTGCACATGCTACACCAGATGACCCACTCTCTACTCAATCCACTCTCCTCATCTCTGAGTTGCGTGACGGTCTCGTCATTATGAAAGATGGCTCATTCCGTGCAGTGGTTGCTTGCCAATCTATCAACTTCGATTTGATGTCGGAAACAGAAAGGGAGGCAGTAGAATATTCCTACCAGAACTTCCTAAACTCTCTGCATTTTACCACTCAAATCCTAATCCGCTCTCAAAGGGTAGATATCGGTCCATATCTAGAGCGTCTGACAGAAATCCGCAAAAATAATGATAACATGCTCCTGGGCGTACTGATGGATGACTATATCAACTTCATCGACATTCTCTCTCAAGAAGCAAATATTATGGATAAATCGTTCTTCATCGTGATTCCTTATTATATTTCCGAAGAAGCAGAGAAAGTCCTCACTCAGACTCGTAATTTCTTCTCTGGGGTCTCACAGAAGAAACAAGCCGATGTAACAAAGATTGACCGCGGCACTTACGATAAGGCCATCACAGAGATAAATAACCGTGTAGAATCCGTCATTTCTGGCTTATTCCAGATTGGCATTCATTCCGTCCGCCTGAACACGCGTGAGCTTGGCGCTCTGTATTATAACTTCAACAACCCTGATACTGCAGTACGCGAGCCATTGGTAGATTTCACGAAACTTGCTTCAACTTACGTAAAGAAAGGAGAGAAGAATAATGGGTAAAAAGAAGAAACAGAAACAAGAGCTTTCGGCTGCACAAATCGCTGCACAAGCGCAAGCGATGGAAGAGGCGGAAATCCAGAAAGCTTTTGAGCAAGGTATCACTACCTTGCGCGACCTCATCTCCCCATCTTCTATCGAGATTCATTCTGATTATTTCCGCTTAGGCACCAAATATGGCCGCACGCTCTATGTCTATGGTTATCCTCGCTCCCTCTACACTGGTTGGTTATCTCCACTCATTAATATTGACGAGGTACTAGATGTATCCATGTATATTTATCCAGTAGATACCACCATCGTGATGAAAAACCTCCAGAAAAAGGTGACTCAGCTAGAAGCGTCCATCAACGTTAATACAGAGAAGGGTAAAGTTCGTGATCCAGAGCTAGAAGCTGCCATCGGTGATGCTGAGGAGTTACGCGACCAGCTCCAGGTCGGCGCAGAAAAATTCTTCCGCTTCGGACTATATGTTACACTCTGGGCAGACTCCCTAGAAGAACTTGGTTTTGTGCAAAGAAAAATAGAGACTCTGTTTGGTCAGCAAATGGTATTCTCTAAAGTAGCATCGTCCCAACAAGAGCAGGGTATGAACTCCGTGATGCCACAGTGTACAGATCAGCTACTCATTCGCCGCAATATGGACACTGGCGCTATCTCCACTTCTTTCCCATTCACCTCAGCCGACCTCACTCAAGAAAAAGGTATTCTATATGGCATCAATATGCACAATAATGGTCTGGTGATCTTTGATAGATTCTCTCTGGAAAACGCCAATATGGTAGTCTTCGCGAAGTCTGGTGCTGGTAAATCATTCACCGTTAAGTTGGAAGCGCTCCGTTCCATGATGGTAGGCGCAGAAGTCCTGATTATCGACCCAGAAAATGAGTATCAGCGCCTCTGCGATGCGGTAGGTGGCTCATATATTCGCCTCAGTCTCAATTCTGACGTGCGCATTAATCCATTTGACTTGCCAAAGGTGATTGACGCAGAGGATGCTAATGACGCACTTCGTGCCAACCTTGTGACTTTACACGGGCTATTCCGTCTAATGCTAGGTGGTGCACAACAGGCTTCTGCCGGTGCTCCAGCTGCCCCAGCCCTCACCCCTAATGAAGAAGCCGATCTAGACCAAGCTTTGATAGATACTTATGCTCGTGCTGGTATCACCTCCGATGCCTTAACGCATCAATCCACACCACCGACAATTGCCAATCTTTATGATACCTTACTACACATGGGTGGCACTGGACCAAATCTCGCTCAGCGCTTACGTAAGTACACCACTGGTACTTTTGCCGGTATCTTCTCACAACAGTCTAACATTGATATTAATAACCAGATGGTCGTATTCAATATTCGCGACCTAGAAGATGAGCTTCGTCCAGTAGCGATGTACATCGTGCTTTCTCATATCTGGAATGTGGTACGCGCACAACAAAAGCGCCGCTTGCTGATCGTAGATGAGGCTTGGCAGCTCATGAAATACGATGATTCCGCTAATTTCTTATTCTCTCTAGCGAAGCGTGCTCGTAAGTACTATCTAGGTCTGACCACTATTACGCAGGACGTGGAAGACTTTATGTCATCCAAGATGGGCCGTGCAATTGTAGCAAACTCATCCATGCAAATTTTACTAAAGCAATCTAGCTCCGCTGTGGATGTATTGTCAGATGTGTTTAAGCTAACAAGCGAGGAAAAGAAGCGTTTATCCAACTTCCCAGTGGGACAAGGTCTCTTCTTCGCTGGACAAAATCACGTCCACATTCAAGTGATTGCCTCAGAGACAGAGGAAAGTCTGATTACGACCAATCCAGTACAGCAACAAGACCAACAAGGCCAATAGCATAAATCTGGTATTTTTGTGCAGAATATGTTATAATTAAGCTGTTATGGCTGGTCAGAAGAGCTACTTTGGAAAGGGTGATATTCGCCCAAATCTTCCAGGGGTCAAACAACCAGACAATCCTGCAGACCCAAATGTTTCTGCTAGGAATTCTTTGCGCTCGCTAGAAAATGCTGCCAATCGGAAAAATGCCTTAGGAAATACCGCCTCCCTCCTAGAAAACCAGCCCCCATCTCACTCTCTTTATACTGGCAAAGGTAGATCCAATCGGGGGGAAATCAGCAAAAGCAACAGACTCGGTAAGGGTGGCTTGGGCAAAAAATTACTTCGTGCTGGATTGTTGAAAGCTACACCACTCCTAGTCATTGTCTTAATTTTGGCAGGTGGGATGTTCTTGATTTTTGGCTCATCATCATTTCTCGGCGCACATTTGGAAGCATTATTTACGGAGGCCACTAGCACAGATTACACTGCCTATACTATGCGTAGTAACGAAATCTTTAAAGAAATCTTGGCCGGTCAAATCCCAATGAATGATTACCTGCGCGAGCGCCTAGAGAATGAGGATATAGAAGTTCATGGCAATACGCTAGTATATGATGGTATCACTATTAATGCTGGAAATTTTGACACCGTCTATAACGGCAATGTTCACTTCCGCGAAGCGCTGACCTATGCACGCAGGGGTCGCATCGCCATGTTCTTTGATGACGTAGCCGATAGTTTTTACACCAAACTCGGTATGTCTAGAGATGTTTTCCATAATTACTCTGTTACTGGCAACCAAGAAGCTGATGATAGTAGTTATGATGGCCTGATGACTGGCTATTTTGGTGGCGGTTCTAGTATGGCCGTTAATACTGCTGAGGAGGTAGAAAAAGAGGATGACAAGGGAAATAAATACATAGATTATGAAGCCACTGGTGAAGACGTCTCTTCTGCTGGTGGCGGCGATGCGGAATCAGAGGCTAGGGCAAAAGCCTACATGGATGCCATCGGAGACAAAGTTGCTGCCAGGACACCAGGTTGTGCCGCTCTAGAAATTGGCAACATGGTTGCAACTGCAGTTGCATCTAATGAGCGCTATACCTCTGCGCATGACTATATGACAAAAATGGAAAGCCTGAGCAAATCTAGGCAGGGCGAAGGAGATAATTCTGCAGTGCATTCTGTCCTAAATTGGTTCACCAAGTCTGAACCGTCCACCGTCTATGATGCCACAACCGGAGAAAAAACCACTGTCGTCGGTTCTCCTCTAGAAGCAGAGGGTATGCGTGTCATCCTGGGTGGTTTAACTGCAAACCGTAGCAATGCGAAAAAATTCTCCTTGGAACGTTCCTACGAATCCACCAATATTAGCGTAGCTAATTCTGGGCTTTCCACGGCACTTTGTAATGTAGAACGCGCCACTCATACCCTAATTAGCCTTTCTGCGCTCGCCGTAGCAGGCGGGCCGTTGGTAAAAGCTACCATTGGTATCTTGCTAGATGTTCCTCTGGAGCTAGGCGTAAAAGTAGTCGCCAGTACTGTATTGTCACTCCTAATCCCGACTGTAGCACAAGTTATATTCCGCAATCCGTTCCCAGAGGCAGTCGGTATCGCTGGCGGAGAGTACTTTACGGAAGGGGCATCCAATATTAATATGCTTTCCGCGCAGCAAAACTCTGGCGCTACTGGGGCAAGGAAAGATCAAGTGTTGGCTTACAACCATGCTACCAATATCATCTTGGCACAAGAGGCAGAAATTGATCGCGCCACTCATAGCCCATTTGATGCGAACAACCGTAATACTTTCCTTGGTAGCATTGTCAGTTCTATTTTACCGCTAGCTACTTCGTCCAGTAGTTTAATCTCATCTGCAGGGACACTGGCCTCTATCACTAACAACTCTATTGCCATGCTACACCCAACTTATGCCGATGGAGAAAATACTTCTCTGATGACCAACTTCGGGCATTACTGTGATAAAGTCTCAGAAGTTGGCGCAACTGGCAATATTTATTGCACGATGATTACTACGCATGACCTATCCGTAATTAATACGCCAGAGGATAATGAAGAATATCGTAGCGTGATAGAGCTAAGCGTAGAAAAAGATGGCGACAAAGAGATAATTAAAGATGGTTCTCCATTAGCACATTTCATTGCTTATTGGATGAAACGATATTCCATGCCTGGTATTTACGATGCCAATATCGCCAATGCCTGCAAGAATGACAGTCGTCACATACCAATTCTTTCCAACATTGTAGATATGGTTAAATCCTTGATGGGGGATGACTATTGTAAGTCGGTCGCCGATGGTTCGCGGTTTATAAACAGCCCAGACAATCCAGCCTGGGAAGAAATGGAAAAATGGCATCAGCTCTACGTAATTTCTGCCCGCGTAAAAAATAATCTAGGCGTTTATGGCGATGAAGATGACCCAGTCACTACTTTTGCCAAGAAATATGATGAGGAACATCCATTAGATAACTCCCGCTCTGGCTACCTTGCCCGTATTTCTGGCATGACAAAGAATGAGGCAGAGGATGTGATTGCTGCCGTGGATTATCTCCAAAAAATCGCGAATTACAATCCATCCGCACGATATAGCTTCTTGGACGACAACCCATCCAACCAATTTACAATTTTAGCAAGCAAGCTAAGTGACAACATAAATAGCTCTGCTAAGGCTGAAGCCATTGCGATTTTACCGAGAGAGATTCAGTACGCATATCAAGCTCAAGGAGTAACCGCATGAAGCACCAACGCATAATTAGCTTGCTGATAGCTGGTGCTATTGCAGCCTCCGGCTTCAGCGGTGTGGTTTTTTCTACCAATACTTTCGCCAAGCCGCGTAGCACCCTAAAAGAGAAGTTACTAGATTTTTTAGATAAAAACGGAATCTACTATTATAATGCTGCTAGCAGTTACGCCGACAATTGTTATGAAGGCGTCGGCAGTTATGATGGTGTGGCAACGGCAGGGTTATCTGGTTTGCAATCAGCATTCGTAGACCAATATCATGATATCGCCGCCCAACTTGGTGCACAATATGGCATCCCATGGGAAGCAGTTGTCGCACAGGGCATCCTAGAGTCGGCCTCTGGCACTAGCAATTTTGCCAGAAATCGCAATAATTTCTTTGGTATTGGCGCAGTAGATAGTAACCCAGGTGCTGCCAAATCTTACGGCTCTGCCGCAGAAGGGTGGCGTGGATATTACGAATTTATCAATAATAATCCTCGCTATCGCAACCACGGAGCATTTAATTACGCTGGAGACCCATATGGTTATATTCAAGCCGTCAAAGCTGCTGGCTATGCCACAGACCCGAATTACGTATCAAAGGTAAGCAGCATTATCAAAGCAATTCAAAACCGCTCCACAGAAAAAGGCTGGGAGGCATCTTCCGCCGTAGCCAGCTCCAGCACTAGTTATGCTGGAGTAGCTAATATTTGCGACAATGGCACGGCAGGGAATGGCGATGTCAATTCTATGGCCCTGGCACTATCATGGGCTGACCGCTCTCATTCACTCAATGACCCAAACAGCGCCTATCGCCAAGCTCTCGCCGCAACCGGCTTGAGTAATTATGGGGAAAAATATGTCCAGATGGGCGCCAGCTGTGATGCTTTCGTGGCTGCAGTATTGCGCTATTCCGGCGCCGATCCAAATGTACCTTGTTGCGGTACTGGAACTATGCTAAATTATTTTGCTTCTCATCCAGAGAAATACGTAGAAGTACCAAATATCGGCAATCAATCCAACTTGCAAGGTGGCGACATCAGAATTAAGGTCGGCCACGTAGAAATCTATACCGTAGACCAAAGTGGCGCTGGCAGAATAGCTTCCGCCTCTCACGGAGACCGCACTGCCGACCACGCCAGAGGATATTATAATGATTCGGGATACAGAATCTTTAGGTTAAGGCAATAAGAGGAGTGAGGAAATGATAAAGAGTTACATTAAATCACATCCAATCACATTTACCATCCTAAGCCTCCTGGTCTTTGCGACCATTATTCTAGTTATCACCGCACTGAATATGAAGTCTACTGGTGAAGTAGAAATATGCGTAGCGCCAGAATCTGCAACTGTCACTATTGACGGCAAAAAGTATCAGAACGGTACATATCGCTTACCAACTGGTGAATTGAAAGTTCATATAGAAAAAGACGGCTTCACTTCGCAAGATTTATCTATCAATAATAGTGGCGCTAATGTCACGAAGATTTATGCTTATTTAGTTCAATCTGATGGTAGTATGTCCTGGTATAATACGCACGAAAGTGATGCACTATTACTAAATACGATTGGGGATTACCTAGCAGAGAAAAAAGCTGATGAGTATACCGAGAAACATCCTATTATTTCTAGCTTGCCGATTATCTATGCTAACTATGATGAGAATTATAATTACACTGAATACCGTATAGATGGCGGTAGTTTCCCTGAATGCGATCAAGATTTCTGCCTGAAGATTACCGATACTACCGGTGATAATCTGGAAAACGCCAAAAGTAAAATCCGCGAAGCTGGGTTTAATCCGGACGAATATGAAATCCTGTACGAATATTTGCCGATTATACCGCTGGAATAATTTTTCTGGTATAATATAACCATATGGGTTATAGAAAGACATCTGTCCTGAAGATTGCTGGTCTTTTTCTAGTGGCTTTTTTGATGATTTTTAGTAATAGTCAGAGAGTTTCTGCATATAACCTAGGGAATAAGTGGGAAACAATTTTCAAGAATAATCGATTTTTATTTTGGAATCCGTATGAGAAAGTGAGAAGAGGCGACCAGTGCGAAGACTTTGGCGAAGATGACCCATATGACCCAGCAGAAGATCAGGAGCCAGACCAGCCGGATCCAGAACCAGGCGACGATGTCTGGGATGGTCATTGTAGCGGCGTAGGTTCCTATGCTGGTAGTAATGGAGCTCTTGAAAGATTCTTTTCAGCAGTATACGACGTCGCGAAAAGCAATGGCCTCCCTTGGGAAGCATTACTAGCTCAAATCATCCAAGAATCAAGCGGTGGCAGACACGAAGCTTGTCCATTTAATCCTCTTGGATTAAAAAGCTTTAAATCATATCCGCCAGCTTGCGATTCTCGTAACCATGCCACATTTAAGAGCTACCAAGAGGCATTCCAATATTATGTCGATCATATTATTAGAGTGCGTGAAGCAAAAGGTAAATATCCAAACAATCCATATGCCTATATAGCTTTTTTGCAGACTGAACCAAACAAATATGCTCAATCGCCTACATATGTAAATAATGTTTCAGGTTTGATCTGCGGAATCCAAAAGTGGGCTCAGTCGACCAATAAACCAACCTCTTCCGTCACATATGATAGATATGCTGGCGGGAACGGTGAGCCTATCGGTGGAAATCCTGCCGATGAAGAGGGAACTGATCCAAATCCACCAGTGCAGAGACGAAAAACTGCAGAATGCCCAGAAGAGGAAGAAGTCCCAGATCCTGAGATAGACCCTACTGAGCCAGAGCCAGAACCAGAGCCAGAATCTCCTTGTGAAGGTGAAGAATGTGAAAAAGGCTGCCTTACTTATAGTCAAGGACAAGCACTCATGAGCAAATACCGTAGCTTCTCCCCGCGATGGGTCAACCAGAATCCTATGCTAAAGAATACATATGGCATTAGTGCCACACAGAGTTGTACAAGTGATTTGGAAAACTGTTCTGCCTTTGTGAAATTCTACATCAAAGAGAAAACTGGCGTTACAATGGCATCAATTGGTAATGGTAGCCAGGTAGTTGGTAATCTCATTTCTCGTGGATGGCAGAATGGTGGACACACCCCGAAACCTGGAGCTGTATTCAGCACCCATTCTGGATCCACCATGTGTGGCACTGTTAAATGTGGACATACCGGGGTGGTAGTTGCAATATCTGGAAATACTATCTATATCGCAGAGGCTGGTTGTTCGAAGCCATTTTCTTGGACCGGTATTCACGCAAAATCATTATCGCAATATAAATCAAGTAGTTATACCTACGCTTACCCACCAGGATGTTAATTATGAAAGAGAAAATTCAATCATTACTAAAATCAAAAGTTACTATACCTGCTATATTATTAGCTGTTACATTATGTATAGTCGTAGTCATATTTATTTTTATAATTAATAAAACTCCATCTACACAAATTAATAATTTGTCATCTTTTGATAAAAGCATCCCATCAGATATCAAAGAAAATATTTATACATCGCTTTATAATTTAATTAAAACTAACAATATTGATAATCCTCCATCTGATGGCGCTATGGTTAGAGGAAACACATTTGCAACTACGGAAGATGAGGAGGGAACTACTTACACATCTTTTATAGTTGACTTGGAAAAATTACAGCAATCTTACTTTGTCCAATATGAATATAATAAAAATAAAAACTTTTTCAGCACTAGTAACCCCGTAGTAGTCTCCTGTATTTATGATGAGTCACAAATTATATATAAAGATTTCCATTGCAAAGACGAATTTACTTATAATCCAGAAAATGATGATGTATATTGGTATATTGCAACCCAAATACCATACTCATTACAGCTAGATCCAGAAAACTACATTACTATAACTAGTGGTAATTCCGAATCGGAGCTAAACTTACGCATTGATAAATGCGATCCAGCTGGTACATATCAATCAATTGAAAAAGTTAAATCATGGATTAATTTACTTGGAGTTGATCCAGAATTATTTACTTTCAATACTTATTGTAATCCAGACAAGGTTACAGATAATTAGTCCACCCCTTCCACACTAGTCAAAATCACTTGGTGGTCTTTGAAATTATCTACCAAACTCTTCTGCCTAGTCTTATCTAGCTCGGAAAATACATCATCTAGCAACACCACTGGCTTTTTTCCAAGTACCTGATAAATATTCCTCGCCTCTATAAATTTCAGTGCTAAGATAATACTTCTCACCTCCCCACGTGAAGCGCTACCATTTGCACTATTCCCATTAAAAATAAACTCATAATCATCCTTATGTATACCAAAATTAGTATGTCCAGTATAAATATCCCTATCCGCATCCATCGCCAGAAGTCGTAGATATTCACTTTCTTCTACACTACCAGTATTGCTCTGGTATTTCAAATTTATCTTATCATTATTCTTTGCTATAGAATGATATGTCTTTGTGATTTCTTGATTAATGTTATCCACCAGATCCGCCCTACATTTCCTAATTTCCACACCATACTTCGCCAACATTATATCCCAAGAAAACAACATATCTTGAGTAATATTTTCCTGCTTTAATAGTTCATTACGCTGCTTCAGAGCTTTATTATATCGAGAAAGAGCATTACTATATTTTTCATTTAATTGACTAATCACTCGATCACAATAATCACGCCTTTTAGTAGGAGAAGTAGCAATTAAATGTAAATCTTCTGGTAGAAATAATATCACGGGATAGCGATGCTTCTTTGGTAATCTAGCAGATTTTTTATCTTGGATGAGAAACATCTTTTTTCCGCTATCACCATCATAAGTTACCACTGTTTTTCCGCCATTTATATAATCCAACTCTATACGGTAAAAATCCATCTCTCGCTTAAGAATATCCCTGTCGGTTGCCCGAAAACTTTTCCCATATAATGCAATATAGATTGCCTCTAATACTGAGGTTTTTCCACAACCATTTTCGCCCAATATTAGTGTGGTCTCTTTATTACAATCTAACTGATAACTCTCGTGACTACGGAAGTTTCTTAAACTTACTTTCTTTATAATTACATTATTATTCATCTTAGATATTGAGTGGCATCACAATATGACGATAATCTTTATTTTTTGCATTCATAATTAAGATTGGCGGCACACCATTATCACCAAATTCAAACTTCACTTTATCTTCATCGCAAACAGAAAGAGCCTCTAGTAGATAACGTGAGTCCACCTTAACCTTACCATCTAATTTTACCTCTGTATTGATTTCTGACTTATTCTCACCAACTTCATTAGAAATAGAATAAACATATAAAACCCCATTATCCTTGGATGATTCACAGACTATAACGCGATTAGATTCTCTAGCGAATAAGCCAGCCATTTTCACAATCCTAATTAATTCCTCACGATCTAACACCAGCTTTACATTATTATCATCTGGAATTAACCTACGATAATCCGGAAATGTGCCGTCTATAAGTTTAGAAATAATTTCTACCTCACCCATCCGGAAACGCACTTGTGAATCATCAAAGATACACTCCACTTCCTCTACATCATCAGATATAGAACGTAGAACTTCCTGAAGTGTAGCCTTTGGCACGATAGCTTTCACTTCACTCTCCACTCCTTTTATGAATAGCTTCTCTGCTAAGCGGTAGCCATCTGTCGCTGCAATATAGAGGTTACCGTCATCAGTATTAAAATATACACCTGTAAGTGCTGGACGCGTTGTATCACCACTAGCCGCAATCACAATCTGCTCCAACCCCGCTTTAAACTCATCTACTGGCATTTTATAGGTAACAGATTTCTCTTCATCAATCTCTGGTAATTCTGGAAAATCATCTGGTGCTATACCATTAATGACGGATGAATACTTACCAGCTGTAATTTTTACCTTATTATTATCTGATTTTATCTTAATCTTTTCTTTATGGGGTAGATTTTGAGCGAATTCTGCTAGTAATCTGGCTGGGACTGTAATAGCACCATCTTCTGCACTAATTACTGGGATATAATCTATAATTGCCATATCTAGATTAGTAGTGGTGAGAGATACTTTACCTTTGTTAGCTTTAATTAAAACATTAGTTAGGATTGGTAAAGTAGATTTGGCTCCTACTGCCACTCTACTAACTAAATTGAGTGCCTTTGCTAATTTTTCTTGTGATACTTCCAACTCCATATTTTTCCTCCTATATATTATTATAAATAGTATTTATTAAATATTTAATAATAGTAGTAATAAGGTATGTGGAAACTGTGTAAAAAGTAACTCCAAACAGATATAAACCGAACAAAGATTCGGTGGAAAATGTATAGTAAAACTCGCGAATTATTTTGTGGAAACCGAACATTATACACATATTCACAACACTAATTGCAGTATTAGTCAAAAATGTGGAATATTCTGCACGGCAATTCCACATAGTTTCTCGCAAAGTTTTACGCAGATTTTTCCACATATTATTCATATAATTTCTCCCGAATAGCACTAACTTGATCACGTAAGACAAAGTTTATCTTGAGATCATTTCTGATTTTTTTGACACCATGCATTACAGTGGTATGATCTTTTACACCAACTTCTAAAGCTATCTTTGTAGTGCTTAGACTTAACTCCTCTGACAACAAATACATAGCAACTTGACGAGCATTCTTAATATGGGAGACTCTACTCTTTCCACACATTTCATCTACTGATAATTCATAGAATTGAGCTACTTGATTCACGATTTTCTTTGGACTAAGTAGGGAATTATTAGCATTACTAGGTGTATTAATAAATCCACCATTAATTACGCCAAGAGGTGTGGTTTTCTTAAAATCCGCATAGGCTAATATTTTACGAAACTCTCCTTCCAAATCGCGAATATTTGTCTTAATATTATTGGCGATATATTCTATAGCCTCATCTTCTATTTCTATATTCTCATAATCAGCCTTAGCACGGAGGATAGCGCACTTATCTTCAAAATTAGGCATCTGGATATCATAAGCTCCAGCCCAAGAGAGACGCGAAGTGAGCCTAGCATCCAACTCTTTCAACTGTGATGGCATCCTATCACAAGTGATAATTACCTGGCGACCTTGCTGGTATAAATCGTTAAAGATATTAAAGAATTGAGTCTGGCTAGCATCTTTTCCGATAATCATTTGGAAATCATCAATAATCAAAACGTCAACTTTGTGATATTTTTTAATAAAATCCTCACTATCATAGTTCTTACTTTTATTGCGGTTCTTGATAGAATTGATGAACTCTGAGTAGAAATGATTCATCGGTGTGTATAACACCTTGAGTTTAGGATTATTATGAAGTAACTCATTTCCAATCGCCTGGACCAAGTGAGTCTTACCTAAGCCGGGACCGCCATAAACAAAGAAAGGATTGTATTTAGTACCAGGTTCTTTAATAATAGCCCAAGCCACGGAAACTGCAAGGTCATTATTGGATGCCACAACGAAATTACTCATAGTATAGTTAGGATTTAACCCAGAATCATAAGTGTGATTATTACCACTAGTAGTACTATTTGATAATCTTTCCAGAGTTTTTTTCTTGATAGTCTCCATAGAAACTTCGCGAGAATGTGGCTTTACAGTGGTGCGAGAGGAAATAATATATTTTACATCGGAAAACTCAACTGAGTTATGAATAAGAGCATCTTTTATGATATTGTCATATTTTTTCTGGATTTGGCGTTGTTTAAATATATTTGGCACTTCTATAGTTACTACACCATTAGAGATAGAGGTAATATTAACATCTGGGAACCAAGTATTAAAAGTAGACTGTGGAAGAACCTGCTCTATTTCTGCTAGAACATTTTTCCACACATCAAACATAATCGGCTACCTCCTAACCTATAACCTAAATTAATTAATATGACTTATTAAGGTATATTATACAGGAAAAAATGGACTTTTCCACAACTTTTTATAAGAAAAATGGATGTTTTATAATATTTTTTACCGTAACAGAGAGATGCTTTTCCACAGGAAGGCTCGGAAACCTTATGAATTTGTGGAAAACTCCTTGGCTTTTGTGTAAAAAAGTGCTATACTATAACAAAGTTTTAGAAAAATTAAAGTAATAAGAAATAATAGGGAAGAATTGTTATGCCAAAACGTACTTATCAGCCACACAAGCGCCAGCGTAAAGTTGAACATGGTTTTATGAAGAGGAATGCCACTAAGAATGGTCAAAAAGTCCTCAAGCGTCGTCGCATCAAGGGGCGCGCAAGGCTAACCGCTTAAAGAATAAATCACCCCGTAAAGGGTGATTTTTTATGGCTATTCTGTTATAATAAAGCTAATGTTTAAAGAGCAGCATCACTTTATCCGCGAATACTTTGCGATTGCGGAGCTTAATCCGTTGCTTTTTGCTTTTAATCTGATTACGGCATTTCTTTATAAAGCGGCAGATATTTTTATGCCTTTTGTTGCGGCGCTCATCATTAAGGCATTGACGGAACAGAATGTGGATGAGGCGTATCTTTATATTGGGATTTTTGCTGCAACATACTTAACGTATCGGCTTAGTCTTTATATTAACTTCCGAGCATATAGCCGTAATGTTAGTTATAGTTACTGTGCGATGCAGACAAAAGTATTTAATAAGCTACTCCTCGTAGATAGTGACTTTACGCGCAAGATTAGCAAGGGACAGCTAATGAACACAATTAATACAGATCTCATCGCCATTGGCGAGCTGAATGATGAAATTTCTGAATATATTGCGACGTTTTTCCAGATTGCGGCTATTGTAACGATTTCTGCGATTTATTGCTGGCCTGTGACGATATTAATGTGTATTTCTGTAATTTGGTTTGTGAGGATTAGGGAGAAAAACGACCGAAGATTTAATCATTATTGGTGGAAGACTCAGACTGAAAACGATAAATACAGTAATTTTCTCGGTCAAGTAATGACGGGATTACAAGAAGTAAAGACATTTAATATGCTGCCAAAATTGCATGGTCATCTAGATAGAATCCAGAATCGATATGACAAATCATATATGATTCAGCGAAAATATGTTTCCAAAAGAGATAATGATGTTAAGTATGAATTTTATACATTTCGGGTAATCATTACGATATTAATGATTATTTTAATGATGAATGGACTTTTGACGATTGATATTTTCGTTCTGATGATTTCTTATCATAGCACCTTAAGGGATACGGCAAAGGATTTGACAGATGCTACAGTAGATATTAGGTTAGCCAATGCCTCAGTGAGGCGTGTTGCAGGTATTCTGAATTATCGTACAGGAAAGCCGATAGAGTTTGGTGATGTAAATATTGATAAGCTAAAAGGCTCTTTGCAATTTAAGAATGTCTCCCTCTCGCTTAATCATCATCAGATTTTGAGAGATCTTAATTTTAAGATAAAACCACATGAATTTGTTGCGATTGTAGGGTATCCAGGGTCTGGAAAAACTAAATTATTTGATTTAATCTTACGCATTAATAAGCCGACTAAGGGCAAAATCTTGCTAGATGGAATAAATGTAAATGAGTTTTCTAAAGATATTTACACTTCCAATGTGGCAGTAGCGAATCAAGTGCCGTTCATATTTAATATGAGTATCCGGAAAAATTTGAACTTTGTAGATGACGATATTAAACATCAAATCAAAGCTTGCAAAATAACAGGCATCCATGATTTTATAGAGACTTTGCCGATGGGGTATAATACGATTTTGCGTGAGAATGCGACTAATATCTCTGGTGGGCAAAGACAGATGATTTCTATTGCACGCACGTTGCTAACAAATTCAGAAGTATTATTACTAGACGATGTGACGACCTCACTAGATCCAGACACGGCAGAACTTGTGCCAAGATTAATTAAAAATATTCGTGATACACATACAGTGATCATGATTACGAAGAAGCCAGATTTAATGAAATTAGCCGATAAAATTATCGTGTTAGATCATGGCAAGATTTCTGATATGGGCACGCACGAGAAACTGCTAGAGAGAAGTAAGTTATATCGTTCGCTCCAGGCCATCAAATCCAATATGGGAGGAGCGGCATGAGATATTACTATAAATTACTAAAAAAGTTCTTCTCTTTGGGAGCGACAGATAAACATCTAATGCGTAATCTATTTATTACAGCAGGATTGCGGACGGGTGCATATTTGCTAGTGCCATGTGCGGCAGCAATGATTGTAGACTCTGCGACGGATGGAGATTATACAATGGCTCTAGTAAATACGGGTTTCTTCGCGGTTAGCGCCTTTCTGTATACATTATTTCATCATATGAACTATAAATCTTATGCTGACAATGCGATGTATATTCATGATGAGCTACAGCGTAAAATCTTAGATAAGGTAGTGACATTCAACCAGGATTTCACGAAGAATATTTCTCAGGCGGAGATAATTAATACTGCGTTTGAGGATGTAACAATGAACCAACGTATACCAGACTATTTCTTTGATTTGATCACTAATTTTATCAGTATTGTTGCCGATGTAATAATTATGATATTTGTGGATCCGCTAATTGGTGGAATTACTTTTGGACTAACGATGTGTGCTATGGCGGTATTTATCTATCATATGAAACGACGCGATCATTATACTGCGCTACATAGAGAAGACCAGGATGATATTGCTGGATTGTATAGCCAAATGATAGATGGGCATAAAGAAGTTCATACTTTCAATATGGAAGAAAACTTAAAAGATATTTTGGAAGATAATAAAAAAGATTGGAAAAGAAACTTCTTCCGCAAGAGATTGCATAGCGACCTAGGTGAATCATTAACGCCATTTCTGCTGGGTTCAGCAAGGGTGATTAGCTATTTTATAGCAGCTGGTCTGATATTGAAAGGCGAATATAATATCGCGACACTAGTCTTGATTATTGGATATTTTGATAATATGCAGCAAAGTTATGACGGTGTAACGGATATCATTCTCAATATTACAAAGAGCTCTGTAGCAATTGAGCGTGTGTATAAGTTACTAAACTACAAATCTCCGCGGAAACAGAAATTCGGCACTAACGATACGGATGATATTGCCGGAAAGGTGCAGTTTAGCAATGTATCATTCACCTATGGACGCAAACCACAAATGAGAAAAGTGAGTTTTGTTCTGTATCCAGGCTCGCTTACAGGCATCGTTGGTAAGTCTGGTTCTGGCAAATCTACGATTTTTCGGCTACTACTACGTTTATATAAGCCAACACGTGGTAAGATTCTAATCGATGGCAAAAATATTCGTGATTATACTAAGGAAGTGTATGCTTCCAACGTGAGTATTGTAACACAGAAGCCTTTCGTTTTTGATATGTCTATCCGTGAAAATCTTAATATGGTGGATAGTAACCATGAGCACCAAATAGAGGCGTGTAAAATGGTTGGCATACACGATGTAATTATGAAACTCAGCAAAGGATACGATACGATTCTAGTATCAGATGCAACGAACCTCTCTGCTGGGCAAAAGCAATTGTTAGCTTTAGCTCGCACATTATTATCAAAAGCAGAAATATTATTATTTGACGAGGTAACTTCAACTTTGGATGCGAGCACCACTAAACAAGTGATAGGAATATTAAAAAAGCTAAAAAAAGACCATACTGTCTTAGTCATCACGCACAAACCAGAAGTAATGCGCCAAATGGATGAACTGTTAGTGATAGATAATGGCCATCTGGTCGGGCGTGGAACTCATAAGAACCTGTTGAACAATAAATATTACAAATTATTACAAAAATAAAAATAGGTGAGATGGTATAATAAAGTATAATATGCTATCAAAGAAATATCGGTTTCATTCACGTGGTGGAGTAAGATATACGTATTCCCATGGCAAGACGATTCGCTCGCCAAAATTGTCGCTGGTTTTTAATGCTAATTCGCGCGGCTTTACGCGTTTCGCGGTGGTGGTATCAAAGAAAGTAGAGAAGAGTGCCGTCGGTAGGAACCACATCCGTAGAAGAGTATATGAAGCTATCCGCTATGAGATGAATGATAAATATAAAAAACGTGACTATATCTTTGTCGTATATAATAGAGATTTGATAAGGATGGATTTTACTGAGCTAAGAGGTGCAATTCATTCACTTTTAGAACAGAGTATGATATAATCAAGATATCATGTTTTGGCTGATTGATGTTATTATTGTTCGTCCGATTATAAATTTGCTTTTTGTGATTTATAATCTAGTTGGCGATTTTGGTCTCACTATTATTGTATTTACTGTTATCGTGAAGCTGGCGATGTGGCCATTAGTGAAGCGCCAGTTACAACAGACCAAACTGATGCGCAAGATTCAGCCAGAACTAACTCAGATTAAGAAGAATTGTAAGGGCAACCGTCAGATGGAATCACTCCAGATGATGGATTTGTACAAGAGGAATAATATCAAGCCATTCCGTACTTTGCTCACTACTATGATACAGCTACCGATTTTCCTAGCACTTTTTATGGCGATTTCCGTAATGGTAAATCCGCGTCCGTCAGCTGACACTTGTGGCTATACCAATGTTTCTAACTGTGTCTATGAACCACTTAAATCAAAGGGTAGAGTGCAGGATATTATTAATATGCAAGATGAGTATTTTGCGGAAAAAGATGCTGGGGAAGAAGCTACTTATGATTTCCAGCCAAAACTATTCGGCGTAGTTGATTTATCTGTCAGTCCATCTAATTTGCTGAGTGGGAATGTGACAGTAAGTACAATTATTATCTTTGTCTTCGCGCTAGGCGCGGCAGCTTTGCAGTATGTCGCCACCAGGCAACAATCTCCATCTGGTAAGAGCAAGAAATCCAAATCTTTCCGTCAGCTAATGAAAGAAGCAGCTGCTGGGGACGGTAACCAACCTGACCAGTCTGAGATTAATGAGCTAGCCTCCAGACAGATGTCGTTCATGATGCCAGTGATGATGTTTTTCATCATGTTCTATCTGCCAGGTGCACTTGTATTCTATTATGTATTATCTAGTGGTGTGATGGTATTACAGCAACGCCATGCGCTCAAGCAAACTGAGGATGAAATGGAGCAGTCCGCAGATAAGGCAGTCCTAAAGGAGCTCCGCAAGATTGAAGAAGCTAAAGTGGTGGAAAACAAAAAAACTGGCACAAAAATCACACGTATCTCCGCAAAAGATAGTAAAAAGAAAAGGAGATAACAATAATGGATAAAGATGAATCGGTGCGCTTTGCAACCAAGTATTTGGAAGATTTGCTAAGCTTCTTCGGCATTAATGTGGCGGTAGACTCTACGATGGACGATGAGGTAATTCAACTCTCCGTGCCATCCACTTCACTGAATTCGCTGTTGATTGGGCGTAATGCGGATAATTTACGCGCTTTGCAATATATTGTATCGCAAGCACTAGCGGCAAAAAATGCAGAAATTACCCGTGTTAATGTGGATGTAGCAGATTACAAGAGGCAGAGAGCAGACCGCATCGCAGAAAAGGCCGAAGGCTGGATTAGGAAGGTGCGTGAGACTGGCGAATCAATGCGTCTGGATTTGTCGCCAGCAGATAGACGCGTGGTACATAAACTAGCAGAAGATTATTCTGATATCTCCACCCACTCCGAAGGAGAGGGCAGGGAAAGACAGCTAGTCATCGAGAAATCTGAATAGAATAATGCTAAAGAATCCGGCGATACGTACTTTGCGGACACGCTCGAGAGCGCTCGCCCAAGCTTATGGTCCGCAAAGTAGTATCACCAAGGATTCTTTAGGCTTATCCACCAGTTCCTAGGATGACCACAATGTCATAGCCTGCGCTGTTGATGCCAGTAGGAAGCTCTGTGGCTGGTAGGGAAGACACCTTATAATGAGAGGATAATGCGGATACCGTTTCTGGCGTATTGCCACTAATGTCATAAACATAATACTTTTCTAAATAGGTTCCATTTGGCGCATCGCCTGTATCAACAGATGTAAAGCCTTCTTTAGTTAGTACTGATTGCTCCGCACTAGCAGAACCAGCTACGCCAGATCCATTTAGTACTAGAATGTTCGCTCCTTCGCGGACGGCAGGATTGTTAGATGTCATTTTTGCTACATATTCATGGATATCAGAATACTTGCTAGCCCCGGCAACTGGTACGACATATGATATGCCATTCATTTCGGCAGTTTTTAGATACACAATGTTATTTTTGTAGTCAATAAGTGGGATTTGGCGCATACTATCAACTTGGACGTCTTTGGCGATAGAAAAGGCAGTTTTCAGCTCCTCTAAGGTGAAGTTCATACGGACATTATCGCCTACAGCATCTATTAGTCCTAAGGCAGAGCCGAGATCGAGCCCGGAAGAAGTAATTTTTTGCTGAATAGCACCGAGAATTTTCTGCTGGCTATTGCCTCTGGTAAAGTCACCCATTTCCGTGCCGTGACGTGCGCGAGCTAGACCTAAAGCGCGCTCGCCGTTAAGACTGACTGGCTCGCCGGCCTTAATAAAGGTGCCGGTCCAATTATCTTCAATATCTTCATCCAAGGTAACTGTAATACCGCCAATACTATCCACTACTTGTACTAGAGCTGCCCAATCCAAATGGATGTAATATTGAATATCTGTACCAAGGATTTCCTTCATGCTCTGGGACAAAGCCTGTGCGCCGCTTTCTTCATCTGTGCCGGATAGGTTGGCACAATAATATATTTCGTTAACTTTGCCAGTAGCAGTGCAAGTATGACCGACATAGAGGTCGCGTGGTAAGCTTACCATTGCTACATCATCATTTTTTTGGTCTACGGAAACTAACATAATAGAGTCTGTTAGCTGGGCACCATCATGCGCTCCGTCACCTTCTGATCCACTCATATCATAACCAGATGTGCCAAAGATTAGAATATTAGTACGGCCGTTGCTGTCAGTTTTTAATTCTACATTGCTGCCGATGGCACTAAGAACTGTAAAGATATTGGATCTACCGCCCGTAAGCTTGGCGATAATGTCATTACCCCAGACCATAAACGCGCCAACCCCTATTATTAATAGAATCAGAAAAGCGATTAGAATCTTTCTCACGGTATGTTTCTTCTTTCCTTTACTTTTTTGGCCGATTTTTTGGCGAGGAGTTTCATGAGTATTATTGCGATGTTTTAGACTGTAATCTGCACGTAGTTCCTTAGAAGATAGGTCTAGATCAAGGGTAGAAACAGGGCTCAAGAAATCTTTATTAGATTGCAATCTGGCTTTTTCTTTTGCAATACTATCACGAGACAAGCCAACTGGCACGCCCTTGGAGCTAGGTTTTCTATTAACATGAACAGCATTTTTATCAATATGGACAGGAACGGAATTATCAGGTTTTTTGCGTAGAACAGCTTTGCGATGGTGATAGGCAGACATCTTATGTGTGGTTGTAGTGGTGCGCGTAGTAGTGGCGGTAACACCTTCTACACCGATGGCTTGCCTTGGGCGAGCTTGAGGAGCACGCATAGGAATCCCATCAACAGATTGTATATTTTTTCTAGCCATTTATCTATCTATTATAACATGAGCGGGACTAAAATATGATTTTTTGGTATAATATTAATAGAATTGTAGGATTTTTATGGGAATTAAATTAACGAAAAAACAGACTTTAGTTTATAACTATATCGCAGAGTTCATTAAGTCGCATGGAGTTTCGCCATCTTATCGTGATATTTGCGCGGGATTGGGATTATCATCTGTTTCTGCTGTGGCTGAGCATGTTGATAACTTAGTGCGAATTGGCGCATTGAGGAAATCACCTGGTACGGCGCGCTCTCTGGAGGTAGTAGATTTTACTTATCCAGAAACGGTAGTATTGTTTAGGGAGAGAATGGCAGTTGCTCCCGAAGAAGACTTGGAGGTTCTACGCAAAGCAGCAGAAATACTAGGACTAGACCTGGGAGAAGAGAATGTATGATAGACTTTGAATATTTATCAAAAGATGCAGTATATCTAGATTCTGCCTGCCAGACACTTCGCCCTCAGCCAGTGATAGATGCACTGAATCAGTATTATACAGAGCATAATTCCTGTGGGGAAAGAGTAAAATATGAGTGGGGAAGGATTACCGACGAAAAGGTAGAAAAGACTAGGGAAAAATTGCTAAAATATGTGAAAAAATCTCCTAGGCACTACTTCGTATCATTTACGCTAAACACTACTTATGGACTCAATCTTTTGCTTTCCCAGATTAATACAAAAAAGGCAGGCATTAAACACATAGCTACATCTGACATAGAACATAATTCTCCGTTTTTGTCAAGTATATCATGTGCTAAGAAAAATAATCTGCCGCGCAAGGTTATCACTCGTAATCCAGATGGTTCGTTGCCGATAGACGACATTCCGGAGAAAACCCTGGTAGTAGTAAATTGTGCCTCTAATATAGATGGGAGATTATTGCTGAATATTAAAGATGTTGTGAAACACGTTCATAAAACTGGTGGGTATATTATTATAGACGCGGCACAGGCGATGGCGCATTCATCAGAGATATTATATGGTGTAGAGCCGGATGCGATTTGTTTTTCCGCGCACAAGATGTATGCGCCATCACTAGGTGGGATGATTATTAGGAAAGATTTCGCCAAGTTGATAGATACGACGTTTATTGGTGGTGGTATGGTGGACGATGTAAACAAGGAAACTTATCTACTATCAAAAGATAACCCAGAACATCTATATACGCAGTTTGAGGCTGGCTTGCAAGCCTGGGGAGAAATTGTGGCTCTCGGAGCGGCACTTGATTGGCTAAATGATTTAACGAAAAAAGACCATGAAAACCTAGAAGAATTGTCGGCAGAGTTATTTGAGTTCCTGGCGAGTAAAGAGAAATTACATCTCGTCAATGAGAAGCCAGCTACCACAATGTCTCTCTATGTTGATAAAAAAGAGATTGGTTATGATAGCCATGTGCTAGGTGCGGCATTGGCCGATGAAGGGATTATGGTACGCACTGGATATTTTTGTGTGCATTATTACTTGGATCATGTAAAGAATTTTCCACCACTGTTGCGGTTTTCTCTGGGATATCATACGCGCCCGGAGGATGTAGAAAAGGTGAAAGAAGCACTGGCTAATTTCTAGTGGTATAATATCACTATGGTTTGTATTGCAGCGTTTATTGTACTCCTCTTAGTTGGGATTTTTGTGGCGATTATTTCTATATTTAAGAGAGATTTTGGTAAGAAATATCTGAAAGTCCTAAAGAAATCCTTCCATTGTTTTGGCAAGAGGATTCGTCTGCAAAAATGTGATACTAATTTCTCTGATGATGTAAAAACTACATTACTTAAAAAGGTAATTCTAAAAAAGCCAAAGATGGTTAAACCGCTCAGTATCACGATAGAGATTGCTAGTGTTTTGCTGATTATAATTACGGCTTGGTCTATCATAGAGGCAGCAAAGGCGGGCTTGTCACTTTGGGTGTTTGGTACTTGTAATGTTTCCCAGCCGAGTAATTGTGCCCTGGGTGCGGATTCTTGCGGGCTAGACGAGGATAATTTGAACTGGTTTTCTGAGTGGGGAGAGATATTTGCTAATATTCCGGATAGACTGAAGAATTGGGAGGTGAGTCATTATGACTTATCCTATGCTTTTGTAGTAGATGAGAATCCCAATGATAAAAAATCTGTCGCACTTTCTATTATGGATCCAGGCTGCTCCGTCTGTTTGCAATCGTATAAAAATCTAAAAAAGAATGAAAAGTTTTTGTCTAATCATCAAATCAGGGTGGTTGCTTATCCGATTAAAAATACTAATGGAGAATTGAGGTTCAAGAATTCAGAAATTATCACGCGATATATGCTGGCAGCTAATGAATATACTGGTACGGATGATTATTCTGCAAGGATAATAAATAGGATTTTTACAGAGTATGATGCGGATGGGATCATTTATCAAGAAGTGTTTAATAATAGAATAAGCAATGATGAAGCAAAGGAATTGCTAGGTTTGTGGCTTCTAGAATGGGGATTAAATGATGATGACGTGGTGTCAATCAGAGAACTGCTAGATAGTGAGAATATTACAGAGAAAATGAAGAAAAATCAGTCTATCATAGAGAATGAAATCAAGCCAAAGGGTATCCCAACGTTCATTTATGATGGTGGAAAGCATTTGGGGTTGTTTAAGTAAGATTATTTATGGAATTTAGCATTGATTTTACGTAGTGGGGCAGTGATTTTCCAGCTGGCACTAGTTTCCATATCATGAACATTGCTTCTGAGATCCGTAATGATTTTATCGCGGTTAGCTATTTCTTGGTGCAATCTCTCTACTTCTGACTCTAATTCCTTCAGGTGAATGTTGGCCTGGACAAGCTTTTGATAATTTTTGCGAGAAACAGTCTTTGGGACATAGTTTTTAGATTTTACTTCCAGCTGGAAGATATTCTGGAATGTATGAATGTCTTTTCCGTAAAGCGATTGGAAAAATTCATCATCAATTTCGGCATTCTGAACATAGGTTTTTGCGATGAGTTTTGGATGGAGATTTAAGCCATAACGCCCATTAATATTTGAGACAAAATCATAAAAGGAATTTTCTGTCCAGAACCGCAAATGTGTATTGTCTAAAATGCCAGTCTCTCCATAATTAAATTTACCATCAATCAAGCCGGCAATCACATCTATATGAGAAATATTTGGAATACTTATTAATAGTTTACCCGTCTTAGATAGTTTTTTTGCCAGAATAGATATAATGTAGCCAGGATCTGGTAGATGTTCTATAATATCGCCACAGATAATTACGTCGTATTTCTTTTTGCTATTTAAGAAACTACAGAAATTTTTGTCTGTCTTATCACCTAGTAACATCATAGTGGTATGGTCATAGATTTTGCCAGCTATTGCCAAGGCTTCTTTATCTGCATCAATGCCGTCTACCGTGCACTTTTGTAGTTCTTTTAACTTGCTACCGATATAGCCAACGCCACAACCGACATCAAGGATAGTTTTAGCGCCAAGTGCGCCACGCGCTAAGATTGCATGAGAATCATTAGTTGCGGTGATATCCAAATGGTAATCATCCCCAGTATAATTATTGGTTTTTACTACTTGCGATAAGGTATTTTTCTTGGCGTTGGCAATTGTGAAGCTCATAGGATATCCTTAGATTACTGATTTGATTATATCACAAATTTCTCTCTGAAAAACACTTGTAATTTTATCATATTCATGCTAACATGAAAGTATCATGGCACATAATACAAAAATTAAAAATAGAAGAGTGCGAAAGCACCATAATTGCATCGCCATATTCATTATCTGTGTTTTAGTGATTACCGTCGGGTTTTGTGTTTTTTTGCTTATTCAAAGTCATAATAATGAGAGTAAACCAATTGAATCGTCTGGCGACAATCAGGCTATTACCACTTCTGAGCCGGTTGCTACCCAAGAAAAGCCAGCTAGTGCTACCACCTCCAGGGAGACTGAGAAGCCTTCTGTGAGCCAATACGAGGGGCAAGACGCAAACACCTATGATGAACTAAGTGGATTTATTAATTATGCTGGTGTCATAGGTGGCAATCTATCTATTCGTGCAACTATTTCTCAGGCGGTTTCTGGTTCTTGCGAAATGACTCTGACGGATGGTGCTGGAGATAAACTCAACTTTGTCTCAGAAATTGATAATGGCCCATCGGCTAGCTTCTGTATGCAAGATGTCCCAGTAGCACAACTGAACGGTGAACGTAATTGGAGAATCTCCATAGTCGTAAAGGGGAATGATAAAACCGGCACTATTACTGGGGAGGTATCTATCTAATGACAAGGAAACATCGTATTGATTATCGTCGCATATATATGTTGACGTTTATATTCTCTATGGCGGCAACGATGAGTGCTTTACTGTATGCTAGCCTTCCCGCCGTAAATGCTATACATTCTGCATATAGTGGGTTTAATGCGGGTGATATCATTTCTGATGAAGTTATGTCGGATTATGGATCTATGTCGGAAGCAGAGATTCAGAACTTCTTGAAGTCTAAGAATCCTTGTAATGATACTAACATCGTTAAAGCTAGTTGGTATCCAAGAATGTCATACCATATAGAAAATGGTCATTTTGTTTGTATGGCAGATGAGAATTTTGATGGTCAGTCAGCAGCACATATTATCTGGCAAGCAGCGCAAGATTACCGAATTAATCCACGTGTGTTGATTGTGTTGCTGGAAAAGGAACAGGGGCTCGTGACAGATACATGGCCAAATTCTACCCTGCAATATCGTTCTGCTACTGGATATGGTTGTCCTGACACGGCGGCCTGTGATTCTCAGTATTATGGATTTAGGAATCAGGTGAGAAATGCAGCAGAACTATATCGCTATATTTTAGATAATGGTTCCAAATACTATCCAACCGGACAGAACTATATTCAGTACAATCCGAATTCTGGCTGTGGCGGTTCAGTAGTAAATATTGTAAATCGTGCTACTTCTGCCCTGTATCAATATACACCGTATCAGCCTAACGATGGCGTCCTTAACACTGCGCCTGGTGTGACGGCGACTTGTGGGGCTTATGGTAATGCTAATTTCTATTATTACTATACGTCGTGGTTTGGGAGTACGCATACAGTATCTTCTTCTCAGATGATTGTGAATCGTATGACGGAGGTTTATGATAATGTGGGTGGAGCTGATGTATTCGGGCTTGCTACTAGCGGGGTAGAGCACAACGATACTACAGGTATTTACTGGAAAAATTATCAAAATGGTGTCATTGTCGGTAACGATCAATATGGCTATTATGAATCACGTGGTGGTATTCGTAATACTTGGGCTGAGCAAGGCTTTGAAAGTGGAGTCTTAAGCTTTCCACTAAGTAATATTATGCATAACGATACGACTGACATCTATTGGCAGAATTATCTGACGGGTGTAATTGTCGGTAATGATAAATATGGATATTATGAATCGCGTGGGCAGATTCGTAATGTTTGGCATGACCAAGGTTTTGAAAGCGGTGAGCTAGGTTTTCCAATTAGCAACATAGCGAGTAACTATATCACAGGTATCTATTGGCAGAACTATACCGGTGGTGTCATTGTTGGTAACGATCAATATGGATATTATGAATCACGTGGTGGTATTCGCAATGCTTGGGCTGAACAAGGTTTTGAAGGTGGGAAATTAGGTTTTCCAACCAGTAATATTCAGCATAACTATTCTACCAATATTGCATGGCAGATTTATCAGAATGGCTTGATTGTTGGTAACGACCAATATGGCTATTATGAATCACGTGGTAAGATTCGCGACGTCTGGGCTGACAGTGGGTTTGAGAATGGTCGCTTTGGTTTCCCAACCAGTAACATATATACAAATGGTAATATTCAATATCAGGTATATCAGAATGGTGTAATCTATTATAATACTGCTACGGGTGAAGTTTCTACCCACTAGTATGATATAATAGACGTATGGTAAAATTGGCTGGATTAGTAACACTTTATCACCCAACAGATAAAGACATACAGAATATTAGTAGTTATCTGGATGATGTCGATAGGCTGTACGTTGTTGATAATACAGAAAATAAAAAAACGGAGCCCAGACTCCCAGATAGTGATAAGATTGTATATCTGTCTAGGCCGAGTAATATTGGCGTTGCTAAGGCTCTAAACTTGGGCGCAGAAAAGGCTTTAAAGGATGGTTTTAGTTGGCTTTTGACCAATGACCAAGATACTACATTTCCAAAAGGCGTGCTAAACAAGTTAAAAAAGCGTATAGACAAAGAAGATACAAAGAAAATTGCAATTGTCACTCCATGGCATAAAACAAAATTGCGTGACCCACGTCCAGAAAAAGATGATGACCCGCATGATGTAATGACGTCTGGCAACTTAGTTAATTTAAAAATCTGGAAAAAAGTTGGTGGGTTTAAAGAGTGGTTTTTTATTGATGGGATAGATATAGAATATTGTATGAATATTCATAAGAATGGATATAGAATCTTACGGGTGAACTCACTCGCAATAGACCATAATCTAGGAGATTTATTCTACAAAACATTTAGACATAAGCTATATCTCTGTACTAATCATCCTCCAATTCGTAGATATTATATTATGAGGAACTATTATTATATATCTAAATTATATGGAGATTATGAGCCAGAAGCTGCTTATTGCATGAATTTGGTTGCCGCACAAAAGCACAATATGAAGGGTGTCTTGCTATTTGAAAACAAAAAAATAAGCAAGATTCTGATGTATCTAAGAGGACGTAGAGATTTCTATAAAGGTGTGAGAGGTAAATATCATGGGTAAAATAAAAGAATTGGCGAAGAAGACTAAGAAGACTTTTGCAGAAGAAGGTGCAAAGTCGCTTTTGATAAAAACTAAGGGGTACATTACTTATCATCTACACGGAAAAGAAAAGAATCAGAAGCAATACAAGGATATAGTGTTTATTAACGGTTGCGAGTTGCCACATCCGCAAAGATATCGTGTGGATCATCAAATAGAGCAACTAGAATCTTATGGGATTACTTGCGATAAGGTTTTTTATGCTGATTTGACACTGGAGATGCTAAAATGCTATCGTGGTTTTGTATTTTATCGTTGCCCGGTGCTACCTGTCATAGAAGAGTTCACAAAAAAAGCGAAAGAGAATAATAAAGTCTGTTTCTATGACATTGACGATTTGGTATTTGATACAGAATACACTAATCAAATCAAATATCTAGACGAAATGACAAAGGCAGAGAGAGACCTATACGACGATGGCGTAAATCGTATGGGTAAAACGTTGAAACTTTGTGAATATGGTATTACTACCACGTCTAGATTACGAAAAGAAATGAAAAAACAGCTAAAAGATGTGTTTATTAATCGCAATGTAGCTTCTGAAAGTATGGTAAAATATTCAGACGATGCCCTAAAATTAAAACGTGATAGCAATAAAGTGGTGATAGGATACTTCAGTGGTTCTATTACACATAACGATGATTTCAAGTCAATCATGCCAGTTCTAGTGGATCTACTTAAAAAGTATGATAATTTATATTTGCAGATAGTAGGTTTATTGGACTTGCCGGAAGAGATGGAGTTAGTGAGAGAGAAAGTTCTCACGGCCAAGTTTACCAATTGGACGGAGCTGCCAAAATTAATTCATTCAGTAGATATTAATATAGCGCCACTGGAAGACACAATCTTTAACGAGGCAAAATCAGAGAATAAATGGATGGAGGCGGCATTGGTAAAAGTCCCGACTGTAGCTTCTGATGTGGGCGCATTCAAAGAAGTTATAGAAAATGGTAAAACTGGGTTCCTTTGCAAGAATGGAAAAGAGTGGAAAAAAACACTGACGGAATTAGTAGAAAACGAAGAACTGCGCAATCAAGTTGGGCAAAAAGCATACGACAAAGTAAGGAAAGATTATATCACGACCTATTCTGGAAAAGGCTTGGCAGATTTTATTAGTAGTAAGTTAAATAAAAACATATTCTTTGTTTTGCCATCAGTTAATATTAGTGGGGGCACAATGGTTGCCATGAAACACGCTGCCATACTAAAAAAGAACGGTTATGACGTGACATTGATTAACGCTGAGGAAGGAGAAAACAATATTGCTAGTGATGGCATGGAGGTAAATGTTGTCTCTGCGATGGGCAGAGAATTCAGGTGTCGTTCATATGCTATGGTAGCGACGATGTGGAATACATTGGAATATATCAAGAGAAATGGTAACTGTGCTCATATTAAGTACCTAGTTCAAAATTATGAGACCAATTTCTATAAATACAATCGTAAAGAAAAAGAATTAGCTAATGCAACATATAATCAGGTAGTAAATGTAGAATATCTGACTATTTCTAGATGGTGCGAGCAGTGGCTAAAAGACGATTTTAATGATAAAGTGAAGTTTGCTCCCAACGGCATAAACTTGGATAACTTCCCATACAAAGAACGTAAATTCAAGGGGAAAATAAAGATTTTAATAGAGGGAGACAGTAAGAGTTTTTACAAGAATACAGATGAAAGTTTCAAGATTGTAGAATTGTTAGATAAAGATAAATATGAAATCCACTACCTTTCTTATGAGGGTGAACCGAAAAAGTCTTATTATTTCGATGAATTCCATCACAGAGTTCCACATTCTGAGGTAGGGAAGATATATCAGGAATGTGATATTTTGCTGAAATCTAGCATCTTGGAGAGTTTCTCTTATCCGCCGCTTGAAATGATGGCTACCGGTGGGCTCTGCGTGGTACGTCCAAATGATGGTAATGCTGAATACTTGGAAAATGAAAAAAATTGTCTACTATATAAGCCAGGGGATTATGAGGATGCAGCAAGACAGATTAATCGTTTGGCTGATGATGGTAGTTTGAGGAAAAAATTAGTACAGAATGGCAGAAAGACCGCAGAAAGTAGAAGTTGGCAAAAGATAGAGAACGAAATCATTAAACTATATGAGGACTAGATGAAAGATAATACTAGAGACTACTTCAAAAAACATTTTGGCGGAGTGTATGGCACGATGCGTTCTGTAAGAAATAGTCTGAGGCTGGAAAAGAAAAAGAGGGAGGCAGAAAAACACGATGATATTACACATGACGCGCCAATTACGATGTCTGCGCCGATTGCTAAGATTTATGTGAATGATGAAATCAATCGTTTAAACATTATCCTTGACAAGTTTTCTGTAGAGAGTATAGAAAATAAAGATGTTTCACAAATGTTAACTTTTGCAACAAAAATAGCCAGAGAAAAAAGTTATGCTCTACGTATTATAGTGAGAAATAATTTACCTAATCCAAAGCTGTATACGGATTTTTTGAGTGAACATAAATTAAAAGCACCAGAAAACTACAGCTTTTATACTGACTACTCGGGGCGTTTGGCTAGTCCGGTGCACCGATTGGAGGTGACTCGAGGAGACGTATTCTTTGTCATGGATGAATATGAGAATCTAGAAAGGTGGGCTAATGGAAAATAATCAAATGCCATGGGATATTTCTCTAGCGGAACGTAAAGAAGAAGTAGTTGCCGCGCTGAAGAGCGGCAAAAAAGTAGCCTTAATGTTATATCCAAAGATAGACCAGACATCTTCTTTTCGCTATCGTAGCTATAATATCTATCGAGCTACAAAGTTTAGCAAAAAATGGCAGCTAGTATATTTTTACATGGAAGAAATACAGGCTGTTTTTGATTTACTTCCAAAGGTACAGTTATTGGTTTTTGGTAGGATAGAGAAGTGGTCTAATGAACTGGATGAACTGGCATTATTAGCACGACAGAATAATATTAAAATTGCTTATGATTTGGATGACTGTGTATGTGGGCTAAAACACATTAAAGAAATGTTTAATGTGGTTTCACCAGATTCTATTGACCAGGAATATTGGATAAATGCTAGTGCGCAGTATGAGTTGATTTCCTATTTGGCAGATGGATTTATTGTGACCAATGATTACCTTGGAAAAATCTTATCAGAATCACATGATAATAAACCGTATATGGTGATTCGTAATTCTCTGAATCAGGAACAGATTGATTTTTCTAAAGAATTATTAAAAGAAAAAAATGCCAATAATGGAAAAGATTTCATAATAGGGTATTTTAGCGGATCACACACGCATGCCTGTGACTTTGAGGTGGTATATCCGGAGTTATTGCAATTATTGGATGGGTATTCTGACATGAAGTTAAGAATAGTTGGCATGCTGAAGCTACCAGCTTCTGCGGATAAATATATTAAGTCAAAACAGATAGAGTTTGTAAGTATGGTGGATTTCTTGACTTTGCAAAGGCTGATATCGGAAGTAAATGTAAATATTGCGCCACTGGCTAATAACGTATTTACGAACTGTAAGTCCGAGTTGAAGTTCTTTGAAGCTGCGCTTGTCAAAACTCCGACTATCGCTTCTCCAACTTTTTCCTTCAAAAATTCTATTAAGAATAATAAGACTGGGTTTCTTTGTCAGCCTGGCGAATGGTATGATAGGATTGTAGATTTATACAAAAATAGGGAACTGGGCGAGAAAATAGCTAGCGAGGCGCATAATTATTGTCTAGAAAACTATGCACCAAGCAAATGCCTAGAAGAAATAGAAAAGGCCTATGACTTTTATGGAAAAAAGTAGTTTAAAAAAAGTTTCTGTTATTTTACCGAATTATAATTATGCGAGATATTTTTGTGAACGGATGGATGAGATTTTGCACCAAAGTTATCCGGTGTCAGAAATAATAGTACTAGATGATGCATCAACGGATGATAGCGTAGAAGTTATTAAGCAGAAAATTGTAGAGATTTGCCAAGAACATCCGGATATAAAAATAAAAACCGAATTCAATAGAAAAAATTCCGGTAATGTGTTTTCTCAATGGCAGAAAGGTGTTAGTCTGGCTACTGGTGATTACATTTGGATTTGCGAATTGGATGATAGAGCAAAGTCAAATTTTTTGGAAAACATAATGGCTGGGTTTGAGAGCAAGAGAACAATCTTGTCATATAGCAATTCGAAAATAATAGACGATAATGACAGGATCGCCTTAAAGGATAGCTTGCGTAAAGCAAAGGATGTATTTAGAAAAAAACATAAGTTTGGGAAATATATTATAAGCGGTATGATAGAACTAAACAAGAATCTAGCGGTTTATAACTCCATCCCGAATGTTTCCGCAGTTGTATTTAGGAAAATATCAGGAATTGACAATATTCTAGAACAAGCAAAACAGTATAGGCTATGTGGAGATTGGTATTTCTACATTGAGCTAGCAAAGCGCGGTAACATCGCCTATACCAATAAAATTTTAAATTATCATCGCATACACAATAATAGTGTGACTAATAGTATTGAATATGATGAACGTTTGAAAGAAATTGTTTCTATTCATAATCATGTTCAAACAACTACAAAATTAGAAAAGAGCACTGTTGTTCGCATTCGTAAAATGGAGGAACATCTAGCAAAAAACTGGGGAATATCTGAATAGTGTGGTATAATTAAGAGATTAAAGTGGAGTAATTATGTCAAAGAAGAAAGTTGTTATTATTGGTGGTGGGCCTGCCGGTTTAACAGCCGGATATGAATTACTAAAACAGAGTAAACAATACGATGTCACGATTTTAGAGGCCTCTAATGAGATCGGCGGTATTTCACGTACGGTGCGTCACAAGGGTAACCGTATGGATATTGGTGGACACCGCTTCTTCTCTAAGGACCAGGATGTATTGGATTTCTGGAGCGAGATTATGCCAACTCAAGGCGCGCCAGCCTATGATGATAAGAAACTCCATCGAGAAAAACCACTCGTAGAAAATGGCCCAGACCCAGAAAAAGAAGATAAGGTAATGCTAGTTCGTCAGCGTGTTTCCCGTATTTATTATCTGAAAAAATTCTTTGATTATCCAATTACAATGAAGCCACAGACCTTCAAGAATATGGGTTTCAAGCGCACAATCGCTAGTGGTTGCAGTTATATGAAAAGTGCTATTGTGAAGAAGCCAGAGGACTCGCTGGAGAATTTCTATATTAATCGCTTTGGCAAGAAACTATATAGTATGTTCTTTGAGGGCTATACAGAAAAGCTTTGGGGGCGCCATCCTAGGGATATTTCCGCAGATTGGGGTGCGCAGCGCGTGAAAGGTCTATCTATTTCTGCCGTCATCAAAGACATGTTTAAGAAAGTTTTTCATATCAAAGGTGGCAAAGTCGAAACTTCACTAATTGAAGAGTTTATTTACCCGAAGTATGGCCCAGGTCAGCTATGGGAAACGGTTGCTGACAGGATTACGGAAATGGGTGGTAAAGTACTAAAGAAACACCAAGTAATTTCTGTCACAACTAAGGGTGATAAAGCTACTGGTGTAGTTTGTATGGTTGGTAAAGAGAAGAAGAATATTAAGGCCGACATCGTAATTTCTTCTATGCCACTGAGGGATTTGACCTTAGCGTTAGATGCAAAAGTTCCAGAAAAAATTGTGGAGATTGCTGACGGTTTGCCATACCGTGATTTTGTGACGGTAGGTTTGTTAGTAAAGAAACTTAATCTAAAGAATGAGACTGATATTAAGACGCTTGGTAATATCGTGCCAGATTGCTGGATTTATGTACAGGATACTGATGTGAAATTGGGTCGCATCCAGATATTCAATAACTGGAGTCCATACATGGTAAAAAATCCAGACAAGACTGTCTGGATTGGTTTGGAATACTTCTGCAATGAGGGCGATGATTTCTGGAAAATGTCCGATAAGAAATGTATTGACTTTGCTGTCGATGAGCTGGTGAAAATGGGAATCATCAACAGTAAGAAGCAGGTGCTGGATTCTCACCGTGAAAGAGTGCAGAAGGCTTATCCAGCATACTTTGATACTTATAAAGACATTGATAAACTAATTAAGTATCTCAATAAATACGACAATCTATATTGCGTAGGACGTAATGGCCAGCACCGCTACAATAATATGGACCACTCTATGGTAACTTCCTTTGAAACAGTAAAAAATATTTTAGGCGATAAGAAATCTAAGGAAAACATTTGGAATGTCAACACAGAAAAAGAATACCACGAAAAAAAGTAAAGTTTATCATGCAATAATTGCTCCCTGGCGGGGAATGAGTAAAAAAGAGCTAATAAGAATAATAAGCTTTTTTCTGGTCTTCTCTACAATTAGTGTGGTATTCGTCGCTAGATCAGGTTTTCCATCCAAGAAACTAATTGTAGTGAGTTTATTAATTAGTGTGCTGTTAACGGTGATACTAGTTTATGCTCAATTTCGCAAATTGGCTCTGGAAAAAATATTTTTAATTTTAGCTATTCCGTTAGGTATGCTATACTTTTTTCTGATTCCAGTAGGGCGCGTGCCGGATGAAATGAATCATTTTTATAGGGCGTATGAAATTAGTAATGGAAATTTTGTTTCTACACATGATGAAGAGCATGGAAGTGGGAACGACTATAGTGTTAAAGTTGGCTCGGTGATCTTTGAGGAAGATAGGTCATATGATGATGTGGCAAGAGCTTTAGATATAAAAGAAGCTGACACTGATGATGAAAAGTTTGTCACATATCCCAATACTAGTATATATGCCCCTACTTGTTATTTTCCACAGTCGCTGGGTATGATGATTGGGAATATATTTCATACGCCTATTCTTATGAAGGCATATATCGGACGATTGTTTAATTTTGCCACTTGGGTAATACTGGTATTTTTCGGGATTAAGAAGAGCCCAATTCTAAAGAAGGTGATGCTTTTTGTGTCATTATTGCCAATAACACTGCAACAGGCAGCATCATTATCGCCAGATGCTATTAATTACGGTGTGGCGATATTATTAATAGGCTTAGTCTTATATTACGCCTATTCGTTTAAGGGGAAGATTAGAATTAAGGATTGGGTTGTTATTTCTGTTTTGTGTGTTGTACTGAGTATGTGTAAATACATTTATGCGCCGATTTGTTTATTATTGTTCTTAATTCCAGTAGAGAAGTTTGGTGATAAAAAGAAAAAATTAAAGTATATTGGTTTTCTGGCGTTAGGAATTATTGCACTCATTGGTATCTGGTATTTGATAACTAGAAATCTATTCGTTGATAAGCCGGGAGTTGATGCGGTGGAGCAGATGAAATATATCTTAGCTAATCCATTTCGGATTATTGCCGCAATTATTAATACATTCTTTTCTACTGGTCAGCTGATAGTTGGGGGATTGTTTGGCGGATATTTGGAATGGTTTACAATACAAGCTCCTTTTCTAACTGTTATTGCGACCATTGTAGTGTTTTGCGTGCTAGTGTATAATTACAGACGCTCTAGCATACCGGCTAATCTCAAACGACTTTCAGTGTTCATTATTTTATCAATAGTAGGAATATCATTTATTATTGAATACCTAAAGTGGACACCAGTTGGGCTGGGTTATGTTGATGGCATTCAGGGTAGGTATTATTTGCCAATTCTGTTTATGGTGCCATTTTTGTTTATGATTCCAGACAAAAAAAGAAAGACATTGGATGTTCTAACAGAAAAAGAGGATAGTAATTCACACATTACATTATACCAGTTTATTCTTGTTGTGAATGTGATTGCTCTACAGGCCATATTTATTCATCACATCACCTTCTAACCTAGCTTTTTCCCCATAAATATGCTAAAATAATAGGTACATAAACAGGAGTTTTTTAATGAAAGGAATTATTTTAGCAGGCGGTTCTGGAACGAGGCTATATCCGCTGACTTTGGCTACTTCCAAGCAGATGCTGCCAGTCTATGATAAGCCAATGATTTATTATCCACTTGCTACTCTGATGCTGGCTGGGATTCGTGATATTTTGATTATTTCTACCCCAAATGATTTGCCCAATTTTGAAAGACTCCTTGGTGATGGATCTAAGATGGGAATCAAACTTTCCTATAAGGTTCAGCCATCTCCAGATGGTCTAGCGCAGGCATTTACCTTAGGTGAGGAGTTTATCAACGGCGAACCTTGTGCGATGATCCTCGGCGATAATATCTTTTATGGGCAAGGTTTCGCCAGCTCTCTTAGGCAGTCTGTAGAGAACGCAGAAAAAGGTCGTGCAACCGTCTTTGGCTACTATGTGACAGATCCGGAGAGGTTTGGAGTAGTAGAATTTGATGAAAATTGGCACGCACTGTCAATTGAAGAAAAGCCAGAACATCCGAAGAGTAATTATGCTGTCACCGGTCTCTATTTCTATCCAGCTGGCGTGTCAGAAAGGGCGAAGACAATCAAACCTTCTGCTCGTGGGGAGCTAGAAATCACTTCGCTTAATGAGTTATATCTAGACGATGGTAATCTCGATGTCCAGGTTCTCGGTCGTGGTTTTGCTTGGTTAGATACTGGCACGATGGATTCTCTAGCAGATGCATCAGATTTTGTTCGTGTGATTCAGAAGCGTCAGGGTATAGAGATTTCTGCACCAGAAGAAATTGCTTATAATAACGGCTGGATTACAAAGGAAGAGCTTTTGGATTCTGCTAATAAATATGGCAAGTCTAGCTATGGTCAGCATCTAAAGAACGTAGTAGAAAGGAGAATCAAAGAATAATGAGCAATTTCACCTTTGAAAAAACGAAGATAGATGGCGTTTATATTATTACTCCAAAGGTTTTTGGCGATGAGCGCGGATACTTCATGGAAACTTATAGCAAGAAAGATTTTGGCGAAGCAGGGCTTGATTATGATTTCGTCCAGGACAACCAGTCTAGCTCTAAAAAAGGTGTGTTGCGCGGACTTCATTTCCAAAAAATCCATCCACAGGCAAAGTTAGTACGCGTGCTAAAGGGTGAAGTATTCGACGTAGCGGTAGATTTGCGCGACGGTAGCCCAACCTATGGCGAATGGGTTGGCGCTCGGCTTTCCGGCGAAAATAAAAAACAGCTGATGATCCCACGTGGGTTCGCACATGGCTTCTTAGTACTTAGTGATATGGCTGAGTTTGCCTACAAGTGTGAGATTTTTATCATCCAGAGGAAGAGGGTGGACTGATGTATAATGATGCAGAAATTAGTATTGAATGGCCAGAGATAGATTGTGAATATACACTCAGTGAGAAGGACCAGAAACACCCAACATTAAAGGAAGCAAAAATAACATTTAAGGAGGAAAAATAATGGCAAAAAAGACCGTAGTCGTAACTGGTGGTGCTGGATTTATCGGTTCCAACTTTGTTTATTACATGTTGAATAAGTATCCAGATTATCGCATTATTTGCGTAGATTGCCTGACTTATGCTGGTGATATTCATACTTTGAACAGAGCCATGGAAAATCCAAATTTTCGCTTTGCGAAGATTAATATTTGCGATAAGCCAGCAATCAAGGCATTATTTGAAGAAGAGAAACCAGACATTGTAGTAAACTTTGCAGCAGAAAGCCATGTAGACCGCTCCATCACTGGGCCAGAAATCTTTGTAGAGACCAATGTGCGTGGCACACAAGTATTAATGGAAGTTTGTCGTGAGCTAAATATCCCACGCTATCACCAGGTTTCCACGGATGAAGTCTATGGAGATTTGCCACTAGATCGTCCAGATTTGTTCTTTACAGAAAAAACTCCGCTTCACGCCAGTAGTCCGTATAGCGCATCAAAGGCTGGTGCAGATATGCTAGTGATGGCATATTGCAGAACATTTAACTTCCCAGCTACGATTTCTCGTTGCTCTAATAATTATGGACCATATCATTTTCCAGAAAAGTTAATTCCATTAATGATTATCAATGCTTTGCACGATAAGAAATTACCAGTCTATGGTGATGGCAAGAATGTGCGTGACTGGCTCTATGTAGAAGACCATTGTCGTGCGATTGATCTTATCATCCATAATGGTAAAATTGGACAAGTGTATAATGTTGGTGGTCATAACGAAATGGCGAATATCGACATTGTAAAACTGATTTGCAAGGAACTGAATAAGCCAGAAGATTTGATTGAGTTTGTAGAGGACCGCAAAGGTCATGATCGTCGTTATGCAATAGACCCAACATTTATCCATGAAGAACTTGGCTGGTTGCCAGAAACTAAGTTCGAGGATGGTATCAAGAAAACCATCAAGTGGTACGTAGACAATGAAGCCTGGTGGCAGGATATTCTATCTGGCAATTACCAAAAAGAGGAGGCATAATGAAAGTTTTAGTGACAGGAACTTCTGGCCAACTTGGTCATGACGTAATGTTAGAGCTGAAGAAGCGCGGATATGATGGGCTAGGTGCAGATCGCTCTGGTAGTGATAAAACAGAGTATGAGACTACGGTTATGGATATCACTGATGCAGAAGCAGTGAACAGAGTAATGGAAGAATATCATCCAGATGCAGTCGTACATTGCGCCGCTTGGACTAATGTGGACGGTGCGGAAGACCCAGAAAATCTAGCAGCTGTACGCAAAGTTAATGTGGATGGCACTGCTAATATTGCAAAAGCTTGCAAGAAAATTGGCGCAAAGATGGTCTATGTTTCCACGGACTATGTATTTAATGGCCAGGGAACAGAACCATGGAAACCAGATGATAAAAATTATGCTCCGCTCAATGTTTATGGTCAGAGTAAGCTAGATGGGGAAAAGGCGGTCACGGAAAATACTGATAATTATTTTATTGTCCGTATTGCTTGGGTATTTGGCAAGAATGGCAAGAACTTCGTCAAGACGATGCTGAGAGTTGGTAACGAGCATGAGGAAGTGCGTGTAGTTGACGACCAAATTGGTACACCTACATATACGCCGGATTTGGCAAGATTATTGGTGGATATGATAGAGACTGATAAATATGGCTTTTATCATGCAACTAATGAGGGTGGATTTATCAGCTGGGCAGATTTCACAAAAGAAATTTTCAAGCAAGCTGGTATTAAGTCTAAGGTTACCCCTGTTACGACAGCGGAATATGGAGTATCTGTTGCGGCACGCCCATTTAATTCACGCCTAGACAAGTCTAAGCTGAAGGAAAATGGCTTTACACCTCTACCGACCTGGCAAGATGCGCTCAGCCGTTACCTAAAAGAATTAGAAAACGCAGAATAATAAAGAAATGGAAAACACAGAAACAGGAGAAAACATTGAGGAAAAAGGTGGGAATGGTCCACGTGTTTCTGTTTTGATGTTCGTCCAGAAGACAGAAAACTTGTCAGATTGTCTGAAGAGTTTGCGCAATCAAATCCTAGATGATATGGAGGTTTTTTGTATCGTCAATGAGGCTGATGAAGTGTCATTGAACATGATAAGAGATTACTCTAAGAATGATGCCAGAATGAAGTTAGTCAGGTGTAAGGCTAATAATTACGGCAAGGTTCTGAATCAAGGAATAAAATTTGCTAAGGGTGAATATATTGGGTTTATTGATTCTAATAATTTTATAGACCCAGAAATGTATATAGAATTGTTTGCTCTTGCTAAAAAGCATAATGCGGATGTCGTGCGGAGTAATTACTACGACTTTAAGGATGGGCAAAATATTCCGCATGAGACTATTCTGGCAGAGGAAACGGGATACGTAATTAATCCGATAGAAGATACTAGGATTTTTTATGAGCCACCGATTGTTGGATCTGGGCTGTATAGGAAAGATTTTTTGATAGAGCAGAAGATTGACTTTTTAGAGACAGATGATGAGCCATCTTGTAGTGATGTAAGTTTTAATTTTAAGACATTGGCGACAGAGGGAAAGGTGGTGCTCACAGACAAGCCATATTTACATTGTAGAATTGAAACTAATGATGTGCCGAAAAATATTTTTGCTATTAATGACGAATACGCAGAGATAGAGAGCTTCCTAAAAAAGAGAAACACTTGGAAAACTTATTGTTATATATTCCAAGCAGTAAAATTTGCCAGCTATCATTGGAACATGCTGAGGTTGCCGAAGAAGCAGGTAGAAAAGTTTTTACTGAGAATGAGAGCAGAGTTTCATGATGCTGAAGTACAAAAAACACTGGATAAAAGATATTTTCCTAAGAATCATTGGAAAGCGCTAAAAGCGATTCTAAAATATCCACCGCAAGTGTTCTTGACGGTTTTCAAATCATATTCTCGTAAGAAAAAGTAAATCTAACTCCAAAGCTTCATGTAAGCTTCTGTGACTTTCTCTGGTTTGCCTTCGCAAGCAATTTTACCATTTTCTATCAGTATTGCACGGTCACAGAAGCGAGAAACATTTCCCATGTCATGAGTTACCAGGATGACGGTTTGATTACCATGTAAGCTCTTAAAGTAATTATTGCATTTCTCTTGGAAAGCAGCATCGCCAACTGCTAGCACCTCATCCAGAATCAGGATGTCGCCCTTGGCACGAATGGCGATGGAAAATGCTAGGCGGACTTGCATACCGGAGGAATAATTTTTTAACTTCTGATCCATGAATTGTTCTAACTCGGCGAATTTCACGATTTCCTCATACATATCATCCATTTCGGCATTAGAAAAGCCAAGCAAAGCACCGTTGAGATATACGTTCTCACGTCCAGTTAATTCTGGATTGAATCCTACACCCAGCTCAATGAATGGCACCAGGGAACCGTTGACGATAACGCTGCCACTATCTGGGGTGTAAATTTGAGAGAGAGTTTTTAGCAAAGTAGATTTTCCACTACCATTTCTACCTACAATACCCAAGAATTCACCTTTTTTGACCTCGAAGGAAATACCACGCAGGACCTCTTGTTTTTTATAGCCTTTTACACCCTTGATACGGTTGAATATGGCTTGTTTCAACCCCCAAGCTCGTTCTGTAGGGAGCTTGAAGCTCTTGTGCAGATTCGTGACTTTGATCGCGATGCTCTCTGCAATAGCCTCCTTGGCGGCTTCTGTTTCCATTTTTTTGAGATATTTATCACTCCACTTCATTAGACCTCCTCCGCAAAGTGTTTAGATTTTTTGCGGAAATATAGGATAGAAATAACTAGAATTGCGATTACTATTGCGACCGATAACAATCCCCATTGCACACCGACGAATCCCCAAGTAGTCTCTGTGGTGGTTGTAATCATATTATATCTAATATCTTGGATAGCTTGAGCGATAGGATTCATCAAGATGATTTTTGCGGTGAAGGTGGAGGTCTGTGAAACCATAGAGATTGGATAAATAATTGGCACTGCATAGAATAATGCCTGCGTGATAACATCCCAGATATTGCCGATATCGCGGAACTTTACATTAATCGCTCCGAGTAGTAGTGAAATACCTAGCGCTAACGCGTATAGCTCCGCCAGAGATAATGGAACCAGCAGCCAAGACAAGCTAGGTGTGACACCATTAATGAGTGCGAAGACGATTACTACGCAAAGGTTGATTAGAACGTTGATTACAGCCGTGCTGGTAGCACTGACGACAACGATGTATTTCGGAAAATTAATCTTGCGAAGTAAATCGCCACGTTGCTCAATTGCGTGAATACCTTGCTGTGCACATTCAGTGAAGAAATTCCAGATAACAGTCCCAACCAGGAGATAAACTGGATAATGCGGAATATCACCGCCAAAGCGTAAGACTTTGGCAAAAACAACGTAAAGAATAGCGAACATCAAGAGTGGCTTAATTAGAGCCCATAGATATCCCAAGACGGAGCCTTGATAACGTAGCTTGAAATCAGTCTTTACTAGTTCACTCAAGAGAACGCGGTTCTTTTTGCTGAACATATTAGAGTTGATACTCATATCTTTTAATTTTATCATATTTATGGCTAGAATCATAGTAAAACGTTGTATAATTAGACATATGGAAACGCCACTTATTTCTGTGATAGTACCAGTTTATAATGTGCTACCATATCTGGAAGATTGCTTAGATTCCTTATTGCGTCAAAATTATCCCAAGCTAGAGTTCATCATTGTAGATGATGGCGCAACGGATGGGAGTGGAGTGTTCTGTGATGATTTTGCAAAAAAAGACCCACGGATGAAGGTGATACACCAAGAGAATGGTGGCTTGTCTGCAGCAAGAAACCGTGGTGTTGCAGAGGCGACAGGAAATTACATCACTTTCTTGGATGCAGATGATCAGCTAACACCAGACTGTGTGAAGTACTTACATTCTCTTATTGTGAAATATAAATCAAAAATGTCAATCTGTGCTATTAGGGAGCAAACAGAAAAAGGAAAAGAAATTGACTATGGCAGGGATTATTCCGAGTGTAATATGAGCACGGAAGAAGCGCTCGGCAGGATGCTGAGAGAAGAAGGCTTTAATGTCTCTGCATATGCAAAGTTGTATCGGCGTGACCTCTGGGATGATGTGAGATTTCCAGACGGAGCCATACACGAAGATCTTGCTACTACGTATAAACTGCTCAGTAAATGCCCAAATGTTCCGTATGGTAATGAGGCGAAGTATATTTATAAGAAGCGTTCTGATTCTATCTCGTCGGCAGAATTTTCTACTGACAAGTTGAGTATTATCACGTTTACTGATGAGATGTGTGATGATTTGGAAAAGAATTTCCCATATCTAGCTACTACACTTGATCTACGTAGAATGCACGCGCGATTTTCTGTGCTCTGGATGATGCTATCAGCCAAAAATCTCACCCCAGAAGAAGAAAAAGTAGAGCAGGAGATTATTAAGAGTCTAAAAGAAAATAAGAAATCTATCACAAAGAATCACCATGCAACTTTGCGTGACAAAATTGCGATCTGGACACTCTTGATACACAAAAATTGCTTTAAATTAGCTTGGAAAATTTATAAACTATTCAAATAATTGATCGTATCGCGCATAGCATCATCTATGGTCAGCTCGGTTTTCCAGTTTAACTCGCGGAGAGCTTTTTCTGGATTGGCATAGAACTCTGCTAAATCTCCAGCTCTGCGGCCAGCGATCTTGTATGGCAATTTTTTTCCGGATGCTTTTTCGAAGGCGGTAATCATTTCTAAAACACTGGTACCTTTGCCAGAGCCAAGATTATAAACCCCTACCCCAGTGGTTAAATGTTCTAGTGCGGACAAATGACCTTTCGCCAAGTCTACTACATGAATATAGTCACGAATGCAAGTCCCATCAGGAGTAGGATAGTCATTACCCCAGACTGAAAGCTCTGGATATTCGCCACGAGCGACTTTCATAATGATTGGCATCAGATTATTTGGGCGACCGTTAGGGTCTTCTCCGAGCTTGCCAGACGGATGTGCGCCAATAGGATTGAAATAGCGTAGTATGGAAATACAGAAAGTATTGTCAGCAACATGCAGGTCTTTTAGAATTTCTTCTATCATATATTTGGTTTTGCCATATGGACTAGGAATATTTTGGCCAGTCGGTAAATCTTCTGTATAGGAACTAACACCAGGATCACCATAAACTGTAGCAGATGAGGAGAAAACAATTTTCTTCACATCATATTTTTGCATACACTTTAGTAAGTTAAGTGTACTAATGAGATTATTATCATAGTAACGGATAGGTTGCTCTACGCTCTCGCCCACGGCCTTCAGCCCGGCAAAATGTATCACTGCATCGAAATCATTATGTTGGAAAACATCTTCCAGGGCAGAGAAATCGCAAAGGTCAACTTTATAAAACTTTGGGCGAACAGATGTAATTTCTTCTATACGGTCTAGAACGGAGATTCTGCTATTAAAGAGATTATCTACTATTGTGACATCATGTCCAGCAGAAATTAGCTCCACTGCTGTGTGTGAGCCAATATAGCCAGTACCACCTGTTATGAGTATTTTCATATCTATATTATAATACATAATATGGTATAATAATAGGTATGAAAAAAGACCCAGGTCTGATATTTCGCGTGATTCTGGCGGCTGGTGATGCGGTTGCAATTATACTAGCTTTTTTGTTGGCGTATCTGATTCGCATTCATATTGACCAGAAACCATACTACTTTGAGGCAGAACCGGCATCGTTTATTGCGACTATTTGTTTCTTAATACCGATTTGGATTATCCTGATGGCTATTTTGGGGCTATACAATAAAACGGTTATCCTGAATCGTTCTCGTTTGCCAGAGATAGTTAGATTAGCTCTCGCTTCTGTGCTCGGCATTATGACATTAATCACTTACGATTTCTTTACTGAACAGAGTATTTTCCCAACACGTCTGGTGGCAGTATATGCGATGATACTTTGTTTCTTGACACTCTTGATTGTTCGGCTCATTGTCCGTAGTGTTAGGAAAGCCATTGTGCGTCGTAATAAGGGTACTCTTAGAGCGATAGTAATAGGGAATAACATTAATACTAGTAGATTATTGGAACATATTGCTAATTTCCCAGAGGATGGATTTAGTTTGGCAGCGGTCGTAGCAAATAAGAGTTATATCCCGACTGAGTTCCAGGGGAAGAAGTTTTCTTCTCTTAAGGAAGCGCTCAAGTGGGCGAAGGCAGATGTAATTTTCCAGACGGACGAACAGAACACGGAGAAGGTATACAGCGCTTCTATCGCTAATCACTTACTATATTATTTTGTCCCGTCAGAGACAGCCCTCTCTTCTCATATTGGTGATATGGAGCTGATTGGCGATACTCCAGCAATCTTTGTGAAGGTTACACCATTAATTGGGGTAGCCAGGTTCATCAAACGTGCCATAGATATTATCCTTGGTTCCTTAATGCTGATTATTGCCGCCATCCCAATGCTAATTATCTGGATTATTGTGAAATTATCAGATATCCATCACTCTGCGATTTATTCTGAGTATCGCCTCTCTCGTTATAATAAGAAAGTGAAGATTTATAAGTTTCGTTCTATGAAGCCGGAATATTCTGGTATGACGCCAGAGGAAGCGTTTGAGAAAATGGGCAAGCCAGAGCTAATAGAAAAATATCGTAAAAACGGTGATTTTTTGCCAGATGACCCGAGGATTACTCATATCGGTGCGATGCTCAGAGCCACATCACTAGATGAGTTGCCACAATTAATTAACGTGGTAAAAGGTGATATTTCTCTAGTCGGACCGAGGGCATTGGTACCAGGAGAGCTAAAGGATTATGGTGATAGATCGCTACTCCTGTCAGTGAAGTCGGGTCTGACTGGCCTGGCGCAAGTTTCTGGTAGGAGGGACATTTCCTTTGAAGAGAGAAGGGCACTGGATTTATACTATATTCAGAATTGGTCTCTCTGGATGGATATCAGCATTCTATTCCATACAATTGGCGCGGTATTTTCTGGCAAGGGCGCAAAATAATGAAAATTGCTCTAGTTTGCGATTGGTTGACGACGATTGGCGGAGCGGAGTCTGTGCTCCTGGCTTTGCATGAGATGTATCCAGATGCGCCAATTTATACCTCCAAATACGATAAGAAGGGAATTGATTGGTTCGATGATGCTGATGTGCGCACTGGTTGGTTGCAGGTTTTTCCGTCTTGCATGAGAAGGTTCATCAGTCCTTTGCGCCAGAGGTGGTTCTCCCACTTAGATTTGTCTGATTATGATTTGGTGATTTCCGTAACAGGAGCAGAAGCAAAGTCTGTGAAGGCTAGTTGTCACCTCTGTTACTGCCATGTTCCGACTCAGTATTATTGGGGGATGTATGATGATTATATTAAGAATCCAGGTTTCGGCATCTTAAACCCATTAGCTAGGGTTGGTCTGAAATTGTTTGTGAAACCTCTGAGGAAGAAAGATTTCCAGGCGGCACAACGGCCAGATCAGTTTGTAACCATATCATCTTATGCAAAGAATCAAATTAAGAAATATTACAAGAGGGAAGCAAAGGTAATTTTCCCGCCAGTGGATGTAAAAAAGTTTTCCACAGGCAGCAAAAAGTTATCCACAAGCAGGGAAATAAAAAATGCGAAAAGTCAAGTCAAGAATTGTAAAAATTACATCACAACTTCTCGCCAAGTCAACTGGAAAAGATTGGATATTTGTGTTAAAGCTTGTATAAAAACAGATGACAAACTAACTTTAATTGGTAGTGGTCCGGAGCATAAAAACTTAGTAAAACTAGCTGATGATCATAATAATATTACTTTCCTACCTACAATGTCGCAGGACGAGCTAAAGAATTATCTAGTAGAAGCTGATGCTTTCCTGTTTCCGAGCCTGGAACCTTTTGGCTTAGCGCCGATTGAGGCGATGGCTTGTGGTATACCAGTAATAGCTTATGGCGAAGGTGGCGCCCTGGATTATATTCGGCCAGGTGTTAATGGCGAACTGTTTGATAAACAATCTATTAATTCTCTAGTGTCAGTAATGGAAAAATTTCAACCGGAGGCATATAATCCAAATGTTGTAAAAAATACAACATTAGATTTTGACAAAAAAGTATTCAAACAAAAAATACGAGATTTAGTCAAGGAGTTGACGGATGAGAAAACCCATTAGATATTACCTGCTCTTAATTTTGCCAGCGGTGCTTTTCTTTTCTTACCATCCGATTATTACGCTTGGTACCAATAATACGATGAACTTGGAGCTTTCCCTGCCAGAGATTTGGCTCGCATTGTTCTCTCTTATGAGCTTGCCATATTCCAAAAAACTTTGGCGACAATTTGGTTGGAGGAACATTTTGCTGGCTTTTGCAATTCCCCTATATTCTTCTGTATCTATCATCTGGTCTGGCAACCGCCTACGAGCGATACTAACTACGGGGTTGCTCTGGCTCATTGCATTCAGTATCCTAAATATCATACAAATACTGAGAGATAATCATCGTAAAGGCAGTTCTTTCCAGGAGATTTTATATAAAGCAATTTTAATTCCGGCTGTAATTGTATCGCTATTCTGCTGGCTGCAAAGCACTCTGGATGTAGCAGGAGTAGCCAGAGAGAACACTCTTCTCTGCCTAGGTTGTACATCTCAATCATTTGGTTTTCCGCATCCAAATGGCTTCGCTATAGAACCGCAGTTTATGGGAAATTTGCTGATAGTGCCCACTCTTCTCTGTTATTATTTACTCAAAACCTCTGCTTATAAAAAGCAAAGAAAGATAAAAATCCATCTAATAGTACTTACGTTATTTTTGAATGCCACTCTCTTCTTTACATTTTCTAGGGGTGCGATTTATGCATTTGCCATCGGGCTAGTAGTAGAACGGCTGTTGATGATATGGCCTACGAAATCCATGAAATCCAAATTCACAGGGTTTAAGTTTTGGCTGGTCCCAGTTCTCTTCTGCTTGGCCTTTGTTATTTCTCTGTCGGTGCAAGGATTTTTCTCCGCTATTGGACCGACTGATGATACGTTCTTTTCTGGTATTACGAAATCTATCCACCAACTTTCTCTTGGCAAGATAGATTTACGCCCAACTGATATCAAAAACAGCTCTGATGGCGTGCAAAACGATGACCCAGATGACTTAATGAATGATCCTCAGGCATCTAGTTTCTCTGGTTATGTCGCAGAATCTACGGAGAGACGGTTGGATCTCAACCAATACGCTATGGACACTTGGAAATCTAGCGCGCAGTATATCTGGGTTGGTGCAGGTATTGGTTCGGCTGGTATAGCGATGAACAGATATATGCCAGAGGTAATTGGCGCTAAGGAAATTGTCCAGAATGAATATGTCAGCTTGCTCCTAGAAACTGGGATTATTGGTTATATAATTATTGTAGCTGTCGTCTACTGTATCGTAAGAAAATTATGGAAAAACAATAATCCGAGGACTAATCCTCTGTTTTGGAGTGTGATTTTGAGCTTTGCTTTGACGGTGCTGTTTTTCTCTGGTCTGCCGAATGCTCTGCAGATTTATCTGTTGCCGCCTTTGCTTCTTTCCCGAAAATAAAATTATCATATAGGAAGTAATTGATTGTCATTGTAACAATATTCATCAATACAAATACGCCTGTCCCCTGGACAAACTCTCTACTGAATGGCAGATGAATTGCGCTGGTAATGGAAAAAGCAAATTCATAAAGGCCAGTGAGTAGTCCAAAGAACCAAGAGAGAAAAGAGCGTAAGACCAGTAGTACTACCAAGTTCCAGACGAAGAATTTAATGATACCACTTTTCCCTGGATCACGGTCTTTCCACGTGATGTTGCTATGTAAGAAAAATGCTGCAATTGTAGCAAAGACCAGTGATATGATTTGGGCTACTGGGATGAGATCAGTGTTCCCCCCGAATAATACCATATGTGCAAATGTATACACTACATAATCTACTAGGGCTGCAGATAGCCCTACGCCAATAAACTTAAGAACTCTTCTTTCTACGACTTTATGCATGGAATACTCCTCTCAGCCATTTATCTGCTGGACCGGCAGTCATTAGTAATATTAGATATCCATCATCATGGTATTTCTGTAACTTTTTTACTAGTGCGTCATCTGGCTTTGCTGGTTCAGCGATGTCTTTATTGGACAAATTAGCAATTAGATCTTCTGGTTGCAATATGGATAGATTAGGGTCTTCCCTGACCAAGTAAGTTGGCAACCAGAATAGATGAGAAATGCCAACAAAAGCGTCCTTGTAACCATCTTTTACTTCGTGCTGACGGGTATTCTGATGGGGCTCATAGATAGCAACTACGCCTTTTTTCTTTTGAAGTTCTGCATCTTCTAATGCTAGTTCTATAGTAGCGGCAATTTCCTCTGGATGATGTCCGTAGTCGGAATATACGCCATCAGCGATTCTCTCGTATCGGCGGCCAATGCCGGGGAATTTATCTAAGATTTCTATGATTAAATCTTCATCTATAGTTCTTCCCTCGTAAGATATACCACTATCAGCGAGTAGGCTTTTCTCGGCAGTTACCATATCGGCTTCCTCTACCATTTCGAAGATTGCCTGCATGGCGAGACTAGCATCATAACGGCGAGCTTTCCCAGCTAGGTGGAATTTATTAGAAAAGTCGAGTGTCTCTGCGTTTTCTACTGCCGCTCCCTCTAATTCTCTACCGCGAATGACTTGTTCACTCTGACTTTCAAACTTAGCGAAAGCTTGCAAATATTCTAATTTTGTTTTGTAAATATCGGGGTGGTCATAAGAAATAGTCGTGATAACAGATAGCCATGGAGAGAAATGTAGGAAATTGCGGTCATATTCATCCGCCTCATAGATGAGAAATTCAGATTCTGAGTCATAATGTCCAGCCTCGGCAAAAGGCAAGGTTGTTCCGACGAGATATGATATTGGTAAGCCTAGATTGAGCGCGGCCCATATAATCATAGAAGTAGTAGTAGTTTTTCCATGTGTGCCAGCCACTGCAACCATCTTCAGCCCTTGCTTCTCTACTAAATAAGCAATCAGTTCATCACGTTTGGAAATGCGCAGTCCTAACTTTTCTGCTAGGACTAGTTCTGGGTGGTCTTTTGGCAAAGCGGAGGTATGAACAAACCAGTCTACATTCCCTGCATCATATTGTTTCTGCAGAAATGAGCCATCTTGCTCTCCGATGGCAAAATCAATGTTTTTTTCGGCTAGCTCACGAGAAATAGCACCTTCGGACAGATCGGAACCAGACACGTTCAACCCAGCATCTTTCGCTATCAAAGCTAGCGGGCCAAGTCCAGTCCCAGAAATCCCAGAAATATAGATATTCATGCTATAATTATATCAGCTTATGGGTGGCATTAAGAAAAATGACATAAAAAAGACCCTGAGGAAATTAAAGCAGGTCAAGACTTGGCAGTTGCTCCTAATTTTGGTCCCACTATTATTCATAGAGGCTACTTTGCTGAGGTTTGATCATGTCAAGATGACGGAGCTAAAAAAAGAAGTACTAGCAGCGGATGAGGCTGGAAATGAGGAAGAGATTGCGAGCGCCTTGCAGAAGCTAAGAGAATATGTCTTCTCCCATACGGTGGTGAATGTAGTAGAAAAGAACGGTGTCCAACATATCACCTTTGGCACGGGGCCAATCTACCTAGAACATCAATACCAGAGAAAAGCTTCCGAAGCTTTAGCGGCGGCAGAAGCGCAGGCTGGTACTGACGAGAATCCGAACGGTAATGTCTTCGCAGCGGCGATGGCTGTGTGTAAACCTCTAGCTATTCAATATGGCTGGGCTTGGAACAGCCCGGGATATCTTGACTGTATGACAGGGGAAATTGCCAAATATCCAACTACTGATAAGATACAGGACACCCTGGTCGCTACCTTGCCATCAACGGCACTGTTCCGTTACGACTTTGCCTCACCTATTTGGACACCAACTTTGACTGGGTTCGTATTAATCCTTTGTATCGTGCTGATTGTTGTAATTTTGGTAAAGATTTTTATCTGGGGTGCTCTCTGTTTAGCATTAGTTTTTTTGAAAAATTAGAAAAAAGCTCTTGACATCTGATGAGAGGGGTCATAAGATAAGAATATATCAATTAAGGAGGAATTATGGCCTATCAACATACCAACAGTAAAGGAATTACCTACTACCTACGTCAGTCAGAAGTTACTCTTCGTGGCGGCAAGAAGCAGACTATCTATTTCTTTACTAAGACTGCAGAAGGTGGTAAAGGCACACCAGTTGATCTTCCTGCAGATCGCCAGGTTAATGAGAACCCACGCAACGGTTTCTTGACTCTTTCTAAGAAGAAATAAGACTCATAGATAATACAATAAGCCAGCAGGTCTGGCTTATTTTGATGGTGAATAAAAAGATTATGTTATAATTTCTATAAATAATAACAGGAGGAAAAATTGAATCTGGATTTCTTTGGTACAGAGATTAGTGTTAAGAAACTGATTGATTCTGCATTGTATATTCTGTTCGTTTTGGCGGTTTATCTCATTTTGAAGCGAATCTTGAAGATTACTTTCAATAAAGCTGGTGGTAAGAAGGCTAGTCCTGCTCAGAAACAGCGTATCAAGACTATCTCTCAGATGCTTTCTAGCATTTTGAGATATCTATTTCTTATTATTGTGTTGCTTGTTATTTTATCTATCCTCGGTGTTAACGTTACATCTCTGCTCGCTGGGCTGGGGATTTTGACTGCCGTAGTCGGTCTGGCTTTCCAGGATATGATTAAGGATTTTATTGCTGGAATTGCCATCATTGCCGAGAATCAATTTAGCGTCGGTGATACAGTCATTGCGCAAGCTGATGGATTTAAGGGCACGGTCACTAATATTGGTCTCAAGACTACAGAGGTTACGAGTGATAAAGGTGAGGTTAAGATTATGGCAAATCATAATATTGACGGGTTAATCAATTGTAGTAGAAATAAATTAAGCTAGTAAAAGCCCCCGGAAATTCCGGGGGCGATTTGTTACATCAAGGTTAGTGTTGGATTGTAGCGTCTGTGGCATCACAGGGCTTAAAATCTGTGCCGACGGCATCAGGTGCTACATTTGGTCCAGTCTTGCTAACTGCATCAAATACGTCCTGCAAGTGTAGTACGCATTCGATTGGAACTACAAGCTCACCCACTTTGACTTCTTCACTAATAGGGAAAATGTAGCTATAGGTGCAGAGATTAGCTTCTTCAGCAGAATCGACCCATTCTCCGATTATCAGTTCGCTGACATCAGGGTGTAAGTCATCGTTACCTCCTTGTATGAACCAGTCACCATAAACCAGTATGAAGGTATATTTACCAATTCCCCAGAATGTCGATCCAGTATCCTGAGCGAATTTCTCCACGTCAAACGCTCCGTCAGAGATGTAGCTGGCCATATTGCTATTCAGTAATATATCTATGGGTTCAACTGGCTCTGGTTCCGGGGTTGGAGTCGGCTCTGGAGTCGGCTCCGGAGTAGGTGCAGGTGTTGGTTCAGGCTCCTCAACTACTATAATCTCCGGCTCTGGTTCCGGGGTTGGAGTCGGCTCTGCTACTTCTTCTGTCGCAGGGGCTTCTGCCTCGGCAGAGGGCTGAGATTCAGCCTGGGTTGTCTTTACGTTGATATTACACGCCGTAAGTGAGAGTGCCAAAATAGCACTCAAAAGAATCATAATTTTCTTCATCTGTGTTCCCTCCTTGATATAGAAAATGTAAATGTACAAGCTACTCTTATTATACCACAACATTGAAAATAAATCAAGTTAAAAAATGACTGGTGGGGGCACCTGGGTTCGAACCAGGGACCAATCGGTTATGAGCCGACTGCTCTAACCACTGAGCTATGCCCCCAGAAGTCTAGACTTATTCTAGCACAAAATGTTATAATAAAAAAGCACAAATGGAAAGAATAAAGACATATTTTCGCCGCTTACGCCTGAGGGTGAAACATTGGCTATCTCAGAATAGGATGGGCTTTTTGATTGCAGTGGTGGTTTGCCTGGTCTGGACTTGGGGGGCTATCTCTGCGATGAGCCGGAACTGGGAATTAGAGCAGCGCATCGTTAGCAAGAAAAGAGAGCTGGCGATTTTGCAACTAGAAATAGAAACCATAGAGTTAGAAAATCAATACTATGCATCAGAGGAGTATCAGGAGCTAGCTGCCAGGGAAAAACGAAATAAGATTGCGGAGGGAGAGACGATGATTTATTTGCCAGAGAATACCGATTATGCCAAGCATAAGAATAATATTATCGAAGAGCCAGAGGAAGAATCAGAGGAAAAGAGCAATTTTGAACAGTGGATATCATTTATTTTTGGCAGTTAATCAAAATCATGCTAGAATATAAGCATGAGCATGAAGAAATTATCTAAGAAATCGAATAGAAAAACTGAAAATACACAGCCTAAGGTGCATGGGCGCTCTGCCACAGAGAATTGCCCAGATCATAAGGGTGCACTTATCTTTATTATGGCAACCATCATTATGGGTCTGACGGTAATAATCACCTTTGCAATTATTTGCATACCGAATATCAAGATGGATGAAATTGATACGAATGATGACACTGTACAGGAACTAATGAGTAGGTATTTCAATGGAGCACCAGCTTGTTTTGATGCTGGTAGAGGATTGTTCGCTAATGAGAAAGTCAATCTAAGTGATTTAAATGCTGAGCAGAAGGAAAAGCTTGCTATTGGCTATCTCGCGCATGAGGGCTACGGGAATCTGACCTATACAGAGATGGATGCTCTTTACAAAGAATTCTTTGGTAAAAACCAGGTACTAGAACAAAAGCTACGTTATGACACTAACGAAGGAAGCTATATTAGCTATCGTCAGGCAGAAGATGGCATAATGCTAAAAGATGATGAATATTATCTGGAGACTGATTGCTCTTATGTCCCAGAGGTGGCGATTTGTGTGAATTTGGATAAAGCTTACAAATCAGAAAGTGGCAATTATATGAAATTTGATATTAATGTCCTGACAAGACAGTTTGAAGAAGAAAAATTATTCTCTGGTATTGGCACAGACGAAGAACTTATAGCAGGAGAGGATGATGCTGAGGATATTATCACGAAAGCAAAAAAATGGGAAGCAACTTTCGAATATGATAGCAAAGAAGATCTCTATCGTCTCATTTCTACGAAGCCTATAAAATAATTAGGAAATTTATTAATCTTTCACAAAAAAACTTGCGTTTGAAAATCCTTATGCTAAAATAGTATTATGGATAAAGAAGGTCAAGGTCCAAATTCTGCTGGGGTTTTTCATTCAGCGAAGATTGGCGATAAAGCAACGCCTGAGTACTTCTCTAACGTACAGGGTGGTAAAAAAGATGATGAGAAAGTGCATAGGCGTCTCACTCATCAAACAAGAAAAATATTAATCATAACTCTAAGCATCGTAGCGGCGATCACGCTGATAGTGACATTAGTTTTCGTCATTATTAGTGTGAGTGGAAAGAAAATCGGCTCTCGCACAGAGGAAGAAATTCCATCTACGCTAGACGACATAGAACTTCGCACTTATGGCGTAGTATATCGCCAAGAGAACGGTGGCTACGCAGAAGCCTTGACTTATCTGAACAATGTGATTTTAGATCTTTATGATGCAGGGTCGGATGAAAATTTGATTTTTGCAGCACGAGCATTCTTTGCGCAATTGGTCTATGAGGCTGGAGGTGGCAGTCAGCTTGGCATTCAGGAAGCTTTGAAGCTTTTTAATCAAGCACAGACAGAAAGACAAAAATACATTATCTACACTACTTTAGCCAGATTGTATAACTGGGATGGAAATACAGAACTTGGGACCTACTATGATAATTTATCAAATGAGTTAGATGTAGCAGAAAACAAAGTAGAGACTAAAGGCGCAAACGAAGAAGGTAATGACTACGTCATAGAAGACGGAGGGGAGGGAACAAATGAAGAGTAGAAGAATAATATTCACCCTTCTAATCTTGGCCTGTAGCATTATTGGCGGGGGAATTATTGGGAGGAATGTTTTCGCACGTGAGACTTGGAATGGTTATGGTGGGCCAGGCTCAGACCAGACTGGTGGTAGCGGTGGTAATGGTAGTGGGAGTAGGTGTTCTGGCAACTCTTGCAATAGTATCATCCATAGTAGCGCTACCGGCTGGGTAGCTGTTCCGGTGACGTCGCCAAATATGCCGATTTACTCCCCAGGTGTTAGCTACGGTAGTACTTATGTTGAGTCTTCTACGTATTATACTGGCAATGCAGCAGTTGGCTCTACCTTCTATATGCATGCGATGTTCGCTACACGTGATGGTATGATTCGTGATGGTAATGGCAATGTACGTTATGTCAAAGCTGGTGATGTCGTCTCTTATATCCCAATGAATGGCATTATAGACAAGAATGGAAAACTAGATACTGCCTGGGCAGCTAGCTTCCTAGGTGGTCATAGCAAAGGCCTGTATGGTATTCCAGAATCGCAGGTGATGGCAGTTTATGACCAGATGGTAGCAAGAGGTATGATAAAGGATGCTCGTGATATTGCAGCGTTCATGATGACTGGTTTTGGCGGTCTCTTGGATGGGGCGGAGGAATTGTCTGATGCAGAGCTTGCCTTACTTTTGGAAGAATTGATTAAAATGCTTTGTGAGGCAGGGCAATGTGAGCTGAATCCGCCAGGTAGTGGAGAGCCACTTCCAAGTTGTAATGAGGGTTCTCATGCTGGTTGGGCTGAGGGCAATGCCTATGTAAAGAATATGACCAAGGGGGAGAGCTGGATGCAGGGTGGTACTACTTGGGCACGTCCGGGTGATACAGTGCGGTTTAAGATTGACTATTGTTGGGGCGTCGGTGCAGTCGGTGGTAGCCTCGGTAATCCATCTTCCCCATGGGCGATTTATCCAGGTGGCGCAGCGACACATGAGTTTGGTACAGTGGACGAGGTCTGGTTCGCCATTTCTGCAGTGCGTAGTGAGAAATATCTATTCGGTGAACACGAGCGCGCTATCTCTGGCGGTAGCAATAACAAGAAGAATCTTCTCACCAATCCACATATGGATACTATCGGTGCGACGGGTGTAGATTTCTCTAATAGCGATGTAGAGAAAACTGGTAATTATGCTTTTCTAGTCTTATCGCCAAGTTCCAAGGATGAGGGAACGTATAATTGTCAGATCTTTGATTTCTCACCGTATTGGGTACCATTTGGCTATCAAGTTCCGGGTGTAGCGACTGGTGGCTGTGGGGCGATTAGTAATAATGGTGGCAATATGTCTGATGTCGGCTACTCTCTTTCTCAGACTATCAGATATAATTATGCGACAGCTTGGCAGATGTGGAAACACGAAGAAACAGGCGTGTGTATTAGCCAGTGTACGCATGACCCAGAGGGCGCGGTGCCATATATTGATGGCAAACAGGTACGTAATTTGGACGATCTTAATAAGCTAGACGAGAACAACTCCAATGCTTACCCAGATAAATTCCCGAGCCTGCAAGCAGCGCGTTCTACTCCTGGTAAGTGGGGACTAATCTGGAAGCACAAGAACGATACTGCCTTGCACTTAAAAGACTGCGATTTGCCAGCTTGTAGCTGTGCCTGGTATCACTGGGAGCCACAAGGATGTTGGAGATGTCTAGAGTGGGATACTTGTCACACATGTGATGATAATGGAGACTGTCACGAATATACATGCTGTGCATCTGGTGAACACTATGGTTGTAACCAAAAATGTAGCTGCGGCAAGGACGAATGTCATAAGATTGGTGCTAAACCGGTATATCCAGTCTATAACTATGAAACTGCTATGCAAGATTTGGGTGAGAGATCTTCTACAGCTACGGTCAATGTGCCATATAGCTATAGAACTAGTACAGAATCCTATATCAATGCAGACGATATCATCTACCTAGGCGAGGATGTACAGTCTAGCTTCACTGTAGATATTTTGCCACGTATCGTGAGCGAAGTTCGCTCTGATGAAGCCTATGCTACCATTGTGGATGGAGAAATCAGAGCAGTAGAGTTCATTGTCTCTGCTGATAGTGGGCCAAATGTTACTGGTGGGCCAAGGGTAGACGTAGACCCATGTACATATTATCAGGGTAAGATGACCGTGATTAGCCCGGGCTGTAACACTATCTGGTCACTCTCTGGCGGATTAAACGAAGAGGGACGCTATGGTGGCAAGACATATCATGATACAGAACGTCGTGTAGTACCAGATTTAGAGAGATATCCAGTTGGTTCCAAGTATTGTGTGGCGGTAGGTATTTCTACCACGGATTCTCACTCTAATTATGGTCCAGATGATATGACTGTCTCTGGTATGAGCAGTCCAAGTGGCTGGCGTGTATCCAATGCTTCTTGTCGCACGATTGCGAAGAAGCCTACCTTCCAGGTTTGGAATGGCGGCCTCTACACCAATGGCAATATCTATACCAGCACGACAAAGAAGAATGTTGGCGTAGACTTGGGTGGTGATCCTAATCCTAATCGTCTCTTTGGTTCCTGGGATGAGTATCACGTGGTAGCAGCTGGTGAGGTGGTGAACTTCGCTTCTGGTGCAGCTACTGGTTATGCTGGTGTGCCATCTCTGGGCTTACCAGGTGGCGTGGCGCCGGATACTAGCTACTGTGACCGATCTAAGAAGACGATAGCCAATGATCAGTGTGGCGGCTATGTGACTGGCAAGTCTGGCATCAATACTTCTATGGATACCACGATAGAGCGTCTCTACTCACGCTATACTATGGACACTACTGGCCAGGGTATCAGCTTCCTGGATAACGGTGCAGTCTATGTCTATAGTGACGGTGATCTCCGTACTAGCCAGATTAACAAGACCGGTGGCCCGCAGCTAGACCGTGAAGAAAAGCGCGGTGCAATGAATGAAGCGGTTAACTTTAGCAATAACTATATCTTAAAGCGTAAAGGTAAGATTGATGATGCGAGCACACAGACTACATCTAACTATGCTAGCAACGCTCTAGTAATCTATGTCAAGGGCAATCTCACTATAGATACAAATATTTGTTATGGTGATGGTAATTGTATCAATAATGCTGGTAACACTGAGTCTACTGGTGCCTGGAGTGGCTGGGTTACTACCCAAGATTGGAGGCTTGGTGCTAGGAATAGTGGATACTTCACTAATATCTATAGCTTGCCACAGGTCATCTTGATTGTGGATGGTAATGTAGAAGTAGATAGAAATGTGGACCAGATAGATGCCTGGATTATCACACGTGGCGTGATTGACACCTGTGCTCCATTCTCAGTAGGAACGAGCGGTGCGGATCTTTGTACAAAGACACTGGTGTTTAATGGCCCAGTAATAGCAGATCGCTTAGCCCTAAACCGCTCAGCTGGTGCTGACCCAGGTGCGGGTAGACCAGACGACAATGGTAATGTGCTAAATCGCAACATTGCTAACGATGGATCCATCGCTCCGGGAGAGATATTTAACTTCCGTACGGATTCACTCTACTGGGCATACTCACAGGCGCAACGCTTCTCTCAAGCTAATGTCACTTACACGCGTGAATTAGCGCCTCGCTACTAAAAAGATAAAAAGGGAGAAAATGGGCAGGTTGAATAGAAACGGCAAAAGCAGGAAAGGCTTCACCATGATAGAGGTCATCCTTTTCCTCGCCGTTTCTTCAATCATGCTGACAGCCTTTATGGTAACAATCTCTGGTAGAATTGGCAATCAGCGTTATAATGATGCAACTAATAGCTTCGTTGATTTCCTGCGCTCGGTTTATTCCAAGGCAATCAATGTCCAGAATTTTCGCCAGGATAAGATTTCTTCCCAGGATCAGTATTATTGTACGCTCACTGGCCAGATGGCGTACAACCACGATGTATATGATACTAATACTGACACTCCTACTAAGATGGACGAGAGCTATCCTGGCAGATCATCTTGTGCTATTTACGGCAAGCTGATTTCCTTTGGCGAAAGGAATCAGGAGACAATATATGTCTATGATATAATTGGCAAAGCGATAGATTTTAACAATCCAATCTTTGAGGACGGAACTAGGCCAAGCACTATAGCGGGGGAATTGGCGGCGGTGCATGCAGATGTTTTTTCCTTTAATGCGGATGGAAACGAGAATGGCAAGTTTTCTTTGAATACAGCAGCTAACTATGAAACGTATCTTCCTGAATGGGGAACTACCATAGAAAGTCCTACCAAAGATAACAAGCTATTTCACGGTGCAGTCTTAATTGTTCGCGCGCCGTCATCTGGTGGTATTAAGACTTATTTCCTGAACAAAACTTTGCCTATCCAGGAACTGATTGATGACACTCAGCTGGATAATAAAAATGCATCGGATGTCGGCAATGTGGCAGTAGAAGTCAATAGCAAGGGTGCATTGATTACCCCGTATTTGGAGCAAACAGAGCAAGGCAATACTAACCCTGATGAAGCTTTTGTGATGAAAGAAGTAGATTTCTGCATTGCGACCGGTGATTTGTTTGCCGGGGTATCGGTCAGAAATGATATTAGATTGCGTGAAGATGGACATAACTCCACTGCTGTAGAATTTGTAGAAAAAGATGAGGGAGGGAATAACAGATGCAGATAAAACGTGGCGATACATTGGTAGAAGTAGTATTTGCAATCGCTATCTTTGCGTTGGTGGCTATTATTTCTATCAATGCGATGAATGGTGGTCTCAGTGTGGCGCAGCAGTCTTTGGAAATTACGATGACTAGAAATGAGATGGATGCTCAAGCGGAAGCTTTGCGTTTTGTCCATAACGCTTTTGCGTTGGAAAGAGAGCTGGTGGTAGAAAAACAGCAATATCGTGATCTCTGGTACAAGCTAACGCGTGATAGTAATTCTGGTATTGAGCCAGGTATGGCGAATACTCCAGATGCTCTGCCAGAACTAGCCGTTACATCTTGCAACCAGATTTATGAAAACGGTGGTGATAAGAGTATCTTAGGCAACCATGATTTAACTGCTTTCGTAATGAACACTAGGGCAATAGATCCAGATGATAAGACCTTCGCCCCAGAGATTACAAATGAAGGTGCCAGGTTAGATCAGATTGTTGTATCTACTAAGGTCAGTAATGCTTCATCTGTATTTACGGAAACTGCAGTTAATCCACGCTTAATCTTTACAGATCGCCAATCTGTTGGTATTGACCCAACTACTAATAATTCTGATGCACAGCTTTCCGAACAAGGAGAATTTCGCTATCTAGCTAAGGCAGAAGGAATATGGATTATTGCGGTGAAGGATAAATCCAGGAGTAGTGGTGTTACCAATGCTACACCGGAATTCTTTGATTTCCATATCCGCTCTTGTTGGTTTGGCCCTGGCGCGACTGCGCCGAGCACGATTGGTACCATTGTCAGATTATATAATCCAGAAGTCGTAGAGAACGTAACAATATTTAATTTGGGGAATAGCTAATGAGTAGTAATAAGAATACAAGGAAGAAAGGATTCACGCTGATAGAGCTAACATTGGCACTTGCATTTATTTCTGTAATGTTGATTATGGTAGCAGTTCTGATTATGCAAATGACAACGATTTATCAGAAGACTCTCACTATCAAATCCGTCAATGCTACTGGGCGTGAGATTATAGATGACATCTCCCGTAGGATTAGTGAGTCTACCTTAATTAGCACGCGCTATTATTGTAGTCAGACGGTGGATGAGGGCCATCAAAAGGAATGTATGGATGACAATGCCTATAAATATATTTATCATCAGAACAGCAGCAAGAATTTTCGTGTACGTGGTAAGGAGCCAGAGCAAGCTCTACCGACGAATGGCACTTTTTGTACGGGACTTTATTCCTATATTTGGAACACTGGCTACGTCTTGAATCCAGAGAATGAATATAGCGATAACTATCGTGCTAAAATCAAGTATAATAATGGTGAAGGTACTGTAGAAAGTGATACTTTCCGCCTAGTGAGAGTGTTTGATAGCGCTGGTAGTGTCTGCAAAGCCAATCTCAACGCGGCAACTTATGCCTTTGACGAGACAATAAATAACCCAACCTATAATTTACCAGAAGAGCCAGTAGAGTTAATTACTAATTCTGAGTCTGATTTAGCCATCTATGATATGATGGTTTTCCATCCAGCGCGCCATGCTTATTCTGGGCAGGCATTTTATTCTGGCTTCTTCATCCTGGCGACGCTTCAGGGAGAAGTAGATATTAATGCAAGCAGCGACTATTGTAAATCCCCGCCGAGCAATCTGATTACGGAATTTACATATTGTGCGATAAATAAATTTAACTTTGCCTCACAGGCAACAGGAGAGGAGATAACAGATGGTAACTAAACCAAAACAACTAAAAACCAAAAGAGGAGGTGTGTCACTATACATCGTGGTGTTTATGACGCTGATGTTTGGCGTGATTGCGCTCGGATTTATCCGTATCGTGTTGAATGACGCTAAGGAAACATCCAATACAGATCTTTATAACTCTGCTTATGATTCTGCTCTGGCCGGTATTGAGGACGCAAAGATTGCTCTAATTAAGTACCACGATTGTCTATCACAGGGTGCTACACCAGATGGTAATGCTTCTGATGGTAGCTGTCCAAAGATTGTCTACGAAATGCAACGTTCTATTGCAGAGGATTCTTGTGATGTAGTGCAGAGAGTATTAGCCAGGGACCAGGATGATAAAGATGGCGTGATCATTCAAGAAACTCAAGACCAGAATGACGATAATAGTACGGCCTATATGGAGCAGGCATATACTTGTGTGAAAATTACCGAAGAAACGCCGAACTATCTCACTACTTTGACTAAAAGCGATAATACTAGAATCGTACCAATTCACTCCGCTGATTTAGCTGGCGTGGGCGCTATTCAGCTTGGCTGGTTCTCTAATGCTAATGCTACTGATTATGTTAATAATGCTGGTAAGGGCGATAGTACCAAATATATGGGAGGTAAACTTCTCAGTGGCGGTACCGTCTATGCTCCTCCGGTAGTTACCTTCGAAATCTTCCAGACTGATACTGTATCGGGTAATGCTAACTGTCCAAAGACTGGTGGTACAGTACCTGTGACGGATGACTCCCCATGCTTCACTATTGGTGAACTGAGCACTAATAATACTAATAGATCTGGTACAGATCATGCCTTGCTCATGCTATATCCAGTAAAGGAAGATAGAAACAATACTATTTCTGCTGCTACCGTTTTGGATCATTCTGATAAAGATAATAACGACAAGATTGATATTCAATGTAAGCCAGATAATAATGGTTACTATTGTAACGCTACGATTATTCTACCGGATACTTTCCGTCATACTCAGCGTCGTGCTACTGGTACTAGCTTTATCAAGATGACTTTGCCATATGATCGCCCAGACACAGATATATCTCTGTTCTTCTGTGAGGGTAATGGTGGTGATTGTAGTAAGACAAAGAACTTAACTGGTGTTCAGGCTGCAATTGACTCTGTCGGTCGTGCCAATGACCTTTATCGCCGTTTGGAAGCACGCGTGGAATTGGTAGACCTCTACTACCCATATCCAGAATATGCCGTATATCTAGGTGGTAGCGGTGATATTAATAAGAGCTTTTATGTGACACGCAACTGTTGGCATGCTAACAACGGTAATGTTGGCTACTGTCCAAATAGCCGCTATATCTAAAACTAGTACTAGTTAAACAAGGTCACATCTGTGGCCTTGTTTCTATAGGTATGTAACAGATCGCGCAAAAATCTCAAAATTGTGTTAAAATATGTTAAATGGGAAAAAGATTCAATTATGAGTATGTCGTAATCGGCGGCGGTCTGGCTGGTATTACTGCTGCTATCCAATTAGCAGAGGCTGGGCGTAAGGTCGCAATTATAGAAAAAGACCATTTGGGTGGCAATAGTCTGTACTATCGAGATGTGCCGAGCAGTACGCTTTTTTTCCTTTCACATTTTTATTCTCGCACGATTAATGCCAGCAAACTTGGCTTTTCCTCTGCTAATCTTAAATACGATTATGCCACTTTTCTTAATCGGCGAGAAAAAGTAATTAGCCAGATTAATGCTACGAAGAAAGAACTAGAAGATCGCAAGATTGCCGTCATTAAAGGGCGCGCGCATTTTGTTGGTACTAATGACATTGTAGTTGATAGCTATAAAGGTAATTTAGAGATTTCTGCTAGTAAATTCATCATTGCTACTGGCACAGAACTTGACACTGGCACAATTGGTGGTCTGGACGAAGTGCCGTATCTAACCCCAGCCAGTGCGCTTACTATTTCGCATCCGCCAAAGGCCGTCCTGATTGTTGGCGGTGGTGCGACTGGCTGTGAAATCGCTCAATATTACGCAGAACTTGGTGCTAAGGTAGTGATTGTGGAATTATCGGATCGTATCTTGCCGCATGAAGATGAAGATATTAGTAAAGTTATTAGTCAGTATTTAGAAAAACGTTGTGGAGTAAAAATTTTTACCAATACAAAGGTAGTAGCATTAGAAAAAGATAAAATTGCCACTCGTGCGGTATTTCTAAAAAACGGAGAAGAGAAGACTGTACGTGTAGGGAGTGTAGTGTTGGCGACTGGCCAGAAACCATTCGTAGATATTGGTCTAAAAAATGCTGGAGTAAGCTATGACAAAAAGGGAATTATTGTAGACCGCACACTCCAGACTAGTGCACGTCATATCTTTGCTATTGGTGGAGCAATAGACAGTAAACGCTCTAGCGAGAAGTCTGCTTATACTGGTGAAGTTGCTGTGATGAATATGCTAGATCGTAACAAAACTTTTGTAAATTATGATGGTTTTATGCGTTGTATTGATACTGATCCGAGCATAGCTGTGGTCGGACTAACAGAGGATGACCTCATGAAGCGTAATCGCAAATATCGTAAAGCTCTAGTTCCACTTTCTGCTACGACAGCAGCCATTATCCGAAACTATAAATTCGGTTTCCTAAAACTATTAGCTGATAGTCAGGGTAAAATCCTCGGCGCAGCGATGGTTGGTCCAAACGCCTCAGAAGTGCTGCAAGAGGTGGCACTGGCGATGCGGCATGGTTTACCACTGATTCAGGTTGCTAGCACACCACACCGCGCAAATGATTGGAATAACATTGTGAAAATCGCCGCCAGAAAATTATTGACAAAACGGTAAAATCTGATAATATAGATGTATACGTCGCGGGGTAGAGCAGCCTAGTAGCTCTCACTTTGTGACAGCTCATGAGCCAAACGAGGCTCGGAGAGCATTAGCAGAATATCGCGGGGTAGAGCAGCCTGGTAGCTCGTTTGGCTCATAACCAAAAGGTCGTTAGTTCAAATCTAACCCCCGCCACCAAGTTTTCTAAGTTCTAGAAAGCAGAAATGAGGTCACTTGTCCCCCCATAGTGGCCTCATTTTTGTTTTATCCTTTAATAACTTTAAATGCCAATATGAATAGTGCGAGTACGAAGAACCCTATTCCAGAAATAACACGTAGGAATGTTTTGTTTTTTACACGCCAGCGCTGGATATCTACGGTGGTTTCTCCCCTCCTCACTGCTAGGCGTAGGATAATAAACGGCAGAACGGACAACGCAGTATAGATAATGAGTGCTAGAATTTGTAAGGCTTCCGGCAAGGAAATAATGCTGTTAGCGACAACCGTCACTAACACAAAAGTAAAAGGTGCTTCCGCAAAACAAGCCAACATTCCTAGTCCAAATGCCTCTGTGTTACTATCAGTGATTTTGGCACGGCGATCAATGTATTTAGCAATGGATTTTGGTAGCCAAAGCTCTGTGCTTTTTCCCCAACGATAGTAAAATGTCCAAACACTCACTGCAAGTGCGGCCAGTATGATTGCTACTATTGTTAGCATGGCAGGATTCATTGGGCCTTGGAAGATTAAATCTATAACAAAGCACATTGCCGCTACTGCTAACCCAGTTAACAGAGCGTTACCCAGGATATAATTAGTCACTAATTCACGCGTTTTCTTGCGGACATGTTTGCCAAGGCTAGCATGATAAAGTAGAAGCAACGCGCCAATGCCGAGTTGTAGACTGGCATGGATTACTCCAGCTAATATTACAATAAACATATCCGGTTTCATAAGATAATTATAGCACATTTTCTTAATTTTCTTTCACGCTTATGCTTGCATTGAAAATAATGAGCGTGTAGAGTGGAAATATGTGCAACTTAAAATCAGCGGTAAAAGCAATATTCATTCTACCAGTGATATTGGTTTTGGGTACAGCTAGCATATCGAATGTGGCCAACCTCTCCGGAGGACATCATATGTCTAGCACCCTCGGTGGCATGTTGTCTGGCATGTCTACCTTACAAACCTTAACGTTGGAGGATGATTTCGCTGTGGTTTCCTCTAGCGCAGACGACGACACAGCGGAAATTGTGCCAGCGAGTAGTAATACTATCACGATTCGGGCGATTAACCCTGGTTATAATACAGATGTTGGGAAAAATACTGGTGAGCTGATTGAACTTGAAAAATTAACAGAAAATGAAGTGGATTTGAGCCAGGTGGCAATTGTTTATACTGCTAAATCTACGACGACTGGTGGAACTGGAAAATCTACAGTACTCTATGCTTTCCCGGATGGTAGTAGGATGGTAGGGAAGTCTGTTTTGCTACGTTATTTGGAATCTCCAGAAGTATCAGTTCCACTTGCCGATTCTGGTGATTTTTCCACGGTGGCTGACCTTACTTATGATACATCCATCGCAATGTATGGAACTTTATCCTTAACACGAGCGGATGACGTAATCAGTTCCGTCTGCTGGTTGGGCGGAAATGATTGTTTACCGTATTTTTCTACTACAGTGAAATCTCGTTCCTACACTACGATTCTACGTAATTCAGAAACTGGCGAATATCAACACGTGAACGATCCAGAATTACTATTCGTGCCAGGAGAGAGCGGATTGTATTTACCACGTGATAATTTCGATAATTATGGTACTGATGAGAATAGCGCTAGTTCTAGTATTGACAGTTCTAATGATTCTGGTAGTGATGCAAATCCTGCTACGTCGCCTTGCTATGGGCTAATTTTCTCGGAAATCTTAAGTTATTATGATGACGACCCAGCAGAGCAATTTATTGAACTTTATAATTCTACTAGCCAGGAGATTTTGATTTCCGAATGTTTGGTCCGATATAAGAATAAGACTTATTCTATTGTACTTGAGCCAACAATTTTGTCGCCAGATATGTACTATGTTTTACACCCGCACCCTACTTTTCGTCTGACAAAAAATCCGGCCACAGAGAATCTATTAGAAATTACTGATAAATCTGGCACCGTAGTATCATCGCTTTCCTATCCACATGGCCAGAAAAAGTCTACCTCATACGCTTTGATTGGTTATAATGGCGATGGCAGCCAGAATTGGCAGATTACTTATATCCCTACACCTGGTGCAGAAAATGTATCACAAGAGTTCAAAATTTGTCCAGCTGGTAAAGTACTCAATGAAGCGACTGGTAATTGTGTCAATGCGTCTACGCTTTCTAGTATCCTCAAAGATTGTGGAGAAGGGAAATATCGCAACCCAGAAACCGGACGGTGTAAATCCTACAAAGATACTGACGAGACCACCCCCTGCAAGGATGGTTATGAACGCAATCCAGAAACTAATCGTTGTCGCAAAGTCAAAGAAAATAATGGCGCGGATTACCCAGTAGTGCCAATCACTAGCGTGGAAGAACAGAGTACATTTATCGCTTTGTGGGCTTTGGCTGGGGTTGGCGCAATCGGTGCAGGCTATATCATTTTCCAATTTCGTAAGGAGATTTGGTATTTTTTCCGGCGAATATTTGGAATGATTAGAAAATAGTACGTAAAAAAGACACCTATAATTTTAGGTGTCTTTTTGTAGTGAGCGCGTAGTTTATTTATCTACGACTTCGCCTTCCACTGGTTCATCACCATCGTCTTTGTTGGATGATTTTTTGTCAGAGTCGGAATCAGAAGATTTGTCGGAGCCATCGCCGGTTGGCGTATCGTTTTGTTGATACATCTTTGCACCGATTGGCATGATTTTTTCGGAAAGTTCGCTTGTGGCTTTTTCTAATGCTTCTTTGTCGGCATCGGCATCATTCAAAACTTTCTTTGCTTCCTCGCAAGCATCATTGATTGTCTTTGTATCCTCCTCAGAAATTTTGTCTTTGTATTCCTTTGGCATTCTTTCTGCCTGATAAATAGCATTTTCTAGGTGATTTTTAGCGTCGATACTTTCACGTTTCTTCTTGTCTTCGTCAGCGTGAGCTTCAGCCTCTTTTTGGGCTTTCTCAATATCTTCTTTGCTCATATTGCCAGAGTTCTGGATGGTAATGGATTGTTCTTTGCCAGTACCTTTATCCTTTGCGGTAACATTGAGGATACCATTGGCATCAATATTGAAGGTGACTTCAATTTGTGGAATACCACGAGGAGCCGGAGCGATACCATCTAAGATGAAACGGCCAAGAGATTTATTATCATTAGCAAATTCGCGTTCGCCTTGGAGAACATGAATTTCCACCTGTGGCTGGTTGTCAGCAGCAGTAGAAAAGACTTCAGACTTGCTGGTTGGGATGGTAGTATTGCGCTCGATTAACTTAGTGGATACGCCGCCCATCGTCTCAATACCGAGTGAGAGTGGAGTAACATCAAGCAACAAGACGTCTTTTACGTCACCTTGGAGTACGCCACCTTGGATGGCAGCACCGACAGCTACGACTTCGTCTGGGTTAACACCTTGCATTGGTTCTTTGCCAAAGATTTTCTTGACTTTTTCTATGACGGCAGGCATACGAGTCATACCGCCTACCATCACTACTTCGTCGATATCGGAGGCTTTGAGCTTAGCATCTTTTAGCGCTTTCTCTACTGGCTCTGCTAGGCGGTCGATTAGTGGTGCGACTAATTCTTCTAATTTAGCACGAGTGAGTGTGTATTCGAAATGTTTTGGACCTTCTGCATCAGCTGTGAGGAATGGCAAGTTGATGTCTGTGGATGTAGCAGAGGATAGCTCTTTCTTGGCTTTTTCTGCCTCGTCTTTGATGCGTTGCATGGCAGCAGCATCATCTTTGATATCAATGCCAGACTCTTTCTTGAATTCATCCAGAAGATAATTGACGATAATATTATCAAAATCTTCACCACCGAGATGAGTATCACCGTTGGTAGATTTTACTTCAAAGACGCCATCGCCTAGTTCAAGAATGGATACATCGAATGTGCCACCACCAAGGTCAAAGACTGCAATCTGCTCATCTTTTTTATTCTCTAGGCCGTAGGCTAAAGCGGCGGCAGTAGGTTCATTGATAATACGTTTGACCTCTAGGCCAGCAATCTTGCCGGCGTCCTTGGTAGCCTGACGCTGAGAGTCGTCAAAGTAGGCAGGGACAGTAATAATTGCTTCTGTAACTTTCTCACCTAGGAATGCTTCTGCATCGGCCTTGATCTTTGACAAAACCATAGCAGAAATTTCTTCTGGAGTGTATTCTTTGCCGTCCATTTCTACGGCAACACCAGATTTTTTCTTAACAATCTTGTATGGCATGATATCTAGGTCGCGTTGGACTTCTTTGTCATCGTATTTGCGGCCGATTAGACGCTTGATGCCATAAATAGTATTTTTTGGATTGGTAACACGTTGACGTTGGGCAACTTTACCGACTAGACGTTCACCTTTTTTCGTGACGGCAACAACGGATGGGGTAGTGCGATCGCCCTCTGCATTTGTAATCACCTCTGGTTTGCCCGCCACCATATAGGCAAAGGCGGAGTTGGTTGTACCGAGGTCTATACCAATGATTTTACTCATTTTTAGTTCCTTTCTTTTAATGCTTGATCTGTTGGATTTTAGCACTCGCTCCATACGACTGCTAATTCTTACCTCTATTGTAGCAAATTAGCACTCTCATGTCAAGAGTGCTAATACAGGGGCGGTAGGAAAAAATAGTAAATCTTTGGCGATACTATTTTTTCCGACTGCCTTGTCTAAGCGGAAATGCCATTACCGTGCCGACTATGCCGCCAATCAGCGCTACAATCATGTCATACATGGTGTCTTCCAACCCTGGGCTGATTAGCTGTTGCATATTCCCACCAGTGATTTGATCATAAGAGAATTCATAACACTCCCAGAGTACTGCCACTAGGGCAACGAAGCCTAGGGAAAACAATGCCTTGAACCAAATCTGATCCGGTTTGCCAGAAGCCTGCTCCAGTAATTCGCGCGCGCCAAATGCAGTTAATACACCAGAGAGAGTATGCACGATTTTGTCATAAGGAGCCGCAGTCTTATACAAGTCAAAATCAATACCTACCACCATTGCTGCGATTATGAATAGTAAATATGCTATTTCTAGGCGTTTAGAGATTTTTAGACCAATTAACCTAAGAAAATCTATTGCGAATGGCAGGGCCATTGTGGCAAGGTAGCTCCAGATTTTTGGGCAACCGTTATTGGGTAGGAAGTAGGCGATAGCCATGCTTGCCCCAGTAAAGAAGATAATAATTTTGAGGAATTTTATTATACTTTTCATATAATATATGGTATCATAAAAGTAAGAACTTTATAAGGAGTATTATTGACATGGATCGTGCATCTATGAAAGCTCATGCAAAGGAGATGATTGAGGGGAAGATTTTCATGCTCTTTGCGATCGCTATTATCATTTCTGCCGCCACTTCTGCTATCGGTATGATTCTCGGCCCATTTGCAGGGCTAATGGCTCTGGTTATCACAGGCCCTATTACTTTTGCGGAGGCATTTATTTATCTTGGCGTGACGAAAAAATCCCGTATGCCGAGGATTGAGGATTGTATAGTTGGCTTTGTTGGAGAGAATTTTACCCATTCCTTTATTGGATATCTTCGCTACGTAGTGTTCACTTTACTTTGGTCATTGCTACTTATTATCCCTGGCATCATTAAGGCGATCTCTTACTCCCAGATGTTCTATCTCATGGTAGATGACAAGGATTTGGATCCAGCTGATGCTCAGGCGCAGTCAATGGCTCTGATGGAAGGACATAAACAAGAGTACTTTATATTGTTACTCTCCTTTATTCCATGGTATTTGTTGGGTATACTCACATTAGGCATTGGTTTCATCTGGATTCTTCCATATGTTTCCACTACCTTGGCAGAATATCATGTGCGTTTGGTAGATGGCAACAAGACTTACAAGAAAGAGGCAAAAGCTGCCGTTGCTGAAGCAAAGAAGAATATGACTGCCACCGAAAAAGAACTAGAAAAGGCAACTAAGGATATGAAAAAAGCTGCCGGTGAAGTTGGTAAAACCGTAAAAAAGAAAACCAATGAAGTTGTAGCTAATGTAGCAGAATCCATTGAAAAATCTGCCAAAGAAGCCAAGAAGCAGGCGAAGAAAGATTCCAAATAAATTATAATTTAATAATCGCTAGAGTTTCCCTAACTGATAGAGTTGGGGAAATTTTTTGGGCAGTACGCATGGATGTTAACCATTCGTCTACTGCCTTTGCTACGCCTGGCAGCTGAGGATTATTGTAATCATGGACAATAATGATACCACCTGGTACCATGCGTGATGCAATTAGCATGAAGCTAGTTTTGATAGAGCTATAAAGGTCACCATCCAGAAAAGCAAAAGCGATTTTTTCTGGTAAATCACGGGAATCTATTGAATCGTCTAGTTGGTCGAAGAACCCTTTCCTGATGCGAGGGACCCTGAGGCTTGCTTTCTTGAATCGTTCTACCACCTCACGCTTAGTGACTAAGAGTTTGCCAGCTTGGAAACTATCGCCAGCTACAGAGCTATCTTCTGGCGATTTTGGTGGTAGGCCTTCAAATGAGTCATAAATCCAAAGCGAGCGGCGCAATGAATTATTAGTTAGTTTACGATAGTGATTTTCTAGTAGTTTTTCTAATAATAGGGAAGTATCTCCTCGATAACAGCCAAATTCACAAAAATCACCCTCCAGAGGACCTCCGTCGACCGCTTTAATACGGCCGTCCAGAATGTCCTCAGCGACAGAGAGGATGATTTCTGTTTCCTTATCGGAGACTTGTTGTGGCTCGGAGCCTTTATTTTTTGACATTATTTTCTACGGTTGCGGATTCCAACTCAGCTTTAGAAACGTCACCATCTTTGTTTTTATCCAATAGAATACCAGCACGACGAATCATTTCTTCAAATTCATCTGTGCGGATTACCCAGACTGGCTTGCTGCCTTCTGCGGCAATATTGGTATGACGTTCTGGCATATCAGCAACGTTTTTCTTCTCATCAATAGCAAAGCCAAGATAGTTCAGCTTCTGTGCGACGGTGCGACGAATCTCATCGCTGCGCTCACCGATAGTAGCAGTAAAGACGATAGCATCTGCGCCACCAAGTGAAGCGGCCATCTGGCCAATACAACTCTGGACGCGGTAGACAAACATCGCGTGAGCAAAAGTACCTTTCTTGTCGCCTTCATCACGTAGGCGGATAATTTCACGCATATCATCGCTTTGTCCTGATACGCCGAGCAGACCACAGTCTTTGTTTAGATATTTTTCAAGAGAATCGTCAGCCTCATAGCCAAGCGCACGCTTGATAGCGAGGCCAGCAGAAACATCCATAGAGCCAGCGCGAGTTGCCATCATTAAGCCTTCCAGTGGGGAATAACCCATAGTGGTATCCAGAGATTTGCCCTCAAATACAGCAGTGATAGAAGACCCAGAGCCGAGGTGACAAACAATCAGCTTCTCTGGTAGGATGTCTTTGGATTTCATATAATTGACGATGGAGCCAACGGATAAACCGTGGAAACCAAAGCGCTTGATGTCGTTCTTATCCGCGAGGTCAGTATCAAAGGCGTAGTATTTCATTAGTTCTGGACGATCAGCATGAAAAGCGGAATCAGAGATAGAAAGTAGTGGTGTAGTCTTGAAAGATTTGGTAAAATGCTCGATTTCCCCAGCAACTACCGGTACATGAAGCGGTGCACGCTTGCGGGATTTTTCCAGATTCTTTAGGTATTCATCATCTACAATGCGGTCTTTCGTGAAGTATTCACCTGGCACAGCACCACGGACAAGGATAGCGTCTAGTTTGGTCATACCACCAAGGTAGCCTTCTTCCGTCAGGATGCGATTAAGGTTGGCAACAGTGGAAGTTAGTTCCTTGAAATCTTGCTTGAGTACTTTTTTACTGCCATCGGCTTTCTTCAAAGTACAGATAATATTTTTGCCTTCAAACTCGAAATGCAGACTACAGACTAATTCTTGGCCTTTGTATAATGCATATTTGCGACTAGAACTACCCGGGTTGGTAATCAAAATCAGTTTATTTTCCATCAAAAACTCCTTCCTCTAACACTATTTTGAGTGTTTACGTTTTTCACTATGCTTATGATTGTTATTACGATTTAGTTTTGCAATACATTTATTTTTAGTCATAGATACATTATACCACAGATTTACACTTATAGCGATACTAGCACTCTTGACACCCGAGTGCTAAAAGATTATAATGAACACATGACGAAACGTGATTATTACGAAGTTCTTGGTGTAAGCAAAAACGCCTCTGATGATGAAATTAAGAAAGCTTATCGTAAATTGGCGATTAAATATCATCCAGATAAAAATCCCGGAGATAGGGAAGCGGAAGAGAAATTCAAGGAAGTATCCGAAGCACACGAGGTATTATCTGATAAACAGAAACGTGCCAGGTATGATCAATTTGGTCATGCCGGTGTCAATGGTGGTGCTTCTGGCGCATATGGCAATCCTTTTGGTGGAGGCAATCCGTTTGGAGGAGCAGGTTTTGGCGGGCAAGGTGGCGCGTTCAACTTCAATGGGCAGGAAGTGCATTTTGATTTTGGTGGAGCTGGTGGTGGATTAGATGATATACTAGGCTCTCTATTTGGCTTTGGTGGCGGTCATCGTCGTTCAATGCGGGGTGCGGATTATCGCACTACTATCACGGTGGATTTTAAGGATGCAATCTTTGGCACTACCAAGGAGATTAATGTAGAAGGAAAGAGCATTAAGCTAAAAATCCCAGCTGGCATAGATGATGGCATGAGTATTCGCCTGAAAGGACGTGGTGGTCCAGCACCAGAAGGTGTGCAGGGTGGAGAAAAAGGCGATCTATATGTCGTTGTCCGTGTGAAACCGCACAAGTATCTCACTAGAGAGGGCACACTGATATTATCAGAGGAAAAAGTTAGTATGGTAGATGCAGCTCTTGGCTGTGAAATAGAGATAGAAACAGTAGATGGACCAGTCACGATGAAGGTACCAGCTGGTACTCAGAGTGGTACCCCGTTCAAATTATCTGGTCATGGTGTGCCGTTTCGTGATGATGGAGATCGTGGACCACATATTGTGACGATTATTGTAGAGACACCGAAGAATCTTTCTCGCAAACAAAAAGAACTCCTACAAGAGTTCAAGAAGGCAAAGAAACACGGGATTTTTGGCTGAAATAAGCCCAATTATATGGTACCTCCGGAGGGACTCGAACCCACGACTTTCTGTTCCGAATACAGACGCTCTAATCCACTGAGCTACGGAGGCATTTCGTATATTATAACATAATATTTCGCACTCTGCGCAAACAGGTAGCGATGAGATATGACGAAAGAAAGAGAATTAGTGCCCAGATAATGGAGGCGAGCGGCGATTGTTCGTATATTTTCAAGAAAGGATAAGGCCCATCGATGGCTTTAGTGATATTGAGAGCGACCATTACTACGCCATATATGATAGTAAAAGATATCGCATAAAACTCATCGCTAGTAGCCAACTCACCGGATTTTAGTTGTTCGGTTTTGCTCCTGAGCAACAACTTTGGCTTTTTTGCCAATATATTATCCATAGAAAAATTATCAAATAATAAGAATGTTGCTATGCAAAAAATAGGACAGAGCAAGTGCTGATATAATAATTCATTATGGAATAATAAATATCCATAATTAAAGTGGTAAATTGGCGCCAATATGAAAATTACGATTATAAAAGTAATTGCAAGTGAAGTAACACTGATATATTTAAATAGCTTTAGCCAGCGTGGGATTTCTCCACCACGTATCATAAAAACTATGAAAATTGCACAGCTAATCAACGTTAGCAGATTACTATCTACGGTGTAATATTCCACTGGTATCCGATGGCTAGTGATGAGGATAATTATAAAGCTAATTATTTCCAATCCTACAATCAATAGATTAAAGAATAAAGAATATTTTTGACGTTCTTTCCAAGGAATCCTAATTGACATTACCTAACTCACTTTCTAGCATCTCACGCGTAACATTAATAGTCGCCCCTGCACCGACACTGCCAGAGAGCAAAAACTTTGCAACTAAGTTTTCTACTGATTTTTGGACTATGCGCTTCATTGGGCGAGCGCCAAGTTGTGGATCGTAACCACGTTCTACCAGAAGTTGTTTGGCATTATCATCCAGGATGATGGTGATTTTTTGTGGGGCAAGAGTTTTATTGACGCCTTTTAAGATTAAGTCTAGTACTTGTAGACAATCAGTAGGAGAGAGTGGCTTGAAGAGACAAATTTCGTCAAAACGATTCAAGAACTCTGGTTTGAACTCTCCAGATTGCATCAGCTCATTAAGGAATTGTTCTTTGTAACTACTAAGGGAATTACCGCTCATCACTTGTTCGCGGATTTTTTCTGCACCAGCATTGCTAGTGGCTACCACGATAGTATCACGGAAGGAAACCTCGCGACCTTTGGCATCACGTAGAATACCTTCATCCAATAGCTGAAGTAGAGTAGTGAGGACTTGTGGATGAGCTTTTTCTATTTCGTCTAGGAGTACCACGGAGAATGGTTGTTTCATCACTTGCGCGGTTAGACTCATTTCGTCTTCTGTTCCATCTGCGATTAGCCGTGCAACATCATCTGGACTGACGAATTCATTGAGATCTAGGCGAATGATATTTTTCTCGCCATCAAAGTACACTTCTGATACTGCCTTAGCCAATTCGGTCTTACCCACGCCAGTCGGACCGAGAAAGAGAAATGTGCCAATTGGACGATTCTCATTTCGCACTCCAGCGGCTGCTCGACGCAAAGCATCAGAAACGGTTTTCACGGCTTCTTGTTGATCAATCATGCGCTGATGGATTAGCTCTTCCATATTGAGGAGCTTGCTACGAGACTCCGTATCAGCGGCCTGTTGGATTTTTACACCCTCTGTTTTTTCTACTGCTTGTTGGACACTTTCTGCTGTGACGAGATGGTTTGGTAAGGCATAATCTCCTGCCGCATCTAGGAGGCTAACCGCTCGTCCTGGCATTTCTAAATCGTGTACATAACGTTCGCTTAGATGATAAGCCTCTTTCAATGCCCAAATGGTATAAGAGACTTTGTGCTGGAATTCTAGTACTGGGACTTGATCTTGCATTACTTTCATGGTCTCCTCCTCGTTAGCGGGAGGAACCATAATCTTATTTAAGGTATTAGTAAGTACGCTTTTTCTGGCAGAAATTTCTAGGAATTTCTGTTTGTCCATAGTCAGAATCATACGTAATCTTCCGGCTTCTAGAATCGGTAGAATTACATTAGAAATATCAATACTGCCAGTGCCGTCTTCAAAGAATAGCTGAGCATTATCTAGCCAGATGATGATATTCTTGGCGTTGTAGGCTTCGTCCATGATATGCATGAGCAACCCTTCTATCTGTCCACGTTCAGATGCTGCACTAAGGATTGCAGCAGCATCCAGTTTGAAAATCTGACGGAACTTGAGATTGCTCGGTAGCTTGCTGTCGGCATCCATTAACTGCTCAGCAAAAGCATGAATAATAGTAGAGCGGCCACTACCTTCTGCACCGATTAATGCCACATTTTGCCGCCCATCATTAGAAAAAATTTGGACGATTTGCGAGACGATATCCTTATGCTCTACTAAGTGCAACTGAGTCTTCATATGACCTTTGCTAATGTTGGAAATATTTTGACCGAATCGCTGCAAAGTTGGAATATAGCCAAAGTTCATATCTCTGGCAATACCACCACTATGCACCATCTTTGTAACGCCTTTGACTAGTCCATTCAGGTAATTGAACCAAATAATCCCATCCAGTAAATCTGCCATCTCTAGTTTCATTTGCTTCAATAGATTTTCGTTGGCAGGGAAATTGGAGATAATAGAAACGGCGATAATAGCGCCATGGATTTCTTCGGAATTGGTGCCTTGATAAATCTTCACTGCAGTTTGGAAAATCGACGTGGTATCTTCTGGCAGTGTTTTAGCTAGTTCTGTTAATAATTTTGTGCCAATGCCATAACGCACTGCTAAGAACTGGCCACTATTGGTATGCTGAACCATCTTGGCGAGGTCCAGAGGCTTTGGATTTTTTGGCAAATTTGCCATCACGTCATTGGATAATACATCGTTGATATCTGCCAGGCCTACTACTTCCGCAGTGGTAGATGGATTGGTAGAGGTATTTCCGTGGCGGGCGGGCACAGGAATCAGTTCTTTCTTAGTATAGTAAATAATCATTGCGATAAATATCCCAGCAGAGAAACAAATCCAAGCAAAAGCAGATTTCATGACTAGTAGTGCAATCCCACCAGACAAAAACGCTATTGCTAAGAAAAAGCATAAGAATAAAACGGGTTTCTTGCCGAGTACTTTACCGGCACGTGCTTCACGTGCGCGAAGGGAATTGTAATGAAATTGCAACACCATTATAACGTCACTCCCATAATAGTCATACTAATCCCAACAATAATAATAAGTGGCGCAACTGGCCACAAAACGATAAAAATCACGCCGAGCAAAGCTTCTAGGATAATTGCGATACTACCGAAGATAATGATGAATGTTCTAGTAAAGAAACCGACAATCCTGGAGACTAAGCGGTCAAAGAAGGCTGCCATTTTTGAGCCAGCCATTTCCTCTGATGTATTAGCAGAGATTTGACGGAATGGCTTGAACAAAGTGCGGAGTAGCTGGCTGATAGAGAAAAAATCTGCCGAATCGCGTAATTTCTGTTTCAACCCATTAGCAAAAACACCCCAACCCCTGAAATACCACCACTGTAGCAGGCTGACCATAAACATAACCATATTATATCATATAATGTATAATTATCATATGAAAACTCGCGCAAAAAGTCGCGTCAAAAATACAAACGACCTGAGGTATCAAAACACGCAAAGACGCCTTAATAAAGTTATTGAGCGTTATGTTCGGCAGAGACGGATAACTCGTCTAAAAGCAAAAGTTATTAGCTACGTAGCGAAAGTCAACGTGTCCACTTTTTATGACCATTATGGCAATATAGAAGATGCGCTGAATTATGTAGACAACAGAATGAAAGAAGAGCTAAAGAATCTGAAGAAAGAAATCAATGCAACAAGAGAAGATGATTTGCAAAAGATATATGTCAGGATTTTGCACTTTATTTATAAAAATAAAGATTATTATGAGATGATTACTTATCGCAAGAATCAGTTTTCGCTCCAACAAATTACGGAGATTTTTCGGCCTATAATTTGCCAGAAATGGAATAAATACAAAGATGCTGATATAGAGATGATTTTTCAGATTTTTGCTTGGGAATTTAGCGGCGTGGTATATTGCTGGGCGCAAAATGACAAATTTAATGAGCATAGGATAGTCTATTACGCTAAAAAATTAGAAAAATTAACTAATACTGCTTGTCAGAGATTAGTTTAAAATAAAATGTTTATGCTATAATAATGCTATGGACGAGCAAGAGATTCAACAAAAACGTCGTGATAATGAGGAAGAGGCCGCTGCTACCAGAGCACGCTTGCTCGGTTTGCCATATCTGGATACTCGTAAGTTTGAGAATGATACACCACTTGTAGATGGACTTCTGACCAAGAGTGAGATGCATGAGAACTTTATGATTCCACTTCAAAAGGGTGGTGATGGCGAGCATTATCAATTTATGGTGACTAGTCAGACTCCACGCAGTGTGATAGAGCGGATGCGTAAGGAATATCTGGATAGGGGTGAGAGAGCGGATTTCTTCCTGATTACAGAATCAGCTTATAAAGTTTTCATTTTGCGTTATGATCCGCCACAAGCAACAGAATATGATGATATTACAATCGCTGGCGAAGGTGACTCGGAGACAATTGCCAGTGTTAGTAAGGTATTGAATGAGGTCTCCACTGATAAAGTTTTTGACTATTTATTAGATCAGGCAGATCGCCTCGGTGCATCTGATATCCACATTGAGAATTTGCGTGATTCTATTCGTTTGCGTATGCGCGTGGATGGCCTGCTTCACCCAGTTGCCACAATTAATCGTGATCGTTATCGTATCTTTATGGGTGAGCTTTCTTCGCGTGCTAATATTTCTACTGCGGCTCGCACGCCACAATCTGGGCATATGCAGATGGACATCTATCGTGATGGTAGTACACATTTGCTCAATATCCGTGTAGAAATGATTCCAACTATGTATGGTCAGGATGCGGTGCTCCGTTTGTTTAACTTTGATGAAACTTTACTCAACCTTGATCTTCTCGGCCTCGGTGAGGAGGAAAGGGCAGAAGTAGATGAAGTGATTTCTCATCCGCGTGGGTTAGTATTGATGGTAGGTCCTACCGGTTCTGGTAAATCTACCACGTTATATTCTATTATCAATGCTCTCAATACCACAGACCGCAAGATTATCACTTTGGAGGACCCAATTGAGTATGGTATTACTGGCATTTCTCAGATTCCGATTAACACTACAGAAGGTGGTTCATTTGCCGATGGTTTGCGCTCTGTGCTTCGCTTGGACCCAGATGTGGTGATGGTTGGTGAGATTCGCGATGCTGATACAGCTAAGACTGCCATCCAGGCTTCTATTACGGGCCACTTGGTGTTATCATCTTTCCATGCTAATTCCACTTCTGCGGCATTTTCTCGTATGATTGATATGATTGGTACCAATCCGATTTTCTCGTCTTCTGTCCGTCTCGTGATAGCACAGCGTTTAGTACGGAAATTAGCAGATAACAAGGAAGCTTATCAGCCAGATGAGGCCACCATGAAATATTTTCATCGCGTATTTGACGGTACGGCGCCAGAGGTGATGGAGAAATATGGCATAGATCTAGACAATGTGACATTATACAAGCCGGTTCCATCCGCCGAAGTGCCGTTTGGCTACAAGGGCCGTACTGTGATTATGGAGCAATTGATAGTTTCTGAAAAAATCCAAGAGTTTATTCGTGGTGACGTGAGCGATATTAATACTAACGCGATTGAGAAAGTAGCAAAGGCTGGCGGAATGCTGACCTTAGAGCAAAAGGGTGTGCTGGCGGCGTTGCGTGGAGAGACTACTTTGAGCGAAGTTTCTCGTGTGATATAGATTATTTACGAGGTTTGGAGATATTGGCTGGGCGACCATATTCTGGCAAGATAATTTTGTGCTTTTTGCCGTGATGGTCATAAAGTGGAATTTGGAGCTGATCGGCCAGAGTATTGACAACTGTTGCTCCAATACGCAATCCAGTGAAGCTTCCAGGACCAGACATAAAGGTGATTTCTGTGATGTCTTGCCAAGTAGCGTTATTTTCTGTTAATTTCTCCCGAACGAAACCATGTAGCTTTTCTGCCATGTCGCGGCCTAGTTCTGCTTGGTATTCTTTATTATCCAAGCGTAGGATACAAGTTGGCGTAGAGGTATCCAGATAGAGCTTCATTTGTCGCTCCTTTTTGGGCCGGTTTCTGTAATAGTGCGCGTTTCATCGTCATTGAGCGTAAATCGCAAAATCAAGTGATCTTCTGGCAAAATATCAGTAATAGACTCGCCCCATTCTATGATGGTTATACTGTTTTCTGCAGTAATACTTTCTGCTAAATCCTCCGCCATTAATCCTGGATCATCTAGGCGGTAAAAATCATAGTGCGACAAAACCCCACTATCGTTACCGATGGCAAAAAAGTAACGTCTACAAATCGTAAAGCTAGGAGAAGTAACAGGCCCGTTGATTACTTTCAAGCCTTCAGCTATGCCACGCGTAAAAGTGGTTTTTCCTACGCCTACATCACCAACTAACTCAACAACAATAGGACGGTGGTTTTTTGCTAATTCCTTAGCAAATTTCTGTCCGTATTTCTTCCCAAAAGAAATCAATTCCGCTTCACTGAAGAGGTTCATGGTGTGAGTTTATCATAAAATGTTAAAAATGTCAAGATGCTTATGCTAAAAACTATTTTTTCCGCTTGTATTTATTTCTGAAATATCCTATAATTAAGACATTAATGGAGACTTTTTAATGGATAATAATATGCAACCTTTCGCACCACAGCCGTCTAGTCGGCCGGATAATGTCGTGCCGAATCCAAATCAAAATCAGAACACTGCGCCGAGTAGCCCAATCGATCCGCAAATTCCTCCTGCTATGCCACAAGGTTATCAGCCAGCACAGACTGCACCACTTAGTGCACAACAAGGTCAACCTATGTTAAATAACACTGGTGTCACGCTAGAGTCTCCTATCTTAGAGCCGACACATTTTGATGGCATGCAAAATCCAAACCTTCCTAATCAGCCGATTGGTTCTGCCACGAAGCCTGGTGCTACTCAGCTTTCTCCAGAGCAGCAGAAGACCAAGATGTTTGTCACTCTCTCCATTGTCTTTGGTGCGCTAGCCTTCATTGGTATTATTTTGGGTATTTGGAGCCTAGTGTCTAACATTGATACATCTAATAAACTTAAACAGACTCAGGACCAACTTGGTATTGCTCAACAGATTATTGGCAAGATAGAAGAAGACACTGGCGTTACGATTACTTCTGTGGATACCGTGCCAGAATATGTTGCAGTACCGGGTAATATTTATATCACAGAATGGGGAATCAAGTTCAAAATTCCAGATGATTTGGAAAACGTATCATATACTTTGGACCAGAAATATCGTCCACAAATTTGTTTCGCTGCACATAAGACAGGCATCAAGTATTTCCCAGCCTTTGCTGATATAGATCAAAATCCTAGGGGTGTAGGTTGTGTGACTAGAGTTGCCTCCTATGAGGGTGATTCCGATAAGGATACTGGAATTAGCTTTGGTCAGAAAATCTATTCTTATGGTGATTATAATTACTTCTACAACGCACCAGAGGGGCATTTCTCTCAGGATGCCGCAGAGCAAGGCCTAGAAGACACCGCTGCACAGATTGTGAAAAATATGATTTCCAATAATATTTCTAATTATCAATAGTAAATAACCAATTTGCTGAAATAATTTCTGAGATTACTGGTTTTTGTGATATAATAAAGGTGTAATTATCATTAAATTTAATTTATTTATATTATTTGTTAATCCGCCAATATCAGGAAAATATTGGCAAAAACTAGCAAAATAGAAAGGTTTATTATGGAGATAGCCATAATCGTAATTGCTGCAATAGCTGGTATTGGGGCTGGTGCTGGCGCTGTTGCTGCATATAACAAGAAGAATGAAAACGGTGGGAAAAATCGTGCGGACGATCTGATTCGCAAAGCAAAGAATGAGGCTTCTGACATCGTTTCTAAAGCACGCAAAGAGGCTGCTGATATTGCAGAAAAGTCTCAGAATGAGGAGAACGATCGTCGCAAAGAGTGGAAGCGAACAGAGAATCGTCTTTCTGAGCGTGAGACTACCTTAGACAGTAAGTTAGACCAGTTAGAGAAGAAGTCTGAGCGTCTGGTTAAACAAGAAAAGGAAATAGAGGGCTTGAAGGGTGAAATTCGCACCATTCGTGATAAACAACATGAGAAGTTAGAGAAGATTGCTGGCCTTTCTAAGACTGATGCTCGTGACAAGCTAATGAAGATGACAGAGAATGATATCAAAGCAGATCTTGTCAATCTCGTCGCCAAAGAACAAAAAGAGATTAAACACGATGTAGACGAGACTGCGCAAGCAATTCTGCTCACTGCTATGGAACGTATGAGCTCAGAAGTTACCGCAGACCGTACTATTACCGCTTTGAAACTCCCAGATGATGAAATGAAAGGTCGCATAATTGGCAAGGAAGGTCGCAATATTCAGGCTCTCCAACGTGCTACCGGTGTGGACATCATGGTAGATGATACACCTGGCATGGTAGTACTGTCATCTTTTGATCCGATTCGTCGTCAGGTTGCTCGCTATGCTTTGGAACGTTTAATGAAAGATGGCCGTATCAATCCATCTTCTATCGAAGAAGTTGTGGCTAAAGGTGAGAAAGAAATAGAAAAAGAAGTCGTTCGTGCTGGAGAAGATGCTGTGCGTGAAGTTGGCCTAGTTGGTATTCCACGTGAGTTGATTCATTTGCTCGGCGAGCTAAAGTTCCGCACTAGCTATGGTCAGAATGTATTATTGCACTCTGTGGAGATGGCACATATGGCTGGTATGATTGCAGAAGAAATTGGTGCAGACAAGCGTATTGCGAAAACTGCTACGCTGTTCCATGACGTAGGCAAAGCCGTCACACATAAGATTGAGGGTAAGCATGCTGACATCGGCGCAGAGCTAGCAAAAAAATATGGTATGAGCGATGAGATTGTTCATGCTATTGCTGCCCATCACGATGATATAGAGCCTACTACACCAGAGGCTGTGATCGTGAAAATTTGCGATGCAATTTCTGCTGCTCGTCCTGGTGCTCGCAATATTTCCGCAGAAAACTTCGCCGAACGTATGCGTGATTTAGAGAATATTGCCACTAGTTTCCCTGGCATTGACAAGGCTTATGCTATTTCTGCTGGTCGTGAAGTGCGTGTCATCGTAGAGCCAAAGCAGGTAGATGATCTCACTGCCCTGAAGCTTGCTCGTGATATTGCTAACAAAATTGAAGCTACTATGTCCTATCCTGGCGTGATTAAAGTCAATGTTGTCAGAGAGACTAGGGCGATTGAATATGCAAAATAAACAGGCGAGGAAGATTCCAAAAAGTTATATCATTGTTGGTATAATTATCCTGCTTGCTATTGGCTACATTGTATGGGATATCTTATCTAGCGGTCCGTTGACGGTATTTTTCCGTGATAGGGAACGTATCGTCCGGACAGTGAATCAGCTTGGTCCTCTAGCGCCACTTGCTTATATTGGTTTACAGATTCTACAGACAGTGGTTGCACCGATACCAGGTAATTTGGTTGGTGGGATTGGTGGGTATATGTTCGGCTGGTGGGGTGTACTTTGGACTACTATTGGTGCTACTATCGGTGCTGCGATAGTATTCTGGATCTCTCGTCGGTATGGTAGGGGGATTGTAGAGAGATTAGTAAAAAAAGAGTCATTGGAGAAATTTGACTTTGTTCTGAATAGTGAACGTGCATCTTGGCTTTTGTTCTTGATTTTCGTTATACCAGGTTTACCAGACGATGTAGTTTGTTATTTGGCAGGCCTGACCAAAGTTCCACTCAAGAAGCTAGTTTTGATTTTTGCTATTGGCCGGTTGCCGGCGGTAATTGGTAATAATTATATTGGCATGGGCATTGGTGACGGAAATTATGGCCTAGTGGCTGGTATAGCAATAGTAGCGGTTCTACTGGTAGGTATTATTTATTGGCAACAAGATGCTATTATGGGGTTGCTTAGCAAAGACTATAGGACTAAGAATCGCCATGAGATTAGAAAGAAAGCAATTAAAGATTTGGCAGATGATAGTAAGCTTAACAACTCTATTGCCAAAAAGCAGAAAAAGTCATAAAATAAAAATATGAATAATCCTAATGCTCAATCTATGCATAAGAAAAATACAAAATCATATAAAATGACTCGAATTACGATTGCTATTGTGCTGATTGCGTCTTTGGCGTTTGCTGGCTTTGCTATTTTCTCTGTTCATAATATTGCTAAGACCGTAGAGGACAAAATTGTTGCTGCTAAGGGTGGCATTCCAGAGACCTGGAAAAAGGTTAGAGGTACCTCCGTCATAGAAAGTGAAATCGTCTCCCGCATTATTAACAGTGACTATATAGAGTACACAGTAAAGGTTAAGAATACTGACGAGAATGCGGTCTCTCTGACTAATATAGCGGCATATTTTTCTGATGGAAAGAATTATGGCTTTATTCCACTATCTGATAAATCCCTGGAGTATACGTATGTGGAGAAAGATAATAATTCCTGGGTGTCCCAAGTAGTGACTGAACCAACCAATAATAGTGATGGGTTTAAATTAGAGAATAAGATTTATCTTGGAGTAGAGGGCTCAGAGACTGATACGGTTTATTTTCGCTATGTAGTTGAGCCGATGAATGACGGTGGTGTAGTAAGTAATAAGGTCGCTATACTAATTAGCGAGGACGGTAGCCAAACTATGTCTACTGCAGAGAGTGAAGTAGAGTATACAAAGACAGATGATGTTCGTCTGGCTGCAGAAGATATTGCGCGCGAGAATCCGGCGGAAGTTTTCCAGGATCCAAACGATGATTCCGGTGAATATACTAAGCCTCTTGGTGTAGTTTCTGAGCCTACTTCTACAGTATTTCACGCTTCTGCCCTCGGTGCAATTGGTCTTGCACCAGATGAGCTTAGCAATAATATTATCATCGTTGTTGCAGCATTAGGTACATTTGCGATAGCTTTAGTAGCATATTTAGTTATGCATCATAATACAAAGAGAGCCGCTTAATCATCGACAGCTAGTCTTTAATCTGATATAATATATTTAAGTTTTTCAATATTTTTGATTGGCAAAAGCCAAAGGAGAGATCATGTCAGGACATAGTAAATGGGCAACTACTAAGCGTCAAAAAGCAGTCGTAGATGCAAAACGGGGCGCGTTATTCACGAAAATTGGTAATCAGATTGCTATTGCTGCTCGTAGTGGTACTGATCCTGCGATGAATCCATCTCTAGCCATGGTATTAGAGAAAGCTCGTCTTGCCAATATGCCAAAGGCGAATATCGAGCGTGCTATTGCGCGCGTAGCTGATAAATCTTCTGCTGCGCTAGTAGAAGAGACTTATGAGGCCTATGGCCCTGGTGGTATTGGTATTGTGATTGAAGTAGCCACTGATAATAAGAATCGCACTATGCCAGATGTTCGTAATGCTCTTCAAAAAAATGGTGGTCGTATGGCTGATCCTGGCTCTGTAATGTTCCAATTCCAAAGGAAGGGCGTCATCTTTATTACCGACAAAGGCGATGATCCGATGATGATTGCGCTTGATGCTGGTGCAGAAGACGTGGTAGATGAAGATGATGGTACAGAAATCACCACTGCTTCTAGTGATTTGATGAAAGTCCGCCAAGCATTAGTAGATGCTGGTATGAATGTCACTAGTGCTGAGCTAAAATATGTTCCAACTTCTACTATCGAGCTGGACGGAGAAGATTTGGAGAAAGCTGAGAAGTTGCTTGATGCAATAGACGATTTAGATGATGTTACTGCTGTGCATACGAATTTAGGGTAAGTGACTGTTTAGCTATGGTATAATGTACTTATGGGTATTTTTACTGCAATTATTTTAGGCTTAGTACAAGGTATTACAGAATTTATCCCGGTGTCCAGTTCCGGTCATCTGGAAATCGTCCAGCAGCTCATCGGTGGCCGACCAGAGGACTTCCACTATTTTCTGGAGCTAATTAACTTTGGTACTTTGCTAGCGCTGTTGATTTATTATCGCCAGAGAATCTGGAAAATTCTAAAAAATATTTTTGTGAAGAAAGATTTTCACTTTGCGATTAATGTTATTATCACTTGTATCCCGGCAGGATTGGCAGGATTACTTCTTGCTAAGTTTATAGAAGAAAACTCATTCTTTTCATCGTTATACACGATTGGTATTGCCATGGGTGTAGTCGGCTTGCTCATGATTTTCATAGAAAAACTGCCAAAGAAGACCGAGCTAAAAGACGAGACTAAGTTGTCTAAGTCACGTGCTCTAGGTATTGGTCTGGCGCAAGTTTTTGCACTGATTCCAGGTGTTTCGCGTTCTGGCTCTACTATCATAGCGGGCCGTGTGATGGGACTAAATAGTAAGTCCGCTGCAGATTATTCCTTCTTGGTCTCTATTCCGTTGATGATAGCTGTTTGCGGTAAGACTCTACTTTCCTCTGGTGCTAGGGAATATTTTTTTAACAATATTGGTATGCTAGCATTGTCAAATCTAATAGCTTTTGTCTCTGGTTTTCTAGCCATCTCATTTGTCATTAAATACCTCAAAAAGTCTAATTCTCTGCAGGCATTTGGTTATTATCGTGTGATTGTGGCAATTATTGTGCTAGTCGCGATGTTGATACAATAACTATTCTTCTTCATCTTCAATCACTGCGATTGAAGCTTCTTCTAACTGTTCTGGATCTACGGTGGATGGAGAATCCATCATCAAGTCGATGCCAGAACCATTCTTTGGAAATGCGACAATATCACGGATGTTTTCCGTATCAGACAGAATCATAAAGATACGATCAAGCCCTGGGGCACAACCAGCGTGTGGTGGAGCGCCAAACTTAAAGGCGTTCAGTAGTCCGCCAAAGCGCTTTTCTACATAGGCTTGGTTATAACCAAGCAGAGAAAATACTTTGTACATAATTTCTGGACTATGATTACGCACGGCGCCAGAACAAACCTCATAACCATTCATTACCATATCATATTGGTCAGCAACGATGGCAAGTTTTTCCTCGTCAGTCTTGGCATTTTCTAATGCAGATAAACCACCCTTTGGCATAGAGAATGGATTATGTCCGAAGTCAATTTTCTTATTCTTCTCATCCCATTCATAAAATGGAAAATCAGTAATCCAACAAAGCGCAACCTCATCGTTATTCTTCAGCTCAAAATGGTCGGCAAAAGCGATACGGAGTTGGCCGAGGATTTTATTAACTTTTTCACGCGTGTCAGCACCAAAGAACACAGCATCGCCATCGGATGCACCAGTAAGCTCTTTGATCTTTTTTAGCTCAGCAGGCTTTAGGAACTTAGCAATAGGGGATTTTTCCTCTCCGTTCTCATATAATATATATGCTAGGCCACCCGCACCGAGTTTGCGTGCTTGGTCGGTGAAGTTATCAATTTGCGAACGAGTGAGTGAAGCACCGTTTTTTACACACAGTGCCTTCACACATGGACTTTGGAATACCTTGAATTCAGTGTTTTTTAACGCGTCAGTCAAATCAATCATTTCCATGCCATAGCGAAGGTCCGGTTTATCTACGCCATACAAATCCATTGCGGTCTGATATGGGATGCGTGGGACTTTACCACTTTTTGAAATATATTGCTTGGCTGGTTCGGAATTCTGGACTAATTTCTTACTGGCAAATTCCGTCACTAACTTCAGGTATAACGGCTCAATTTCATTACGAATTGTCTCGCCATCATCTACAAAAGCCATTTCCATATCTAGCTGATAGAAATCGCCATAAAGCCTATCGGCCCTTGGATCTTCATCACGGAAACATGGTGCGATTTGATAATACTTCGGTACGCCACCAACCATCAAGAGCTGTTTGAACTGCTGTGGTGCTTGTGGCAAAGCATAAAATTTGCCTGGGTGCAGACGAGATGGTACTAGGAAATCACGTGCGCCTTCTGGGGAAGAATTAGCTAGAATTGGTGTGGCGATTTCTGTGAACTCATGCTCGTCCATATACTTGCGAATGAACTTATAATACTCAGAGCGGCGTTTCAAAATGGCTTGCATACTAGGGCGACGCAAATCGAGATAGCGATATTTCAGGCGTAAATCCTCAGACGATTCATCGCCATCATCATGAGTATTGACTGGCAACGGCTCGGAACGATTCAAAAGTTCTAATGTGTCTACCACTAATTCGATATCACCGGTGGCAATATTAGGATTCTTTAGCTCTGGTGCACGCTCGCGCATTTTGCCAGTAGCAGTAATCACAAACTCATCGCGCAGAGTCTCTGCCAGAGAGAAAGCATCTTTAGTATCGGGCGTAATCACCAATTGGATGATACCTGTATGGTCGCGTAAATCAATAAAAATTAGTCCACCATGATCACGGCGGGAATTGACCCATCCAGATACAGTTACGCTTTTGCCCAAAAAATCTTTTAACTCTAATGCTAGCTTTCTCATAACTCTATTATTATACCATATTTCTCTTGATCACGGCGGAAATGCTATTATCATCATGGAAATCGTCATGTGGAATGTAACCAAGTAAACAAGCTACTAGCATATCATAAGTCAGTAATCCGACTAGTTGGCCCTTTATATCTATCACAATGAAAAAGAAACAATTAGTTCTGATAAATGCCGATAATGCCTGCTCTAGTGTATAATCTGTACGCAAATAGTATATTTTCTTGCTAAGATATTTTTCTGCGCGATCAGTATTTTTAATTTCCAGGCTATTGAGTTGCTCGGTACTAATCACACCTACTACTTGTTTTCCATCAGATGATAGAACGGGAAAATGTGATGAACCGGATTTGTATAATTTATCTAGCATTAGTGGCCCTAGAAAATCATGCTCATAGACAAAAGTGATTTCTGAACGTGGCATCATTACATCAGAAACTCTGCGCTCAGAAAAGTTCATACTGGCAGCGATACGCGCACGTTCTTTGCTAGACAGAATAGATTTCGGAGTACGTTTCATGACACCAATAAAATCTTCTAGCGACTTTGGCACGTATGGAGGAGGCGTTTCTGGCTTCCTTGGCTCGCGGTATTTCTCTAGTTTTGGATCCACCCACTTTGTAAATTTTTTCCCGAAATTACTCATGGCTTTTATCCAAAAATTATGCTATTATTATACCATACTAAAGAGTTTTTTGTATGAATAAAGGAGGAATGTGAACAAAAAAGGTACGAACCTCGGTCCGATTATTGCAGTTGCGGTTTTTTCTGTACTCTTGCTAGGTCTTGTGATTTGGCGATTAGCAGACAAGAAAGTAATTGATATTAAGAAATACACTGCAGAAACATCAGAGACTGGCAACTACGGCGAGAATATTAATAAGATTATCCCAGCTAATGATGACAATGGTCATATCGCCGATCACGTAGAAGGGAATCCAGATGCGGAAGTTCTAATTTTTGAGTATGCGGATTATCAATGTTCTGGCTGTGCTACTGCCTTTCCACGCATGAAGAAATTGGTAGAAGAGTATGATGGGAAAGTAGCACTGGTTTATCGTAGCTTTCTTTTAAGTTACCATCAGAACGGCACTGCGGCGGCTAGTGCAGCGGAGGCAGCTGGTTTGCAAGGCTACTGGCAACCTTACGCGGAGAAATTATTCGCTAACCAGTCTACTTGGTTCTATGCTTCTGGTAGCGAGCGTACTGATATTTTCCGTGATTTCTTCCGCACAGTTTCCAATGGTCAAGGGGATGAAGAACAATTTGTTAAAGATATGAATAGCGAAAAGGTAAAAGAAAAAGTCAATTTTGACATTGCGCTTGCACAATCCTTAGATATCCCAGGCACTCCATCATTCTATCTCAATGGCGAAAGGATAGATTTCTCTGAGGCTAAGACAGAAGAAGAGTTCCTGAATTTGATGCGCGAGAAGGTTGACGCTGAATTAAATAAATAAAATTTTTACCATCAAAAAGGCCTCTGGCACCTAAGTTCAGAGGCCTTTGCGCATTTTACCAATGGGACTTATAGAATAATTTTCGTCTCAATGAACTCTTGCCAAGCAGCAGGAGATTTTTGCGGCTTCTTGCGAACGGAATGTGTTCGCCTGAGTCCGATACGCATATTGTACTATTCGTACTCCCGTTTAATTTTATCGCTTAACGACCGTCCCACCGATTACTGAATTTGGAAAAAGCGACTTTTCTATACTATCAAACCATCAAAAAATACGCAAGCATAAGCATTTTGCCAAGATATACAATCTATATGACAAATATATTCTATATGTTATAATACATGATAATGAAAATATATGTAATTAGACACGGAGAAACTAATAGCAATCTTGCTGGTATTGTTTCTGGTCGCTCGGATGAAGAATTGAATGAGAATGGCATTAAACAGGCCCAGGACATTAATCTAAAAATTGCTGATATGAAATTTGCCGATGTTTATGTATCGCCGATGAAGCGCACTATCCAGACGGCAGAAATTGTTGTGCCAGAATACAAGTATATTATAGATGATCGTCTAGCAGAACGAGAGCTTGGCAAATTAAAGGGCTATTCTATTGAACAGCTTTGGGATATGCCGGATTGGAATTCATTGGAAAATAAGCGTATGCCAGAAGGTGCAGAAACCTTTGGTGCTGGCAGGGAACGCGTAGCAGAATTTATTGCCGATGTGAAGAAAAAATACAAAGAAGATGATATTCTGCTCATAGTGACACATAGTTTTATCTCGCGTTGTTTTTGGAGTATTTCTAATGACATTGATGACCCGCGGGCTTTTGAAAATTTCAAGCATAAGAACGAGACGGTGAAATTATATTATATTTAGAACAACAAAAATGGTCAGGGTGATCGGACTTGAACCGACGACCTCAGCGTCCCGAACGCTGCGCGCTACCAACTGCGCCACACCCTGACATCCCTTGTATTTTACCATAAAACCACTATAATATCTATAAGTGTCAGAGAATAAAAAATCAATTTCGCGAATATCAATTATTGTTCCGGTTGTGCTGTGTGTGGCATATGCTGTATTGTGTATGCTGAATTTGCGTGGCCCAATTTGGCACCATGAGGCATATTCTGCGTATATTGCACGTGGTAATTTTTCTGATATTTGGGAAATTGCCACACAGAATGGTCATTGTCCAATCTTTTATTTTCTACTAAAAATTTGGGCTGGTATTTTTGGCTATAACGATGTTTCTTTACGTTTTTTGTCAATTTTTTGTGGTGCACTAACAATCATCTTTCTATTTCATTTGCTTAAAAAATGGTTCAGCCTAAAAACTGCCATTATAGTGTCGGCCCTATTTAGTATTTCACCAGTTTTTATTCGTCTCGGTCAGGAAATCAGTGCTTTTAACCTGGGCTGTCTTATCGTTGTATTAGTGGTTTATTTGCTAGATTCAATATTCGAAATGAGAAGAAAAAAGAATCTTCAGTCTGACCCTGTGTCAACAACTGAGAAAAAAATCCCTGCACGAAGTATCAGGATTTGCTTACTAATATTAACCGGTGCTGCAATGACCATATTTGGTATAATCAATCTTCATAGCCACGCGCTCAACAGTGAAATCAAGGAGATTGTGTTAGAAACCGAAATACTTAATGTGAATAGCGAGCCAGTTCTAATTAATAATGCCTGGAACTTTTACGATGCAGTTTTTTATGCCAATGAGCGTCGCCCGATTTATGGTATAGCTCAGAACATTAATCATGACGAGCGTGATTTTGTACCTATTTACAAAATTAACTACCATCTCATTGCAGATTTAGTCGATTTTGTGGATAGTCATGAAAAGTTCTGGTATCTCACAGACTATGATGAGAATGCAAATAGCATCACGGATTATAATTTGCCAGAGGAATTTAATAATTATAGAGTGGTATCTGATTTAATTCAGGATAAATTTGCCGTCTTCGAACTTGAAAAAACAGAGGAGTAATGCTATAATGGAGCAAATCGGGGCGTAGCACAGTTGGTAGCGCACGCGGTTTGGGACCGTGAGGTCGCAGGTTCGAGTCCTGTCGCCCCGACCACTATCTGACTTAAGACCTGCAAAGAAGCAGGCTCTTTTTTATGCTATAATAATAGTATGTTGAGAAGATATAAGATAATTTCTGTGTTTTCTTGCGCGGTGATATTTGGCGCAGCACTTAGTAATGTTGCGATTTTTCAGTATCCGACTGCTGCTCTGTCGGAAGAAAAGTCAGGGATGGTTTCTCAGAATTGTGCCACGATTAAGCAATCACTCAAATCTTTACAAAAAACCGATGCTAGGAGTCGTTCGTATCTGGGTACTATTTATGAAACTATTATCACCAAGTTTATTACTCCGATGAATTTGCGTCTTATTGATAATAGCCAGCCGAACGCATCTCTGACAGATTTGCACTCTACGATTTTAGCCGTAAGAAAAGATTTCGTGAATGAATACACTAGCTATAGCCAATCTTTTGAAGAATTAGTGTCGATGAATTGTAAGGATAACCCAGAGAATTTCTATAATAAATTAGTAGAGACACGTCGTAAGAGGGCGGAAGTTTCTAGTACTACTACGAATTTGCGCAATTTGTTTGCTGAATATTTAACTATTGTGCGCAAGCTAAGGGGGAATTATGAACAGTAATCCTGGCTCACGCAATTTGGTTCTGTTGGGGATAATTTCTATTGGTATTGCTGTCGCTACAACCGCCATCAGCCTAGTGATTTATCATAATTCTGGTGATATTTACTTGGATCGTTCACGTCCAGGTTTCTTGCCGGATGAGACGGAAGTTCAGCCAAAGATGGAGGAAGATTATTCTTTTCCTAATTCTGGTCGGATAACTCTGGAGGATTTGGACAATTACATCAAACATTATGATGAAAATTTGGATATGATAGATGACCTACCGGCGCCGTTTTCTGAGGTACCGCTATCTGATGAAGCGCTTGGTTTGCCGGCTGGGGAATAATCTCCTAAAATTGAGTCATTTTTCTATTTACTTTTTGATTTTTCGCGACTACAATAGATAAAAATTAAAGGAGGTAAAATGTCATTAGTAATTCGTGATGCTTCTGGTTGGGCAACTCATCGCATAGAAAGGTCAGCGAACGGAGTAGATTTCGTCGTTAGGAACCTCTCTACTGGGTGGGTAGAAGAGCGGATTACAGATGGAGTTTTACCTAACTAGGGTAGGTAAGCATTAACATCTTGACAACAGAGGTGTTTTGTGATACAATGGAGGCATACCATTTAAATGGGAATCGTTTTCAATGTCGGAGAGAAAAACAGAGGAATTACCAGTTATCGGGCCATCCGTCTTGGTTTCTATTGGAGAAAGAGCGGATATTCCAGCTAAGATTGATACTGGCGCGGAAGCATCTGCTATCTGGGCAAGTGATATCAATATAGATGAAAATGGCATCCTGAGGTTTACACTCTTTGGTGAAAATAGCCCATTCTATGATGGTGAAGTTATTGAGACGAAAGAATACAAGGTAGTTGTTACCCGCTCTGCTATGGGGCAGGAACAGATTCGCTATCGGGTGTATATGCCGATAAAGATAAATGGGCGCAAAATTAGAGTACTATTTTCCCTTGCAGATAGGAGTAAAAATAGTTTTCCAATTTTGATCGGGCGTAGAACTTTGAAAGGTAAATTCGTAGTAGATGTGTCACTTCCAGATATAGAATATGAAAGAAAACCGAAAGAAATGGAAGTAAAGCTGAGGGATTTTAGAAAAGATCCATACGAGTTCCACAAAAAATACGTAGCAGGAAAAAAACTAACCCAGAAAGGAGAATAAAATGAAAATCGCAATCTTGTCAAACGGTAATGCTAACTACTCCACTAAACGTCTGGTAGAAGAGGCTAGAAATCATGGCCACGACGTTAAGGTAATTAAATATAAGAACTGTTATCTTTCCTTGGATGAGAAACATCCAAATGTTTATTATCATGGCGAGAAGCTAGAGGGCTACGATGCGATTATCCCGCGTATCTCCAACAATATGACACGTTATGGTTGCGCGATTGTGCGCCAATTTGAGATGCAGGGATTGTGGACGCTGTCTAGCTCCATTGCTATTACCCGTGCACGTGACAAACTACGTGCCGCACAGATTCTTACCAAGGCTGGTGTAGATACGCCAAAGACATTGGTATCTCGCAACTCCGCTGATATTGACGATTTGCTTGAGCAGATTGGTCTACCTGTCATTATCAAGCTTGCTTCTGGTACGCATGGTAATGGTGTGGTCCTGGCAGAAACAAAGAAGGCTGCTAAGTCCGTTCTCCAGGCATTCTATATTTATAATGAAGATGGTACTAACATCATTTTGCAAGAGTTTATAGAAGAATCTGCTGGTACTGATATTCGTGCATTTGTCGTTGGATCTAAGGTGGTTGCCAGTATGAAACGCCAGTCCGTATCGGATGACTTCCGTTCTAATTTACATAAAGGCGGTGAAGGCTCAACTATTAAACTAACTGATGAAGAAAAGAAAGTTGCTGTTCAGGCGGCAAAGGCTATGGGTTTGCATGTGGCAGGTGTTGATTTGATGCGCTCTGCCCGTGGACCATTAGTACTAGAGGTGAATGCTTCTCCAGGATTTGGCATTGAGAAAGTTACTGGCCGTAATGTGGCAGAAAAAATCATAGAATACGTAGAGCATAATGCTTCACGTAAAAATTCCAAAGATAAAGTTGGCGCATAAATTATAAATTTAACGAGGAGGCAAAATGGAAGATTTTTATCAGGTTCCAGAAAAGAAATTATCACTCAGCCTGAGGACATTTCGTGATGTGATAAAAAATAGGGGGTGGAAAAATGCTAAATTTCTCCATAGTATTGGCGTCTGTATTTCTGCGACACGTCCAGACGGAAAAGAACTTAAATTTTATTATGGTACTCCACCTAACATGAGCTATGGTGCAGGGATGGTAGCTGATGATAAATATGCAGCTTATTTGCTGATGAACGAAGTTGGTGTGAAACAGCCAAATACACTTCTGGTAGATAATGATACTGATACGAAAGAAGTTGCTAAATTCATAGAGAAAAATCAACCAGTTGTAATTAAACCGATTGACGGGGCGCACGGCAAGGATGTTTATGTGGGCATTAAGAATATTGCGGAAGCAGAAGATTTGATAAGTGGTATTATAGAACGTTCATTTTCTGGCAAGGCATTAGTGCAGAAGCAGCTCTTTCCAGAAAGCGTAGAAGTACGTGCAATTGTGATTAATCATCAGTTTATAAAGGCGTTTGCTAGGATTCCAGCTTGTGTGACTGGCGATGGTGAGCATAGCGTTTTGGAATTGATTGATATTGAAAATAGCACAAAGCGCACGGCACAATATAAGTCTAATTTATCTTATATTAATAAGAAAAATGCAGTTGATTATCTAAAAACACAAGCACTAGATAACGGCATGGAAGAAACCGCAATTCTAGATTCTATTCCAGATAAGGACGAAAAGGTCCAGGTGATAGGCGTTTGTAATACTGGCCAGGGTGGTACCATGGAAGACATTACAGATAATTTCCCAGAGGAGTTGAAGCGGTCTGCAGAAAGTATTGCAAAGCATTTGGACTTGCCATTGGTTGGTGTAGATTTCCTTGATGAGTATGTGATAGAAGTGAATAAGGCTCCAGCATTATATCACCCGGTTGATGGCCCAGCCGCAACTATTTGTGTAGAAAAATTCGTTGAATATTTGGAAAATTTGTAAGTTTTTTGCGTTTTTAAAAACGTCCATGCTTGCGTCTGAGAATAGTTTTTGCTAATAATGAATTAATATGGAAACTAGCTCTCAACGTATCTTTGATTTTGTATTTTGGCAGAAATTACACCCATCGTGGGTGTTGATAATCTTTGCGGTAGGAATTATCGGTAGTTGCATTGTGGTGCCAATTTTGCATATCCAGTTTTTCTCGTCTTGTCTGTGGTTATTTTTGGCAATAGCACTATTGGTATTGGCGATTATTATCGGTAGGAAATGGGTGCTAATATTAGCACTAACTGCTGGATTTCTAACAGTGTCATTTCGCGCTGCGCCAGATTTTATTGCACAGGACTATCTCTCTAGACTAATTGGTCAGACAGTTACAATCACTGGCAAAATTACAAAAGATCCTTCTATGAGCGAGGACGGGCGGATTAATCTCGACTTGGTAGATTTTAAAATAGAACATGACGAAATAGCCGGCCATATTTTTGTGCAAATTTCTGGCGTGTCTGATACTTCCGCGGAAATCCAGCGCTCAGATATTATCACGTTGCACGGAAAAGTTTCCGAAGGTTTTGGTATATATTGTGCAGCAATTTACCGTCCAGAAATTATTGAAGTCGCACATCCAGAGCCAGGTGATATTTTTCTAAAATTCCGTAATGATTTTGCTACTAAAATAAAGAATTATATTCCAATGCCAGAAGCCGGACTTGGCATTGGATATTTACTTGGTCAGAAATCTGGTGTGGATCAGGGTATACAGGATGCTCTTAGGACGGTGGGATTAACGCATATTATTGTGGCATCTGGTGCTCATCTCGGCACGTTGGTTGGATTTTCTCGTAAAATTTTTGGGAAGTTATCACGCTTTGCGAGTCTGCTGATGGCATTTTTAATGATGCTGATGTTTTTGGGCATTACGGGACTGTCTGCTAGTATGTTGCGCGCTAGTATTATAACTGGGTCGTCCTTAATTCTATGGTATTGTGGTAGAAAAATACACCCACTTAGATTAATTATTTTGGTAGCTGCAGTGACGTTGATTTGTAACCCATTCTATTTGTCGGATATGTCGTGGCTATTATCCTTTGCCTCATTTACCGGTATTATGGTGATTACTCCAGTTCTGATTAAATATTTTTATGGCAAGAAAAAACCAGGTATTTTGGGAAACAACTTACTATCTTCTATTGCCGCGACGATAATGTGTACGCCGATTTTGTTATATTTTTTCGGGCAAGTATCTATAATCGGAGTTTTGGCAAATGTGTTGATTTTACCAACAATCTCTTTTGTGATGAGTCTGGTTTTTCTGACGGGGCTATTCGCTTATTTTTTGCCTTTTGGTGCGATGGTTTTTGGGAAATTAGCATTAGTTCTGTTGGACTATCAAATTTCCGTGGCCAACTTTTTTGCCGAGAATAAGGCATTTTTAGTCAACATTGATGCAGAAAATCTATGGGTATTCTGTTTATACATCCCAATAGTTTTACTATTATTAAGGAAATTCAAAAAAGTTTCACGCTTATGCTTGCAATGAAATATCCACCTATGCTAGGCTAGAGTTAGGCTTCGCCAGTCACAGGATGGCTGGCCGGAATCTTAGGGATTTTGTCCGTGGAGCGTATGATATAATAACTATCAAAGGAGCAAAATCAATGGCAAAAAAATCAGAAAAACCAAGCGAAAAATCTGCAGCAAAATCAGCAGAAAGCGGAAAAAACCAAGCTCTCAGTCTTGCAATTGACCAGATTACTAAGCAATTTGGTGATGGTTCTATTATGAAGCTAGGCGAAGCGAAAAAGATTGACGTAGAACTGCTACCGTCAGGCTCTCTTTCTCTAGATGTAGCACTGGGTGGAGGTTATCCAAAGGGCCGTATTATAGAGATTTATGGTCCAGAATCTTCTGGAAAGACTACCCTCACACTTCATGCGATTGCAGAGATTCAGAAACAAGGTGGTCAAGCAGCATTTATTGACGCGGAGCATGCACTTGATCCAGCTTATGCTAAGAGAATTGGAGTTGATGTAGGGAACCTCTTAATTTCTCAGCCTGATAATGGTGAGCAGGCTTTGGAAATTTGTGAAACTCTCGTTCGTTCTGGTGCAGTAGACCTCATTGTGGTAGACTCTGTTGCGGCACTTGTCCCACAAGCAGAGATAGATGGTGATATGGGTGACTCTCAGATGGGCTTGCACGCGAGATTAATGTCACAAGCCATGAGAAAACTGACTGGCATCATTAGTAAGTCCAAGGCGACCGTGATTTTCATTAACCAGATTCGTATGAAAATCGGTGTAATGTTTGGCAATCCAGAAACGACTACTGGTGGTAATGCGTTGAAGTTTTATTCTTCTGTGCGTATGGATATTCGCCGGATTGGCCAGATTAAGGATGGTGACAATATTATCGGTAACCGTACCAAAGTCAAGATTGTGAAGAATAAGATTGCAGCGCCATTTAGGATTGCAGAGTTTGATATCATGTATAATGAGGGCATTAGTAGAGTGGGTGACATCTTAGATCTTGCGATTGCACAGAGCATCGTAGAAAAATCTGGTGCTTTCCTCAAGTATAATGGTCAGACTATTGGCCAAGGTCGCGAAGCAGTAAAGAAGATTCTGTCAGAGAACAAAGAATTATGCGACGAGATAGAGCAAAAAGTCCGAGAGAAAGCATTGGCTGCTGACGCTGAAGATGCATAATGGAAATTATAAATTTCAGTCCTAGCCAAAAATTAAAAGATGATGGTGATGATGCTGCCAACATTATTGGCGCGCGCAAGGTTACTGATATCAAGCAATCACTAAAGGATGAGAACAGGGTTAATATCTTTATAGATTATAGTTTTGCATTCTCTTTAGATATTGCACAAGTAGTGGATTATAAGCTAAAGGTTGGGAAAGCGCTTAGCGATTTGGAAATCGATAGGTTGGAGCGAGCATCTTCTTTTGGTAAATTGTATCAGAACACTTTGGAATGGGTGCTGAATAGACCACATTCTATCAAAGAGACTAGGGAACATCTAGTAACCAAGCAAGGTAAAAGAGAAATGGCTAATCGCCAAGCGCTGCGTAATCGTGAGCGTACCAAGGAAGATCGTCAGAAGTACAAGCTACGCACTAGGGAACTTCCAAATATTACAGATGAGGATATTGAGCAAGTTGTTACTAAACTAATAGAAAAAGGCTATTTGGATGATGCGAAGTTTGCGCGTTATTACATAGAAAATCGTTTTGCCAGAAAAGGTATTAGCCAGAAGCGGCTCAAGCAGGAGCTACAACAAAAGGGGCTAAACAGTGAAGTAATCGATGAAGTGCTAGGTGCCACTGAACGTTCTGACGATGAAGAAATTCAAAAAATTATTGCCAAGAAACGTAGTAAGTATACGGATGATAAACTTATTGCGTATTTGGTTCGTCAAGGGTTTGACTATCAGCGCGTGAAAGCTGCGGTTCACGGAATGGATTGACAAAATTTGGCACAAAATCTTCTTTTGCGGCACGCTCAATAATTTTCTTTTCTTCGTCGCGCACGATAACTTTCTCATCATCAACTTTTACGATTTCCGATCGGCTAATGGTGAGCTCTGGATCTAAGAAAGATTTCATTAAAGGGCGTTGGACGATGATTTGTTGCACTATAAAATCATCTGGGTTGACATTGTAACTAGTAACCTTGCCAAGCTTGGTTTTCTTCTTAGTTTCTACTTTCTTATCTATGAGCGAGAAATTAAGATTGATAATGTCGCGTAATTTTACAATGTCATCTGCGTTAACGAATTCATCAATAGAGTCAATCACCATGCCAAGTTCAGAAAACTCGCGAATGTCATCTATTTGCAAAATGTCACCATGCTCGCCATCCCCAACATCTGGTCCGGCTACAAAAAATGCGACAATTTTCAGATTGTCTGGATCGATAATCGGTTCGGTGACTTTTGCAATCATACCACTGACATGGAGACTGAGTACTGGGTAACCGATGAGACGATTAATATCCATTAACATAAGGTAATTATAACATATAGTAAAAATATTGTATAATAAATAGATGAAGAAGATTTTGGCTGTTTCTGGTGGTGTGGATTCAATGTTGCTTCTGTGGCGATTTCGTAATGACAAAGATGCGGTAGTAGCGCACTTCAACCATGGTACTCGACCATCGGCAGATGCAGATGCAGAATTAGTGCGGAAAAAAGTAGCGGAGTATGGGCTAGAGTTCTTTTATAAGAAAGTGGAATTGGGTGAAGGTGTATCAGAAGCGGAAGCGCGGAAAGCTAGGTACGACTTCTTGAGCGACGTGTTGGAACAAGTAAATGCTCGAGCTGATACTACGTCAGAGGTAAAGATTTTTACTGCGCATCATCTGAACGATTTGGCGGAGACTATTGCAATTAATCTCCTGCGTGGCACGGGATGGAGAGGGTTAGCGCCGTTTTCTGATGCAAGGGTAGAACGACCATTTATCACAGAAAAAATGACAAAGAATGATATTATAGTAGAAGCAGCAAAAAACGGCATTGTTTTTCGCCAAGATCCGACCAATGTGGAAGAGAATTATCTGCGCAATCGCTTACGAAAAAATGTAGCAGAAATGGGGAAGGATGAATTACTAAAAATTTACGATTTGTATGAGAAACAGGCCAGAATTAGACAGAAAGCTGAAACAATTATAAACAGTGTAGTGGCAGAAATCCCTACGCAATATCCTCGCGGTTTTTTCCAATCCTTGGATGATGATGTGGCGTTAGAAATCTTGCGTGGTGTCGTGGCAAAGTATGGTATTTCTCTAACTAGGCCCCAGCTCAAAGATTTTCTCACAGCAGTGAGAGAATATTTGCCAGGAAAAAAATTCAATCTCCCTGGTGACAGGATGGTGGAAATCAGGAAGAATTGGTTCTCACTATAAAATATGTTATAATAACAGATATGAATACTGATAAAATCAGAAATTTTTGTATTATTGCTCACATTGATCACGGTAAATCTACCTTGGCTGATCGCATGATGGAATTGACGAATACCGTAGAAAAACGAGAGATGAAAGCTCAATTGCTAGATAGTATGGAATTGGAGCGAGAAAAAGGTATTACTATCAAGCTCACTCCCGTCCAGATGCATTACAAGGGATATGAGCTAAATCTAATAGATACGCCGGGGCATGTGGATTTTTCTTATGAAGTATCACGTTCTTTGCAGGCGGTTGAGACAGCGATTCTAGTAGTTGATGCTACGCAAGGTATCCAGGCGCAAACTTTGGCAAATGTGTATCTGGCATTAGAGCAAGATTTGTATATTATTCCAGTAATTAATAAAGTTGATCTTCCAGCAGCAGACGTAGAAAAAGTAAAAAGCCAGATTGTGAATTTGCTTGGTTGTTCACCTGATGAAATTATTGGCGTTTCCGCTAAGACTGGTTTGAATGTGGACAAAGTCCTTGATGCAATTGTAGAAAAAGCTCCAGCTCCGAAACATATAGATTAATTGTGCTATAATAAGTGGTATGGAAGAGAAAATCGCAACTATTAAGGATTGGCTTGGAACTGGCTCTATTAATATCTTTGGCTTGCCAATGAGTGGCAAAGATACCGTGGGTATTAGACTGGCAGAGACTTTGGGCGCGCGTTTTTTGTCATCTGGCATTATCATTCGTGCTATGGAACAAAGTCAGAACAAGCACTATACTGATGGTGGTGATTTAGCACCGACAGACGTATTTTATCAATGGGTTTTACCATACTTTAATAGGGAAGATTTGGAAGATTCTGCTCTGGTATTATCTTCTGTCGGGCGTTGGAGTGGAGAAGAAGATGCCGTGATAGATTCTGCTGATGCTGGTGGTCATCCAATCAAAGCGGTGATTTTGCTTAATATTTCTGAGGCAGATGTGATGGTGCGCTGGGAAGCGGTACGTGATGCTGGTGCACGTGAAAGTGGCCAGGAAACTACTAAGCGTGAAGATGATAAAAAACGCAGCGTTTTTGAGAAACGCATCACAGAGTTTAACGAGAAAACCATACCAGTCCTGAAGCATTATCAGCAACTCGGTATGTTGATTCCAGTACAGGCAGATATGAGTCGTGATGAAGTATTTTCTCTGATTATTGATAAATTATACGATTTTGTTTTGCGTCACCGCGCACCACAGCAAGATTAATCTCTTTTTAACATTACAGTAAATGCTTCTGATGGGATGTCGATTTTGCCGAAACGCTTCATGCGGGCTTTGCCACGTTTTTGCTTTTCTAGTAACTTTGCCTTGCGGTCGCGGTCGCCAGTGTGAATTTTAACGGTAACATCCTTACGATAAGCGCCGATAGTTTCGCGAGCGATAATCTTCGCACCAATGGCGGCCTGGAGGGCAACTTCATAATTCTGGCGAGGGATGACTTCTTTTAACTTTTTCGTCACTTCTCTGCCAATTGCATCAGCCTCAGAACGGTGACACATGATAGCGAGAGCATCTATTTTTTGCCCACCAACTAGGAAATCCACCCTGACCAAATCTTCTGGACGGTAATCAGCCAGTTCATAATTAAAAGAGGCATAGCCAGAAGTAGAAGACTTGAGTTGGTCATAAAAATCAGTCAGGAGATTTGCCATTGGCGCTTCGAAATCTATCACTGCACGATCTTCTATGTAGGATAAATTAGTCTGGTGGCCACGCTTTTCTACAATCAGATTAAGTACATTGCCAATCATAGATTTCGGCACAATAATCTCACCTTTCACCCAAGGCTCGCGAATTTCTATCACTTCTGACATATCGGGCAAATCAGCAGCGGATTTAATCTCTATTTCCTCGCCAGAATTAAGCAAGACGCGGTAGTTAGTAGATGGATTAGTGACGACCAAATCCAAATTAAATTCACGCTCCAATCTTTCGCGAATAATATCCATATGGAGCAAGCCGAGGAAGCCAATACGCAGACCAAAGCCTAACACGGGTGAGTTTTCTGGCTCGTAACGGAGGGCGGAGTCGGATAGAGCGAGCTTTTCGATAGCCTCCTTCAGTGTTTTGTAATCTTCGTTGGATACAGGGAAAAATCCAGCATAAACAAAAGGTAAAACATCCTTATATCCAGGCAAAGGTTCTGGGGCTGGTTGCTTTGCGAGTGTTACGGTATCGCCGACCTTTGCCTCACGCGTAGTCTTAAGGTTTGTTACAATATAACCAATTTCCCCTTCCGTCAGTTCTGCCTTAGGCGACATACCAGGATTTAGGATACCGACTTCTAGGGCTAGGCCATTGGTTTCTGCAGCCATCATTCGAATCTCTGAATTTTTTGGTAATTTTCCATCAAAAATTCGCACATATAGCACTACGCCACGATAGTCATCGAAATAACTGTCAAAAATCAATGCTCGCAGAGATTTCATAAGATATATTATAACATAGATATGATGCTTTGGGAATTAGCACTCTTGCATTTTAAGTGCTAATTAACTATAATGGAAGTATGAATATTACGCAAAGACAAAGAGAGATTTTATTCGCAATTATAGAAGAATATGCAGAAATGGCCGCTCCAGTTGGTTCGGTCACCTTAGCGAAGCTTTTTGATGTTTCTAGTGCAACTATTCGCTCGGAAATGGTAAAGCTAGAGGAGATGGGCTATATTGCTCAGCCGCATACTTCTGCTGGGCGTATTCCGACAGATGCGGGATATAGATTGTACGTTAACTCTTTGACGGAAGAGATAGATAAAGATATTGATGCTGAAAAAATGACAGCTAGCAGTGCTAATAGACGCACTCAAACTAATCCTGCTAGGTTACTTACTAGTGCTGACTGGAAAGAGGATAAAGGGATACATGTACTGGAGCTTCGGGTTAATTCACAGGAGCGCATAGATTTTGCAATTCGTGGAGCGGTGGATTCACTGGCAGAGTTGACGGGCAATCTAGGCTTGGCCACTATTGGTGAACAATTATATCTATCTGGTATTTCACGCTTATTTACTCAGCCAGAATTTATGGATACCACTCGCGTCCAGAGTGTAGCAAAATTATTAGACAATTTGGAACCATGGCTCAGGGAGGCTGCGCCAGGGGAGCCACTTAATATCTTCATTGGTCGAGAAAATCCAATCGGTAAGACTTCGGAAGTTTCGCTTATTATTAGTAAATTTCGCTCGCCATATTCAGATAATAGCTATATTGGTGTACTTGGTCCGACTAGACAGAATTATGCACGTGTGATGTCGCTGGTGAAGCGCGCTGGTATGATGCTAGAGCAGATATAAGAATTGTGAAAGGATTATCATATGTTGAAGAAGAAAACTCAAAATGACGAAAATCTAGTAAATGCTAATAAACAAGCGGACGCGGAGCGTCAGCAAATTACGGAACTAACTAATGACCTTCAGCGTACTAGAGCAGACTTTGAGAATTATCGCAAGCAGATGGATGCGCAGAGAAGCCAGGCCGTAGAATATGCCAAGCAAGATACTGTCAAACAATTTCTACCGCTACTAGACGATTTGGATAGAGCGATTACTGCCACGCCAGAACTTGCTCCATTGATGAAGAATTTGGAGAAGACCGTCAAAGAGTTGGGTCTTACAAAGATTAATTCAGAACCAGGGACAGATTTTAATCCGGACTTGCATGATGCCGTGACGATGGAAGATGGTGAGGGAGAAAAAGAAGTTATCGCAGAAACTTTGCGGGCTGGCTATCTCTATAATGATGCTGTTCTCCGCCCAGCGATGGTAAAAGTGAAGAACGCATAAAACTTTTTTCGTGTTTTTTCTAAATGCTTATGTTATAATAAAAACATAATGGATCCAAAACAAACAGTTCCACAGGGTGGATCTCCTGGTGGGCAAGAAGGTCAGAATGGGCAGCCACAGTCATCAACTGGGGCGAATCCTGTTGCTACGCCGATTTTTTCTAGCACTGGCGCTTCTAACCCTACAGCAGGTAAATTAGGGTCGGATACCCTTTCCACTGGTGCGAACGTATCTAGAACGATAGATAGCTTGAATAGTAAAAATCAATCAGAAACTAGCCAGTCTATATTCAAGCGGAAGAAATTTGATAAAGTTGTACCTGTGTCAGGTGATTTATTGATAGATCCAACGCTTAATCCGGAAAGAAAAGCAGAACAACTGGAGCATTCTAAGACCGTGAAACTCGTCGGTATTAGTATTGCGGTAGTAGCAGTGTTGTTGCTGGGAGGGATTATTTTTGCGCTGATAGCGGGTGGGGGAAAAGAGAAACCAAAGAATACTAATACTCCGGTAGCAGTGAGCGCAGATGCGGCGTTCAATGAATATGCGAACTATATACTATACGGCGAGGAGAGCCAAGAGCCAATTACTGAAGAAGTGAGCATTGCCAATCAATACACAGTTGATAGTATGATTTATGCGGATGTGGAAGATAAGAATGCATATTTTGTGGAAGCAAAGACATATTTTGATGGCTTTATAGATGTATATGGTATTTCTGGTCTAGATGAGAAATCTTATTTCTTGAATTGGTATGTGCCATATTATCAGCAAGTGTTTAACTTTGTGTATAATGCTGTATTGGCAGGGAAGTTAGATGTGGCGACCCTACTTCCGGTTTATTTGGAAAGTGGCGCAGATGGAATAGAAGCGTATTTTAACGAGAATTATGGTGTGTTTGGTGCTTCTGATTTCCCTGATGCACAGGATTATTATAATTACCAAAGAGGCGTGGCTGATTATATGAAGAAATATTTTGACACTGCCAGTAGATGGCGCTGTATCAAAAATGATGAGCTAGTGGCTGGGTGCAATGTGCCAATGAGTGATGAGGATATGCTACTTTATAGCGATTCATATGATCGGGCTAACAGGAAAATGGGCTTACTGACTGATAGGCTAGTGAGTGGAATTGAGCAGATAAATAAGGAGATGGAATCTCCAACAGAAGAAATAGTAGTTGAGGAGGTCATAGATGCAGATGGTATAAAAGCGGAGGATATATTGATTGAAGTCGATGTAAGTGACCCATTGAAACCGAATAGTGAGGGAGGATCTAATGAATAGGAAAATATTAACTTGTTTAATGATTAGCATATTATCCTTTGCTTTTGTAATAATGTTCAGCAATAATACATATGCAATCAATGCTGCAAGCATAGGCACGATTACTAATCGGGCAAAAGTGGCAGATTTGAAGAAATGTCACCAGTATTTCGGTGAAGAAATTGATGCTGCTAAGATAAATAGACCATCAGATATTCTAGCCGGTGGAACTGGTAATGAATTAGCTTTGCCAAATGGAGTACTAAGCAATGATAGCCTGTTCAGCTGTAAAACCCTTCTAGATAATTATATGGGTTACTCTTTTAACTCTGGCGACATAGCTTCTAAGGCTAATTTTCTCAAACAAATGGGTTATAAAAATGATACTGCTTTTGGTCGCAAATGCTACAATTACAGAATTAGAGAAGGTGGCACAGATTGGGGGGCTGGCGGTGCTCCAGAGCAGATTATTACTGTCTGTGCAAATACACAGAGCGGTTCAACTATTGTTGGGATAGATATAGAAGGTGGCAAAGGGAACACACCAGTTAGCTTCGGTGCGCCAGATATGGGCAATAATAGACTATTGGTAAATATTCTTGGGATTGATTACTATATTGATTTTGACCCGAATGACCCAAATAGTCTTTTCAAAGGAATAGATTCAACATTAACAAAGTTGGTAAATGGAACTGGATATTTTTATGGCGTTGAGTATGGTGGCGGTATGTCAGAAAACCCAGATGCTGAAAAGAATATATATAAAAAAGGTCCGTTCATTTCAAATACTAGTACAATCTTTACAGAAGATGAGCGGGTTGGATTATTAGCTTACTATTTCACTAAATATGGAAATATTTCTTGTGAATGGAAAGAAGGGGCTGTAGAGCTTACTATTAATTCACAGACGTATTATGTTTCGGAAAAACCAGAGGGGCCGAGTACATTCTATATAATTAACGGTACTGAGTGGTTTGGTACAGCTGGCTGGGGAGAAATTGTAAGCGCTTTGAATGGAATGGATATAGGCAATATGCCGACATGTGATGGTGTTGAGCCTCCAGCGTCTGGCGGTGGTACTTTACCTGGTAGTGATGCCACCGAAATTGATGCCGATGATAAGCCATGCTTCAATGGCGCGGGTGCGCTGGGTTGGATTGTCTGTCCGGTAATCAAGTTCCTGAGATTGACCCTAGAGACAATCTACGAGAATATCGTTGTGCCATTTTTGCAGATAAATGCAAAGACGTTTAGTAATGAAAATGGCGGAGTGGTAGCAGGTTGGCAGGCATTCCAAGGTTTTGCTAATCTTGCATTCGTGGCGCTGCTCTTAATTGTTATATTCTCTCAGGTAACGGGTGTAGGAATTGACAACCTGGGCATCAAACGAATATTACCGAAACTCATCATAGCCGCCATACTAATAAACTTGTCGTATATAATATGTCAGTTGCTGGTGGATGCGTCCAATATTGCTGGTTATGGATTGCGTTCGCTCTTTGACAGTATCCAAGTGGGCGAGACTAACATTACTGGCACTGGCCAGACTATTATGAATACTGCTTTGACGGCGGCGGTTACTGCTATGGCTGGGTATGGTGCAGCTGCAACGGCAGCTATTTGGGCACCATTCTTAATCTTGCCATTCCTATTGGCGTTAGTCGGTATGTTAATCAGTGTGCTATTTATGTTCATCTTGCTCGGCGTACGCCAGGCAGGAGTGATTATATTAGTTGTAATTTCTCCACTGGCATTTGCCATGTATATGCTGCCAAATACCAAACCACTCTTCCAGAGGTGGTGGAAAGCGTTTACTGGGTTGTTACTATTATTCCCAATTTGTGGTGCGATGATTGGTGGTGCAGATTTGGCAGGAAAAATACTTGCTTCTACTAGTGACGAGTTTTGGCCGAATCTGATTGCGGCGCTTCTGACTGTCGTTCCATTCTTCTTTATTCCAACATTACTAAAAGGCTCATTCTCTGCTCTCGGCAACCTTGGCGCAAAGATCTCTGGCGTAGGAGCAAAGATTGGTGCTAGGGCTGGTGGCATCGCTAAGGCTGGAGTGGAAAGAACTGGTGCATTCAGGAATATCCAGGCAAATGCTCAGGAAAGACAAGATGTCAGGAATCGCGTAGCGGAAAGAAAGAGGTTAGAGGGAGTTACTAGGAGAATAGGTAATATTGCGGAGAGCGTGCGTACTCCAGAACAACGTGTGCAATATGCTCGTGCGCAGGCTGCGTTAGAGAAGATGAAGGATGAAGAAGAATTGAACCCAGATTTGATTGCATCTGAGGCAGTCGCGAGACGTTTCAACAGGCAAGTGGAGGCTGTAAAGTCTAGAAATGTTGCTAGTGGTGCTGTCAATGTAACTGGCGATGTGAAAGGTTTCAATGGCAAAGGTAGCAGTTTTGCCAGTGGATCATTGGCGCATATACTATACAATACCCAAGATGAGGCAGAACGTTATGCAACAGTTAGTCAACTTATGGCATCTGGCCATCATGGTGCAGAAGCTTTGCATCAAGTAATGGAAGCACTTGGTAATGATGGTAATCAAGCGGCATTGAGCAGCATTGCTAAGGCTGCAAAAGGTGATAATAAACTTGGCGATCTTAAATCTGGTTCTCGTTCTACTTATGACTATATTAACGACCTTGCAGCTGGACAGGTACAAGCTGGAGCAGTTGGTTCTGGCAATAATATTTCTGACTATGCTGGTAAAGTCAAATTCGGTGGTATGTCTGAGCAACAACTCATCAATACAGATAAAGAGGAACTCCAGCGTTATGCACAAGTTATTAACCAAAAGCGCGCCAGCGGGGAAAGCCTTACTTCAGAAGAACAGAAGCTTGTTCAACAGGCTACTGCTGCTTGGGATAATGAACGTCTACGCGGTAGTGCGAAGAAAGATGTCCAGAATTTGGTCAGCGAAATTGCCTTTGGTGCTGTTAATATAGGAAACAACAAGGCACGTCCTGGAACTAGCTTTGATGTACAGCATAATAATGGCAATAGCAAATCTGCCCCTGCCCCTCGTACCTCTGCTGACAGAGTGAATGCCGCCACGAATCGTTTGGAAGAAATTGCCAGACAACGCAACAATGGTGGTGGAGCATAAAACGGGCAAATTTTCTCGGCACTATCATACTGAGTTCCTTCTACGACTACTTCAAAAATATTTTTCCCAAAAAATCCTTTACCGCTTTTGCTTTTGTGTGCTATAATGTAGTAAATTGTCATATTATTGTCGTATGGTATTTTTAAGGAGGAAAATGTTAAACAAAAAATCAGGGAACGCCAGAGGTACCAAGAGCGTTTCCAGAAACAGGGGAGGCATAAAAAATCATCTGGGAGCCACATTGGCGGTGCTTTTTGCGGCACTTACTATGGCTATTCTCGGTGGTATCGTCGGTATCGGTACAGCACCGGCTTCTGCTTATTATATTAAGGGTAGCACCCAAGTTATCAATGCCGAGCTCCTCCCGTCCATTGGCATTACCATCTTAGACAATACCGCCTCTAGCGTCATCACAGATCTTGCCATCGACATCCTCCCATCTCCTACTGGCACATTCGGTAAGAATAGTGCTATAGCCGATGTCTTTACGACTAATCGTACTGGCTACACTCTCTATATCTCCTCCGATTATAACAATCATGCTAGCACGGCTACCAACAGCCTGATCAATACCAATACCTCCGTTGATGACACTACTACTTCTAGCATCGGCAATATTCCAACTCTCAGCACCACAAATGTTTCCGAGAGTGCTTTCTCTGCTGCTAATTCTTCTTACAAAAATCAGTGGGGATATAGCGATGTCTGGTCAGAGACTATTGGTGATGATTCTTATTCTGGTGGTTCTGCTACTACTTACAATCCAGTCCCAGTTAAGAATACACAAGCGACCATTCGTGATGATGTCGATCGTCAGGTTTCTTCCTCTCGTACCACCATCGGTGTGGGTGTGAATGTGGATACTAACAAGGCTTCTGGCACTTATCGCAACAAGCTCGTATTCACTGCCGTGGCTAAGCCAACTTTGTCTGATTTCACTTTGACATTTGATGCTAATGGCGGCACCGGTGCACCAGTTGATATGACTGGCACTTCTTCCGCGATGAGTCGCAATTTCACCGTACCGAACGAGACTCCTACCTGGGCTGGTCGCACCTTCCTCGGTTGGGCAGATAGTAATGATGCTACAGAGCCAGATTATCGCATTGGTGATACGGTTACGGTCTATGTCACCGGCGCAGAAACTACCGCCACCAAGACTGTTTATGCTGTTTGGCAGGCCAACTACATGCAAGATTACGATGTCAGGACTCTCGCTGTCAATGAAAAGATTACCCTTCTTGATAAGCGCGATAATACCCCATACACCGTTCAAAAGTTTAACAATGGTGAAACTTGGATGATTTCCAACCTCAAGCTCGGTTATGACAAGGGTTATACACTTACTGACGAACTCACCAATATCGTTGATGGTAATACATACTATATTCCAAAGGCCGGCTACCAAGGTAGCATTACCAATCCAGCAACGGTTACCGATACTTCTACTGCGGCCAACTTCTCCACGACCAATGATAACCTAGCTAAGATTCAATATCGCGAGGAGGGTAGCACGGATAATACCACTGGCAATCCAGTCCCAGAAGACACCGGCTACTATAACTTCTACACTGCAACACTAGGCTTCTCCTACTACAATGATGGCAAGACTTCTGGCTCATCTCCACAAGACATTTGTCCAAAGGGTTGGAGCCTCCCAGTCAATGGTGGAGCAACGACTCCTCGGTCTTGGAGTGCTCTCGACTATGTCTTTAATCCGGATGACCCTAACGTTGGCACCAACCGCACCAATGCTACCGCACGGGATAATTTAATGACTGGTGCATCGCTTGGGTATGATGGGTATTATAATGGTACTTATTTACGCGATGTTGGTATATTTGGGCGCTGGTGGTCAACTAGTGTTTATGGCCTTAACTATTCGACA
>JAFWHE010000013.1 GCA_017512045.1 Candidatus Saccharimonadota bacterium
TGCTGCTCAGATTGATGGTGCTATCCTCGTAGTCGCTGCTAATGATGGTCCGTTGCCACAGACTCGTGAGCACGTTTTGCTTGCTCACCAGGTGAACGTTCCAAAGATCATCGTCTTCCTTAATAAGATGGACCTTGCTGATCCAGAACTAGTTGAACTAGTAGAGATGGATGTACGTGAGCTTTTGAACAAATATGGCTTTGATGGCGATAATGCTCCTATTATCAAGGGTTCCGCTACTAAGGCCCTAGAAGGTGATCCAGAAGCTGAGCAGGCTGTTATGGATCTTGTTAAGGCTATGGATGAATACTTTGATATTCCAGAACATGACCTAGACAAGCCATTCTTGATGCCAATTGAGGATGTCTTCTCAATCAAAGGTCGTGGTACAGTTGCTACTGGTCGTATTGAACAGGGTGTCATCAAGCTAAATGACGAAGTAGAAATCGTTGGTTTGCGTGATACACAGAAATCTGTTGTTACTGGTATTGAGGCTTTCCACAAGACTCTTGATCAGGGCCAAGCAGGTGATAACGCAGGTCTTCTTCTCCGCGGTATTGAGCGCGAGCAGATTGAGCGTGGTCAGGTCATTGCAAAACCAGGCACAATCACTCCACACACTGAGTTCGAGGGTGAGGTATACATCTTGAAGAAAGAGGAAGGTGGTCGCCACACCCCATTCTCCAAGGGTTACAAGCCACAGTTCTACTTCCGTACTACAGATGTTACTGGTGAAGTTGAGCTTCCAGCTGACAAGGAAATTGTCATGCCTGGCGATACAGTTACCTTCAAGGTCAAGTTGCTTGCTCCAATCGCTATGAATAACAATGACCGCTTCGCTATCCGTGAAGGTGGCAAGACTGTCGGTTCCGGTGTTATTACTAAGATTGTTAAGTAATTTCGGTCAAAAAATCGCCTATCTTAGCATTTTTCCGTGCTTGCTCTATCAATAATAGCGCATCGCACGGAGAAAATGCCAACCTAGGCGTTTTTTGTTCCGAAATTATCACACGCTAGCATCGTAACGCTTGCAAAAAAGGTATAAAAATGATATAATGCGAAAAGAGGGTATTTTTTGTACATTTAAAAAGGGAGGTGGGTTTATGAGTATGTTTTTTCAAATATTTATCATAACATTGTCTATGCTTGGTATGGCGTATTACATGTATAAGGTGGGCCAAGATATTAAGCGGGCTAGTTATCGTACACTAGATGATGTCATTAAGGAAGGTCTAGGTGAGAATGACGATATGGATGAAGATAATCCTCAGGAAAGGAGGAGTACTTGGCTACAACATCAGATACAATCTAGCTTGAGTGATTATGAGACGGTTTGTGATTGGATCAAAACGAAGCTCAATATCGCCAAAGATGATTTTTGTAATCAGATGTCGATTGCCTTTGAATTTCATGAAAGGTGTTGCCAAATTATGGATTGTGGCGATGAAGACTGCGAAAGCTGCTCCTTGGTTGACTGGGAGAAAGTTTGCGGGCTGGAAGACAAGTTGCTTATAAAGTATAAATTGCTTCGTGGATTGATGTTATCCTATTGTGACGATAGGGATGATATTAAGAAGGTTTGGGAAGCAATCAAAGCTATCATCTCTGAGATGAGGAGTTATCTAGCCTACTTAACTAAATCGGCGTATGAAGAAACACGAGAGAACAATGAAACAGGGAGCAATGTGATAAGAATTAACATGAGCCATCAGGCGAAACGTTATTCTAGCTCAGACAAGGAACGAGTTAAGAGAAAAGAAAGAGAGATATTTCTACAATCTTATGTAGTTCCTGATAATGCGAAGATTGATTCTCTGCCTGAGATTATGCAGAATCTATCTTACATAGTAGAATCTGCTTACATGGAGATTGACCCTGAATCGGTGAGGTTAGGAAGAGATATCATCAACTTATATGTACTCTGGCAGAAAATCATTGATGAGCATTTGACGGATGAATATCTGGATACCGGTTCTGTAATAGTCGGCTTGGCCCGGAATTTCTTTGAGGTTTATCGGTCAGAAATAAAGTATAGGACGAAATCACCGGAGCTGGTGCCTACATCTATTTATAAATCCGTCTGTGCCGAACAGAGAAAGGATGTGCGTGAGCAATTCACGGAGGCAGAAAACGTAGTTGCGAATCTGGCCAAACTCTCTGCAAAGAGGATGAACCTTGGTCATGATGATGAAAAACTGGATGCGATGACCTGGAATACGGTCTTGAACAATCAGTTAGGAGCAGAAAACTCAGATGGAGAATTACTTTCTTCGTCTGGTATAGCATGATACCCTCGAGGCGGTGCGTAATGCGCCGCCTTTTTCATGTGATGGCTACTTGTCAAAATTACGAAACGGAGGTATAATATACGTACTAATAATTAATATCCAGCCCGAAAAACTCCATTCTTCGAGGTTATCGGGCAAGAAAGGTAAAATATTATGGCAGAAGCCAAAAATACTAAAAGTGCCAAAGCTGGCGAAGGTCTAAAAATTCGCATTCGCCTGAAGGCTTATGATCACCGTGTGATTGATCAGAGTGCAAAGCAAATCGTAGATACCGCTATCCGTACTGGTGCCAGTGTATCTGGTCCAGTTCCACTTCCTACTAAGCGCTCTACTTTCACAGTTGTGAAGTCTCCACATGTCTATAAGACTGGTGGCGAGGCTTTTGAGATGAAAGTTCACAAGCGTTTGATTGACATTCTTAATGCCACACCAAAGACGATTGATTCTCTTCAGAATCTATCACTTCCTGCAGGTGTTGACGCAGAAATAAAAATGTAGTATAATACTTGACAGTAACCGTACATTTATAGTTTCAACGCGACGTAATTCAGAATTGCTAGTCCAACTTTGATTATAAGTTGACTAAATGGATTCATCAAAAGGAGGTGATTTTATGAATCCTAAAAGATTTGAATTAGATTTGGGCGGTGGCTTCGCCTTAGAAGTGGATGTCAAGAGAGACGATTGCAATAGAGAGCCGCCTCACTGTCACTTGACATTTAGAGGCAGGAGAATAGGCCAGATTTGGGCCGAATCAGCAACCTTTACACGCATTCCGTCTGATGCACCCAGCCACATCATCAATGATGCCATCTACGAGGTGAAAAGGAACAGATGGGATATTGTGGAAATTTATAATCACAACAAGATGTACGGAGCAGGTTAATTTTTAAGCGGTGCTGTAATAGCACCGCTTTTTAGTGTCTAAAAGTAGTGTGCATTATGCTATAATTGATGTATGAGTTTGACGGCTCGATTTAAGAAAAAGTTTTATTTTGTTGCTGCGGGATATTTCCGTTTTTTCGCCAGGCGCGCACTTCGTCGTTGGAACCCTAGAATCATTGCGATTACTGGTTCTGTCGGTAAGACTACTATGCTTCATATGGTAGAGTATGAGCTAGGTAGTAAGGCGCATTATTCCCATAATGCTAACTCGGCCTTTGGTATAGCCTTTGATTTGGTCGGCATAGAGAAAGGCGTGGTGGGCAGTAAGCTAAAATGGTTGTATCTAATTTTTGCGGTGCCAATCCGGGCAATATTTTTCAAGCGAACAGAGGAATATTATGTGGTGGAGATAGATGGTGAGCGTCCGCATGAGACAGAGTTCCTAGCCGAATGGCTGAAGCCGGAGGTGACACTGTGGATTTCTCTCGGTCGTTCACATGCAGTGCAATTTGAGAAGCAAGTGGAAAGCGGCGAATTTGAAGATTTGGATCGTGCTATCACGCATGAGTTCGCTATGCTTCCGCAGTATACCCAGAAGCAAATTTATATCGATGGTGATATTTACCTGATGACTAAGGCCATGGAGAAGATTAAGAAGCACCATAATATCCCGGCCAAGGTAGATAACTGCTATAAGTCTGACCTTGTCAAATATACTATTGCGCCAGATTCTACGGACTATGTAATTAAAGCTGGCAAGAAGGATATCACGTTCCATTTTGCTTCGCCACAGCCACGCGATATTGCGATTCAATTAATTATGCTACAAAAACTTTGTAAGTATCTGAAGATTGATCTGAAAACTGATTTTTCTGGTATGCCTTTGCCGCCAGGGCGTAGCTCTTTCTTCCGTGGCGAGAACGGATTGAAATTGATAGATAGTAGCTATAATGCACATCTGATTAGCGTAGAATCAATCGTTGAGATGGTAAAATCTATGAAGGCCCCGCATAAGTGGTTGATAATTGGTGATATGATAGAACAAGGTAAAATAGAGGGTGAAGAGCACACAAAATTAGCAAAAATCCTGACCAGCGCGAATCCAGAGCAGATTATCCTAATAGGGCGACGCACGAAGAAATATACCTATCCTGCTATTGACAAAGATAAATACAATGTTGTAGCACTTGACAATGTGAAGCAGGCGCTAAAGTTCATCAAAGAAAATACCACTGGTAAAGAAGTTTTGGTCTTTAAGGGCAGCCAATATTTGGAATGGCTGATTGAGAAGCTGCTAGACGATCCTGCGGATGTTCAATATTTGGCGCGCCGTGATGCGGTCTATGTGAAAAGAAGGGAAAAGAGAGGTTTAAACTAATGAAAAAATTATATGTCATACACGGATGGACTTACACTGTGGAGCCATGGACACGTACTATCCAGATACTAAAAGAGTATGGGATAGAGATTGTGATGTTGCATGTGCCAGGGCTAACTTCTCCATCTGACAAGGTCTGGAATATTCAGCAATACGTTAAATGGGCCGATCAGAATATCCCAGATGGGGCGATTGCTCTCGGACATAGTAATGGTGGCAGGATTTTGTTGAATTTGCTTAGTAGAAAGCCTGGTAAATTGAAACATGTGATTTTATTAGATGCAGCTGGTATTTATGAGGAATCAAAGAAACGCGATACTGCTCGCAAAGTATCAAAGGCTCTTTCTCCACTTAAAAATATTAAGCCTCTGCGTAAGGTGTATCATAAGCTACTTGGTGCATCTGACTATGATCGTGCGCCAGAAAATATGAAGAAGACTCTTGCCAATATGCTGGATTCTGATAAAACACTTGATTTTGCCAATATTACTACCCCTGTTACAATCCTATGGGGTAAGCAAGATACGGTCACGCCGCCACGCCAAGCAGAAAAAATGCACGAGAGACTGAAGAATAGTAAGCTCTATTATTATGAAAATTGGACACACGCCCCATATATCTGCGATCCAGAGGGGCTAGCCAAGGCTATTTATGAGGTGATGAGGAATAAGGCATGAAGAAATATTTCTTAGGACTGTCAAGTGCATACTCCGCAAAAGATACTCTGAGACATACCTTTGCCTTTGGTGGTGAATTTGATTTATCGGAACTGAGAGCTTATTTGGCAGCGCATTATGGTGCGACTTATGATCACGTGGCAGTGTATGCGAATGGTCGTACTGCACTTGCAGTAGCACTGAAAAACACCGTCAAGAGAGGCGGAAAAGTGGTTGTAACGAGCCTTACTTGCTATGCAGTAGTACAGGCAGTGCGAGCGGCCGGATGTGTGCCAATTTTTGCTGATGTAGATCCAGATAAACTACATTTCGGCAAAAAGGAGCTAGAAAATTTATTAGCAAAAGAAACTAATGTCCAAGCAGTAATCGTGCAGAATAACCTTGGTATTCCAGCTGACATAGAGGGGATAATGGAGGTAGCTAATGCACATAAATTGTCGGTTATTGAAGATTTGGCACACTGTGTAGGTAGAAAATATGCTAATGGTAGAGAAGTTGGCACGATTGGCAGAGCAGTAGTATTATCATTTGGCAAAGGCAAATCGGTCGATGCGGTGGCTGGTGGTGCGGTGGTTTTGACAGATCCATTAGATAACCCAGTCAAACAGCCGGATATGAAGCCAGCATTTAAGGACAGATTTAGAGTTAGGTTCTATCCGTTATTTTCCGCAATTGTTAGGGGTGGGTATCGGCTGAATAATAAATTAGGTAAAGGCTTGACGGCGTTTTTTGTCAAAATTCATGCTATCAAGAAATCTGCAGATGGAGATATCAACCAAAAAATACGTCCTACCTATTGGCAGGCAAAACTAGCCCTCAGGCAGCTACAGGGTATTTCTCATCGTAATAAGAAACCAATTAGGGATTATTATTTGGTAAATAACAGAGATAATGTTCTGGCTAGCTTGGAGAAGAAAGGCTATATTTTCCATGATATTTGGTATGATACACCGGTTGCGCCAGAGAGGTATTATAGCAAATCAGATTTCCATCCAGAGCTATGTCCAATTGCCACAAAACTTGCCACTCAGATTGTTAATGTGCCAAACTGGTATAAGAAAGATGAGATAGCGCCAGCACTTAGTATTATCAAACAGGATTTGGTGGATAAAGATGCGATTTCTGAGAATGAGCTCGTAGTAATAGATGAGGAAAAAGAGAAAGAAAAAGCGATTAAAGCAGAGAAAAAAGATTTCAAAAAGAAAATGGCGGAGAAGGTCAAAGAGAAAAAGGCAAAGAAGCAGACGGAAAAATTAGAAAAGGCTGGAAAAGCTGATAAGGTGGAGAAGTTGGCAAGGAAGTTGGAAAAAGTCAAACAGAAAAAAGCGGAAAAAGAGGCAAAGGCAAAGAAGCGGGTAGTAAAAGAAAAGTCTCGACCAGAGCGAAAGATTACTAAGGCTGTCCAGGAGCGCCGGGTGGAAAAACTAGTAGAAGCCGATATTAAGACGGCGGAGAAGATGGACGAGAGAGAACTGAATGGTGAGGATAGTAATTATTGGTGGCTAGAAGAAGCTGAACATCACCAAGAGGAGATTAAAGAGAGAGAGACTAGTAACAGGCCAGCTTTAAACAGGGTTTATGCGCCGTCGCGAGTAGACACTGATGAAAGCTTCTTAGAAGAAACAGAATTAGAGGAAGTAGAAGAATATGAGCCAGTGGCTGGCAGTACACAGCTAGACCGCACGATGGGACAATTAGGATCGCTAGGTCCAGATAAGCCAGATTATCGGGATGATAAGAAGGTAATAGATAGAATGACCGGTATGAGAGTAGCGCCACAAAAAATTTCCGAGCGCGAGATGTTGAAACGTGAGATTGCAGCTGGTGAGAGAGGTGAGCAAAATGTCATCTAGACTATTCTTGGGTCAGGCGGCTAATTATAAGGCAAAAGACGTCCTTAGACATACTTTTTCTTTCGCTACGAAGAGAAGTGCTGTAGAACTGAGAGATTACTTAGCGGAAAAATATGGCACGACCAGGGATAGGGTGGTGCTAATGAATAATGGCAGATCGGCGATAGCAGCTGGATTGAAGCTTACTGTGCCGAGTGGCGCGGAAGTGATTATTAACGGATTTACTTGTTATGCAGTGCTTCAGGCGATAGAGAAGGCTGGCTGTGTGCCTGTCTATGCTGACATCGATCAAAAAACCCTGAATTTTAGTAGAAAGACATTGGAAAAAGTGCTGAAAAATCATCCAAAGGCAAAAGCTGTAGTAATCCAGAATACATTAGGAATTATGGTAAATATTACTGAAATAGAAAAAATTGCCGATGAACATAGCCTAGTAATAGTAGAAGATTTGGCTCACTGTGCTGGGATGAGGTATGCAGATGGTAGAGAAGTTGGCTCAGTTGGAGCGGTGGCAGCATTATCGTTCGGTAAGGGAAAATCACTGGATACAATCACGGGTGGTGCACTAATTGTAAATAATCGCTCATTAAACCTGCCAATACAGGCGACCAAACGTCCAAAACTGTCCGACAGCTTGCGCGCTAGGTGGTATCCGCTGCTTGCAGCGATTGGTAGAGGTATATCCCGTGTACATTTGCAAAAATATTGGTATGGGCCGCTAATTAAAATGCACTTTATTGAGCGTGCAGTAGATGCGAAATTGAGTCTACGACAACGCCCAGCCTATTGGCAGGATAAGCTAGTATTACGGCAATTGAAACAGATTGGAGATAAAAGTGCTATGCCAATCAGAACGCATCTCTTTGTAAGGGATAGAGGCGAACTAATTGAAAAGCTAGATCGAAATGGCTATAATTTCCGAGAGATTTGGTATGACGTACCAGTTTCTCCAGTGCGTTATTATAAAAAAGTAAATTTCCCGGAGGAAGAATGTCCGGCAGCAGTGAAAACTGCCAAAGAAATCATCAATTTACCAACTTATTACGAAAAGGGTGAATTGCATGGGGCTTTTCAGATAATAAAGGAGTATGAGAAATGAAATATGAAAATTTCTTGCAATCTCCTAAGTGGGAGAAAATGAATGAGCTGGTCGGACATCAGGTGATATCAGAAAAAATTGCCAAAGATGGGTATGTACTGATGATTATTAAGAGCGCAAAGCGTGGTCGTTATATGGAGATTCCAGGTGGACCAGTGATAAATTGGAAGAGTGATAATGAAATAGCAGAGGTAAAAGAACTGATTGTAAAGACCGCAAAAAAGCACCGCTGTGTATTTATTCGTTTGCGTCCACCACTGCTAAATAACACAGGGAATCTTGCCATCTTGAAGAAGATGGGTGGAAGAAAGTCGCCAATGCATTTAGCGGCGGAACATACGGTAATTTTAGATTTGACTAAGACAGAAGAAGAGTTATTGGCTGGGATGCGTCGGCAGACACGCTATGAGGTAAGACGTTCTGGAAAATTGGGCATCAAGGTAGAAAGTGGAAATAGCGAGGAACTGTTTAAAGAGTTCCACAAAGTTCAAAAAAATACTGCGGCCAGGCAACATTTTGTGCCGCCAGATTTGAAAACTCTTTTGGCAGAGCGTGAGGCCTTTGGTAAGGATGCAAAAATCTATGTGGCGAAAACTCCTGAGGACGAGCCAATTGCTTATGGGTTGATTTTGATTGACGGGGATGAAGCGGATTATTATGAAGCAGCTAGTACAGACCTGAATAGGAAATTACCAGGTGCCTATGCGCTCCAATGGCAAGTGATAAAGGACTTGAAGAAACAAAAAATCAAAAGATATAATCTTTGGGGTATTGCTCCACCAAATCAGCCACATCACAGATATGCTGGGGTGACGACATTTAAGACTGGCTTTGGTGGTGAAATAGTGACTTTCGTGCCAGCACATGACATTATCATTAATAAGCTGAAGTATGCACCAGATTTTATTATAGAAACTATTCGCAAGAAAAGGAGGCACTTGTAATGGCTGAAAAATATGAAATAACTAATGCTGTATCTCGTAGCGAGTGGGACAAATTCGTCACTTCTCATCCAGAAGCTAATTTCTTGCAATCCTGGGATTTTTACGAGTTTCATAAGAGCAGGGGGAATACTATTGTGCGCAGGATTGCCCTGAAAGGGAAAAAGATAGTCGCAGCTTATGCCGGTGTAGTAGAAAATGCTAAGCGTGGTCGTCATCTAGCGATTGCGGGCGGCCCAATCTTAGACTGGTCTGACAAGAAGCTAGTAAAGATGATTTTCTCTGATATGAAAAAACAAGGAGAAGAGAACCATTGTGTTTTTGTGCGGGTGCGCCCACAGCTAGAGAGAACAGAGGAATCTTTTAAGCTATTCGCAGGTTTGGGTCTGAAAAAAGCTCCGACTTTTCTTTCAGTGGAGTATGCGGCGATTTTAGATCTGAATAAGAGCGAGGAAGAAATTATCAAGGGAATGCATCGTAGGATTCGCTATGCAGTAAATAATGCCAGAAATAAAGGCTTCGTAATAGAAAAGTCGCAGGATCCAAAGGATATCCATGAATTTTATCAGATAGAATTGCAGACGGCGAAGAGACAAGAATTTGTGGCGTTTTCTGAGGACTTTCTGACTAAGCAGTTTGCAGCCTTTGCCGAGCATAATGAAGCAGTACTTTATACGGCGAAGTATGAGGGACAGATTTTGGCACAAAATTTTATGATTTTTTATGGTAATGAAGCCTCTTACCACTATGCTGTGTCCACGGAGTTGGGAACAAAGATGTCTGGCTCGCCGATTTTGCATGTGGAAGCAATGAGAGATGCTAGAAAACGTGGTATCAAGCGATATAACCTTTGGGGAATTGTGGGAGAGAATGAGAAAAATCATCGCTTTTACGGAGTGTCATTCTTTAAACGAGGATTTGGTGGAGATGAACTGAAATACCTACCAGCACACGATTTAATTATTAGCACACTAAAATATCAAAAAACAAAAGTTATAGAAACTGTACGCAAAAAAATCCGTCATACATAAAATATGATATAATTAGCGTAAGTGTAATCCTAGAAAGGAAATGATTTTATGGCAAAAAAGTTATTAAGAAGAAAAGCTGCAACTGCCGATAAGCAAACAGTGAATTTTATGAATATTATTTTCACGGTCATCGTAGGTGCTATTGCTCTGGGGGCGGGGCTTTTTGGTATTTTTACCGACATTAAGGATATTTCTACTCTGGCGCTGATTGCCGGGAATGTAATATTAGCTATTGCGGTTGTAGAATTTATTAATATGCTCAGAACTGGTCACAAAGGAAGTGAATTCGTTTTTTCTCTGATGAGGGCTGGGACGGGAGTTTTGATAGCGGTGCTACTGATTATTAATTACAACCAAAATATGACTTGGCCACTAGTGCTACTGTCAATTTATGCCATAGGACGTGGCATCCTTGATGTGTTGACAGCATTGCTGTTCAAGAAAGACAAGACAGAGAAGACAATGTGGATATTCTGTGGCGGTGCAGGCTGTATATTGGGTATTATCACATTGAATGCTGGTGGATTCGCTGACAAGACGGCTTTCTTCCGCATTTTCTGTACATATCTGGCAGCTTATGGTATTACAGCGTTGATTTCTAGTGCTTATGTACTAAAAGCTAAGAAATAATAGACTTTTCTACTATTCACTGTGCTATAATAAGGTTTCAAGGAGAACTATGAATTACAAAATACCTACGAAGGCAATCATTACTGATGCTGGCTTTGCTAGCCGCTATTTGCCAATTACAAAGACTATTCCAAAAGCTATGTTACCACTGGGTAACCGCCCTATTATGCAGCTTGTAGTAGAGGAGTGTGTGGATGCTGGGATTAAGGAGATTATTATCGTTGCTACGCCAGAGGGGAAGAAGATTTATGATGATTATTTCCATAATGAGTGTGACAAGATTGAGAAATTGCTCACTGCGCAGGGAAAGACAGAGCGTTTTGCTCCAGTGAAGAAAGTCTTGGATTTTCCAAAGATTACTGTGATAGAGCAAGACCAGAGTCTACCTTATGGTAATGGTTCGCCAGTAGCATCTGCCAGAGAATTCATTGACGATGATGAAGCATTTATCGTGGCGTATTCTGACGATGTGGTGTTTGGCGAAAGTGCTGTAAAAGACCTCATGGAAGCGCATAAAGCACATCCAGATGCGAAAGCGATTATCGCTGGCCAAGAAATGCCACACGAAGAAATGAATAAATATGGTGCTATCAGTCTGAAAGATGAGGGCAAGATGACCCTAAAGGATATTATTGAAAAATCAGATGATGCCCCGTCTAATTTGGCTTCGTATGGACGCTATCTGCTAACGCCAGAAGTATTCGAGTATTTGGATCCGAAGAATACTGGTAAAGATGGTGAATTGTGGACAGTAGATGCTATCACAAAGATGGCTACGACTGGCAATGTCTATGTAGAAAAAACCAAAGGTCAGTGGATGACCACTGGTGATCCGAAGAATTATTTCCTTTCTCACCTGAAGTATGTCAAAGACTATGAAGATTACTTTGACGATGTGAAAAAGTGTATTGAAGGAATGCAATAACTTAGCAATGCTATTTCGTTAGTTTCTTTCCTCCACTGGTAGCCTTGGTGCAAGATCTTATCCATTGTCGTATGTATATTCTGGCCTCTATTACTGGGATACGGGTAGGCTTTACGACCAGACGTTGGGTGGCAACTACTGGTCATCTAGTATAGTTAGTAGCGCCAGTAGTTACGACCTGAATATGTATAGTACACGCCTGATTAAAGCGAATAGCCCTAATAAGCGCAACGGGCTCGCTCTGCGTTGCATCCTCAGCGCACCGAACGACCACCAAATTTAGTACTACGATTTTGTGGATAAACTGTATTTATTGTTCGTGTTTGCAGATTATATGCATACACGGATTCTTGATGAACTGTAGATGATTGCCAATTTCCATAGGTGCCGACATCATCTAGTTGCGTAAGAGTATAAACCCCACTATACCCAAGCGATGCACCAGTCATTAAATTATCCCGTGCGGTAGCATTGGTGTGCTACATACTCAATCCAACCGATCCAGATGCTGGTACTAACCGTACTAATGCTGTGAGTAGGAATAATTTGATGGAGGGAGCGGGACTGGGATATAACGGATCTTACAATGCTACTTCACTTGGGCATGTTGGTGCACGTGGGTATTATTGGTCGACTACGATTTACAACTCTTCCAATAGTCGCAATATACGCGTGGATTATTCCAATGGCGGTATTTACCCGCAGAACAGTAGTACTAAATATGATGGTTCCGTTGTGCGCTGATGCTAGACTGGCACACCAAGTTCTTGCCATACAACGCAGAGCGAACCCGTAGCGCTTATTACGGCTATTCGCAGTAATCAGGCGTGTACTATTCATACCCAGGATGTAACTATCGGCGCTACTAACTATACTAGACGACCAGTAGTAGCCATTCACCGTCTGGTTGTAAAGCCTACCCGTAACCCAGTAATAGTTGCCAGCATATACATACGACAATGGATAAGATCTTGCACCAAGGCTACCAGTGGAGAGCTAATACCCGGAACACAACGCAGAGCGCACCCGTGGCGCTTATTATCGCTATTCGTCTTAATCAAGCGCGTATTACTCATATTCAGGCGGTAACTATGGGTGCTACTAACTATACTAGATGACCAGTAGTAGCCACCCACCGTCTGGTCGTAAAGCCTACTCGTATCCCAGTAATAGCCGCCAGAATATACATACGACAATGGATAACTTCTGGCATTCCTACTCCCACTCTCATTATCCCCATACCCATAGGTAGTGAATAAGTAGGACCAGGGTACCGTACCAATGCTACCGCACGGGATAATTTAATGACTGGTGCATCGCTTGGGTATGATGGGTATTATAATGGTACTTATTTACGCGATGTTGGTATATTTGGGCGCTGGTGGTCAACTAGTGTTTATGGCCTTAACTATTCGACA
>JAFWHE010000014.1 GCA_017512045.1 Candidatus Saccharimonadota bacterium
CTACTTTCGATACTACAGTTGTACTTCCGGCTAATGTACTAAGTGTTAGTTTTACTCACCCAGATTTTCCTACCCAAACTATTGATACGAGTGGCGGTGTTGTTTCTCTGAGACGAGGCGTTCCATATACTATCACGGCTTCTTTTACGGACGGTTATACTCTCGATAATTGGATAGCTGGGCCTAATAGTACACTTGAATCAGCTTCATCTAATCCTACTACCTTTACCATCACGGACGACACTACTCTTACTCTGACTAGTAAAGAAGCAGTACTATCAACCTATACATTACACTATGATGCTGGAGATGGTACGGGCGCTCCAGATGACGATGTAGAGACTAGCTATCACGATCATTATGAATTCACCATCGACGATACCATTCCATCCCTCTTTGGTTACTCCTTCCTAGGATGGAGTGAAATAAGTGGTACTTCTACTGCTACTTATGTTTATGACGCCGTCAATGGTACCTTTACCCCTAGCACTATTACTGTCACCAACTCCGATCCAGAGACCGCTGCTGTCAGTAAGACTCTTTATGCGGTTTACCAAGAGGATGTCTGTCCTAGCGATCATATTTGTTATTATGGTAACGGCGCAAATAGTGGATCAATGAACAATCAAGCTGCCTCAAGTAACACTGCTACTACACTAATCCCGTCCAATTATGCTAAAGCTGGCTATGGTTTTGCGGGCTGGTTGGCCACTCCTGAATCGGGCGCAACTCCAGAAACTATTTATGGCCCAAACGCCACGATTACTACACCCGACTTGTCTTCTAGTGGTATGAAGCTTTATGCAAAATGGATAAAGAGTACTGGCGACATGCAAACATGGGGTGGCTGTAATAGCATGGACACCAATAAGGTCATTGCACTCACAGACACTCGCGACAATGAAACTTATGCCATAGCCAAATTGGCAGATGGTCAATGTTGGATGATTGAGAATATGAGGTTAGTGCCATCAACCGCCAATATTACAAGTATTAACACTAATAACCCAATAAATGATTTTGCCGAAGCAGCCGCCGCTTCATCTACTTCTGATGACCTATGTGGGGTAAAAGGTGATCCTGACTGTAATAATCAGTTGCAATATAATACTAATAATCTAAACCGTTCTATAACTCAATCATATAATACCGCTGGCAGAAGAGTTGCTTGGTATTCATATGGTGTTTATTACAATTGGTACACGGCTACGGCTGGTAATGGAACTACTAATTCAGGATTTAATGTCACCGTTAATGGAGACCTTTGCCCTGCTGGTTGGCATTTGCCTACTGGGAACAATGGTGATTATGTAGCCTTAAATGCAGCCGTAAGTATTGATAGTGGCGATACTGGTCTTAGAAATTATCCAAATAACTTCGTTTGGTCTGGTGACTACAATAAAACTAGTCGTACAAATGGTGGCGCTAATGGTCGTTACTGGACTGCCACGAGTTACGGAGTGGATAGCGCTTATCGCCTCGGTTTCCAACCTGGCAAAATGTCGGTCAATGGGAACTATGAGAAATGGGATGCTTTTGCAGTAAGGTGTGTTCACGGTAGCGTAGTGGAAAGCTCTCCAGAAACCATCGAGGATGAGCCGGTTGCCTCACCATTACAAACGACGCCTACTCCAGTAGACAACTACAACATTCCGGAAGAAGTAGAAAGTGTTAATGAAAATAACCAAGCCTCCGATTCTTATGCTACACCGCAAGGCGTGTCCGAGCAAACAATGCGATCCACTGAAGAAACCATTGGCGATATGCCGGTTGTTATAATTAGTACCACCGTCGTAGCTGCTGTAAGTACTATTGGCGTCATTGCTGTTGCTCTTCATCGTAATGACGATAATGAGAAAGAGGATATTGCTGAAACAAAGTCCTAATTAATTTGAGATTTTCACTCGTCTCCTTCGGTGTTCGAACCAAGGTTCTCGTCCAACTTCCTACACAAACTTATTATTTGAGAATAAAAGCCGGCAGATTGGTATTTTATTCTTGCAAAGTGCGTCTAATGGACGAGCGAGCAAGAAAAAATGCCGAGATGCCGGCTTTTAGCTCAAATAATGGTGCTGGAGGTTGGACTCTAACCAACGAAGCGCGAAGCGCGAGAGATTTACAGTCTCTTGTCATTGCCACTAGACGACTCCAGCAGTATCTTAATTATATCAAACTAGAATCAAAAATCAAGTATTATATACGCTTCCGCCCAGCATGAGGTTTTACGATCTTGGGCGAAGGGCGAGATTTAGTAGCATGATGAGTACTAGCCGACCTGGTCGTTCGATTGCTAGGTCTAGAAGTATTTCGATTTCGCGCAGCATTCCTTGCGGCGGCTGAGTTCATATTTTTCAACATCCGTCTGGTCGCACGTCGTTTTTTCGCTACATTATCCTTGATAATTTGCTCTTCAATACGAGCAGCTGTTGCTGTAGCAGCCTCTGTATCGCCATTCGCTTCATAAATAGCAAGAATCTGCCTTAACGTCGATACCTTAGGATCAAGTTCAAAGGCATTTTCAAGTGCTTCCACTGCTTTACGCACTCCGCCCATTTTCTCTTCAGCTTTCGCAAGTGCGATAAATCTAGCCGGTACATCACCCTCAAGCGCAATTGCCTGTCGAAAAGCCATCGCAGCCTTCTCATATGCCCCAGTCTCCAGATAGATTAAACCTGCATTATGGATCGAAGCCGGGTTATTATCGAGTGACTGCGCAATCTCAAAACACTCCACTGCCTCATCATACTTCTGCCCCTTAGCATACAAGATGCCAAGCCTGTTATATGCTGCTGCGTTTTTCTCGTCGAATTTCAAGATTGTTAGTAGTGCCTTTTCAGCTCGAAATGGCTTTCTCTCCTTCATAGAAGTCTGCGCCACTGCCCAAAGTTTCTTCATCTGTGCGGTATATTTAGGCGATTTCTCTTCAACCTCTTTTTGCTTTGGCTCCATCGGAAAAAAGAACCCAAGATATACAATCAGCGCAATAATCAAGATAACCGCTATCATAACATTATTTTAACACAGGTTCGCCACAATCTGCAACTTTACGTGTCCGTTCCGAGAAATGGCCTCATATGCTGCCAAAAATTTAGGCAACTTAGACAAGAACACATCTTTACCAGTCAGAAAATACGTCTTATAAAGCATCTCGATAGCCACACCAATCACTTCGAGAGCATATGACCTTACGCCTTCTTTTTTGCGAGAAATCTCTTCGGCTAATTCTACTAATTCCCCCTCTCTAGCTACCATCAGCTTCTTAGCAAGCGCCTTAACCCTGTCATTGGCCAAAATTGGCCCATCCACCGCACGTATATCTCGCAAGAAATAAAGCGACGCTCGACTAAGAATCGTTGATAATATCTGTGATGGAGAATCCGTTATTAGCACAAAATGCACCTTTTCGCCAGGTTCCTCAAGGTTTTTAAGTAAAGCATTTGCTGCTTCGATCTGCAATGACTCAGCCGGACGGATCACTATAAAAACATCACTTGTCTGGCGTACACCGAGCCTCGCAATCACACTTCGAACCTGCTCAATCGTAATGACACTCTTGTTTTCGGGTTGCAAAACAAACGCACCGCCAATCTCTACATTAAGCTCAGACGGCACCACAAACACCGACGTGCCACAACGACTTGCAATCTTCTTAACATCTGATAGATTATCGAAGAACACTACGAAACTCCGCTGGTAATTTCGACTTAAAAGTCTTCCTCTCGCCACTCGGTAATGTAATCTCAAGCTGCCCTGCATGAAGATACAGCCTATCAGCCTTATCACCCTCATACACACGATCCCCTAAGATAGGGTGGCCCAAATATTTCATATGGACACGAAGCTGATGAGTACGCCCTGAAGTGGGCCGTAACTCCACAAGAGCATATTTATCCCCAGCATCTAAAACCTTATAGAAGGTCTCAGCCTCCTTTCCGTTGGCATCGACCCGAAAAGTAGTTGGCCTCTTCAAATCTCGGATCATTGGAAGATCAATTCGCGCCTCATCTAATTTAGGCCGACCGCAAACAACCGCATAATAAGTCTTATGAACTGTACGATCCTGAAATTGGCGTTTCAAAAACATCTGAGTTTCTGGGGCTTTTGCCAATATCATTACACCAGAAGTATCTCTATCCAGCCGATGACAGATCAGACCGAAGTCAGCCAAAGTTCTCTCCGGACAATATTCGCCCTTCCCTTCACTCAAGAGTCCAGCAGGCTTATTCACTACTATTACTTTATTATCTTCATAAAGTATTTCTGGTTCCACATCAGCGTTCTTTAATTTATCAGGCACCTGGAGGTCGATCATTACGTCTTTTGTAATCTTAGTATTTGGCTTAGTTACAGTTTCGCCATCAACCTTCACGAATCCATCCTTGATGAATTTCTGCAAAGTAGACCGATTATAACTCTTAAAGATCTCGGTCATCATCACATCAAGACGTACCTTCTCCGGACCGGCATCATTATTGTCATCAAGAACAATGTCGCCATTAATCACGCGTGACATCTCAGGTTTACTAAATTTCTTGCCAGTCCGAATCATATTACCTCAATTGGAATGCCTTTTGCAGCTCAAAGAGCTTCTTATTTGCCTTTTCATTGGCATATTTTTCGCCAGTCTGCATCAGCTCATAAACTTCTTCGTCAGTAATCTTTGCTAATTTCTCATGGAAAGCGGTCAACATTTTCTCGACACTACCTGCAACCTGTTTCTTTAGATCGCCATAGTTTGATTTGCCCTTCCATTCAGCCACAACTTCATCGAGCGGACGATCATTTACCAAAGCCTCGATCTGCAATAAATTGGATATTCCTGGGCGTTCTTTTAGATCATAGTCAATCTCGCCGAAAGAATCCGTCGTAGCAGACATAATCTTCTTCGCGGCAGCTTTTGGGTCGTCCGTCATCATAATCTTCGAATTTACCGATTTCGCAGACTTACTCATCTTCTTCTCTGGGTTCACAAGATCGCGGATTCGGATTCCATCATCTGTCCCCATAAATTTAGCTTGTTCCGCAGTCTTCTCCGGGATAGTAAAGATCTCTTTATCAAACCTGTGATTTACCCTGACTGCAATATCACGTGTCAGCTCGATATGTTGGAATTGATCCTGACCTACAGGAATATAGTTCGCATCAAACAACAAGATATCCGTAGCCATCAAGACCGGATAATCAAAGATGCCAACATTGCACGAATCTTCACCTTTCCCTTTTTCCTTATATTGGATCATCCGACCAAGTTCACCCATAGTAGCGACACAATTTAGAATCCAAGTCATCTCAGAAGTAGCCGGTACATAACTTTGACGATAAATGTGCACATTCGGCCGGACTTCTAGCCCAGCTGCAAGATACATTTTGATCAGCATCAAAAGATTATCCTGCAAAGCACCATCCTGCTCAGCTATAATCGTGTGTAGATCAGCCACAAAGATATTTACATGATTATCCTTAGAGTATTTATTCGCAAGACGCGTCATCGGCAACAAAGCCCCCAAGAAATTACCCATAGTAAGTTCGGAATTAACTCGAATTCCAGTCAAGATTGTTTTCATATTTCCTCCAAAATCAAAATTAATAACTAAGAATTAGGACTGTCGCCAATGTGGTAGAAAAGCTGAATCGTATATTTTCATACTTTTATTTTACCATAGATTGTGTTAAAATAAAACAAACGGGGTGCTAGCTCATTTGGTAGAGCGCTTCCATGGCATGGAAGAGGTGAGGAGTTCGAACCTCCTGCACTCCACCATAAATATATTTTCTCTGGAGTGTCATTTAAAAGACAAAAAAGCCCCATTTTCCAGGGGTGAGACGCTTTAGAAGTAATCGCTTGTGAATGCAGCATTGCGGACATGAGCGGTATTTTTTTGCAAAAATATTTAGAGTATTATGAAACTGTACGGAGATTGCCAACGATACGACACCCCCATGTACGGAGCATACCAGCGATACGACGCCGATGCGACACTAAATTGGCAGAGAGACACATAAAATAAAATGAGCAAAATATACATATTTTGAAGTATTAGCTAGACGAATAATAAGACCTATCATGCAAGGTCTAATCGTGACAATAGTAAGAAAAATGCTGCCTTTTCCCCTAACTACACATTAAAGTTGGAATAGACAGTATTACTGTTTTTAGCAGTAATAGCATTATTCAATGTTAGGGGGGTGATCCCTAATCTGCGAGCATTTTAAACCGTAGGTTTCAGGCGAGATATCTAGTAGAAGGCTATATTTATACGAAAGGGCTACTTTCGCCCTGCAAAGGGCAATATTTGACGAAATACACTGTAGAGCTGTATCTATTTATTATTTATATTCCAATTCAATAGTTTATTTTTCTTTAAATTGTCTTGGGGTTTTAGCAATTGAAGATTCTTATAATAACACAAGTCTTTCACTTCTTGCTCTGAGTTTGCTGTTGCAAGGGGTATTATGTGATCTATATGATAAGGCTCACCATTCCACTTCTCACCATAATTATCCAACCAGGTTTGTTTTAAATGTTCCCACAAAGTATTATAGTCGCAACCCAAGATTTCGTAAGTATGAGTATCTTTTTTATATCCTCGTCTTTTAAGTGAAGCCCTAATTAATCCTCTTGCTTGTGTGCTAAGTTTAAAAAGGGGATCAGTTTTTCTTTTACGGATATAATATTCTGTAATTCTATGGCGATTCTTTTTATCATAAGCTTGTCTTTTTACTTTGATTGAATCAGCATTTTCTTCTCTGTATTTTTTATTATACTTCGCTAATTGCTCAGAGTGTTGTTTTGCCCATTGCGCGTAACGCTCTTTTATCTGTTCCTTATGTGTTTCATAGTATTGTTTATCACGTTCCCTGAATTCTTCTTTATGAATAAGCCTATATTCTTTACGTTTTGTTCTAACTTCATCCCAATGCATTTTTTCATATTTTCTGCTATATGCTTTGGCATGCTCAGCATGAGAATCATAATATTCTTTACGTTTGGCTCGAACTTTTTCACGATTTTGTTCGACATATGTTTTAGCATACGCTTTACGTTCCTTTGCGTTCTTTCTGTAGTATTCTTTCGTTAGTTCTGCTTTACAAGATTTACAAGTATTAATATGCTTCCCATTTGCCTTATCAAAACTAAAATCAGAGAAAGGTTTTTCCAATCCACATCTAATGCATAACTTAGTCTTATTAGGATTTGTTATTGCCGTTTTATTAGCGTTTTCTTTCTTATGTTTATTATAGTATTCTCGATGATATTCTTTATCGCATTCAAGACAATAATGCACAAAGTTCCCAGATCGTTTTTCAAAAACAAAATCAGTAATAGGTTTAATTTTTCCACACCTAATGCATTTTCTAGTTTTTTCTATATCCCCATCTAGATCCATATCTCATATTATATCACGCACTGAATTAACAGGTAGATATGACACAAATGTTGCATTAACATCTGATAGCTTTATCCTGTGCTATAATACTAATGGAGAACTCCGCCAGCCCAAGGGATTTAATCCTGAGGAGGCCTCTGGAGTTCTCTATTTTTATTATTTAAAAACATGTGTTATAATATTAATAGAAGCTCCCCCCGAATAGGGACTTTGTCCTGAAGTCGGCTCTTAACCGGAGCTTCTTTTTTGTGATATAATACTAGTATATGAAGTATAGATGTAGCAGATAAATCGTATAAACCGCGCCCCTGAATCGCGGATTCGATGCTCTGCTCTTCTAAAGCTAGGTTCCCAGTTCGACTCTGGGCAGGGGTACCAGAATTTTTTGACTAATTGATGATATAATATTAAATGTAGCTTGAGGACTGGAAATTGGTCGACCAGCACTGGAGAACGCTCCTGACGATGATGAACTTCGGCCATCATCCAAGCTACCTATCGGGACTTTGAGAACCACTATTCTTGCGGAAATTGTCCCGCCGTACTGGTTCATTTGAACCGATAGTGGTTCTTTTTATATCTGATAATTCACGACAAGTACAAAAACATGGTTTTTCGTCTATTTGGAACGACAAGAATAAAATGTACACCCTAAAAAAACGGCAAAATATGACACTCCAATAAGTAATACATTGGCACGACAAACCAAGAGCCTGCTCTTGGATTTCTGATGTCTAGAATTTACAAATGTATTAGCGCAACTGGACTCCGGAATTTTCAAGACCGTCGCCATATTCCTCTTCAAAATGCTGATATCTTCGTTCCACCCAATCCAAAAGATAGTCTACCTCCGCATAGAAATCGTCTCTACCCCATCTTTCGTTGTCCGCCACAGCTCTTTCACTAATCATAGCAGCAGTAGAAAGCATATGTTGCCTCAGCTCTGCTTTCCGCCCCGACATCCTCTCGACATAGACTCGTCGTACTTCACTCTGAAACTCCGGTATTTCAAGTAGCTGATACATCACTCTTGCAATATTCGCGTCTCGCTTTTCTCCATCTGACATCGCTTCAGGACGGCGTATCATCTTCTGCTCAGGTGAATGAAAGTCGGCGTTTTCTGTCCAAACCCACTGGCGATTGCCTAGCGCAAGATCATAATCCCAACCAGGCCCCGCATGAATCTTGTCTTCCGCCCCATCCTTATACAAAAACCAACTGGTTGTATAAGCATCAGGATCAACTGTAAACTCAGACAATAGATAGTATTTAGCAAATGATTCTACGTCAATAATTTCGGAAATCTTTTCATAATCTTTTTCCTGTATAGCAGACTCAAGTCTTTTGTAGGCGCTCAAGAAATCTTGTGTTGCGATCTCTTTATTCGCGTCATCAACTACATCCTTCACCACCAAGCAGATTGGCTCACTAACACGACGGCAATCAGCGTCAGCGCCGTGAAGATTATCCATTTCCACGAGAATACCTAGTGGCTCTCTAAGATCGATAGAATTTTTACTGATTTCCAGTCTATTAGTAACATAATAGAGACCAAGATCATTCCCGCCAATCACCACTTCGGCATATCTACCTCTCATAGCATATTCCTGGCCCAGCATCTCTTCGAGATAAAATGCCGTGTCATTCCTAAGATGAGATGCATCAAGATA
>JAFWHE010000015.1 GCA_017512045.1 Candidatus Saccharimonadota bacterium
ACTATACTAGATGACCAGTAGAGGCCACCCAACGTCTGGTCGTAAAGCCTACCCGTACCCCAGTAATAGTAGCCAGAATAGACATACGACAATGGATAAGATCCTGCACCAAGGCTACCAGTGGAGAGAAAAAATCTTAATACCATCACACAACGCACTGAAAAACCATGGCGTTTGTTACTGTCATGCATAGATATTAAATGTGCATTGTATATATGTAAATAATAGCTTTGGGCCTTACTCAACGTACTGGAGGGGTGATAATAACTGCCTACATCCTGAGCATAAAATCTTCCTGTAGTCCAGAAATAATATCCAGGATAAATATATGACAGCGGATATCTTCTAGCCCCTCTACTCCCACTCTCATTATCCTCATACCCATAGGTAGTGAATAAGTAGGACTTAGATTATAAAAATAGATGTGTAATACAATACAAATAGAGTTAAGAGCATTATCCCTTCGCGTTTGGTGATTTTGTGCTCGGTAGCTGAAAATATATAGAGCAAGATAGCGGAAGTCACCAGCATAACTAAATCGAGCATCTTAAACGATTCTGGTGTAATGGTGCCGAGAATCGCCACTGGGACGCCGAGTACTATGCAGATATTAAAGATATTACTGCCAAGGATGTTGCCAATTACGAGATCGGTCTCGCCTTTCCTAGCCGATACGACAGTGGTGACCAGCTCTGGAAGCGAAGTCCCGAGGGCGATAATAGTCAGAGAGATTAAGCGTTCAGAAATACCAACTGTATGAGCAATATTGACCGCGGAATCTACTACCAGATTAGATCCGAGAACAATTCCAGCTAGACCAATGATAGTGATGCCAAGCGATGGCAAGATTTTCCACTTTGGTTTTTCTACTTCTTTTTTGCCACGTTCGCGACAGGCCATAGAGATTAAATAATAAAGGAAGACTGCAAAGAATAATAAAATCGCTATGCCGTCAGAACGTGTAATTTGGTTAATGCTGCCAGCAGATAGTTGGACATCTAGGAACAATACGACAAGTAACGATGAGATAAGTATGGCAATTGGAATTTCTTTGCGGATGGTTTCTTTGCGGATGCGAATCGGTTTTATTACTGCCGCTAGGCCTAAGATTAATAAGATATTAATGATATTGCTACCAATTACATTGCCTAATACCATGTCTGTACTACCCTCGGCGAGAGAGCTAAAAGAGACTGCCAACTCTGGTGCAGACGTACCGAATGCGACGATAGTTAAACCAATGAGGATTTTCGGAACACGAAAGTTGCTAGCAGTACTTGATGCACCATCCACAAAAAAGTCAGCACCTTTTATTAGTAAAACAAAACCGACTATCAACAATATGACCTGAAGGACAGTTTCCATGACTCAATTATAGCATAAGCGGAATAAAATACCAAAATTTTGCCAATCAATATTATGCCTTAAAATAACATAATCGTCAATTAGCATAAAAGAGAATGTGGTATACTGTATGTATGTCTAATTTTTGGAACGATTTGCCACATGGCTTTACCATCCTCGCACCAATGGAAGGTGTGACGGATGTGGTTTTTCGGCAGGTTGTAGCGAGGGCTGGTCGCCCAAATGTATTTTTTACAGAATTTACCAATGTTTCCTCTTTTGCGTCAGAAAAGGGTCGTCATGATGCGCTGGAACGCCTAGATATCGCAGGCAAAACTTCTAAAATTGTGTCAGAATCTCCTAATTTAGAATCGCCAATTGTGGCGCAAATTTGGGGTAAGAATCCAGAGCATTTTGCTGAGACTGCCTCGCATTTGGAGAAATTAGGCTTTGACGGATTGGATATTAATATGGGTTGTCCAGATCGTCATGTCAATAAAGCCGGTGGTGGTGCTGCAATGATTAAAACTCCAGATCTTGCCATAGAATGTATTAAGCGAGCCAAGGAGTCCACTTCTCTGCCGGTTTCTGTTAAAACTCGTCTCGGTTTTACATTTTGCAATGAATATGAGGAATGGATTCCACTGCTTTTAGGCCAGCATCTTGTAGCATTAACAGTACATCTTCGCACACGTAAAGAAATGTCAAAGGTCCCAGCGCACTATGACCTGATTCCAGAAATCATAAAAATGCGTGATAATATTGCGCCAGAAACGAAACTAATTATTAATGGTGATATTAGAGATTTGGCTCAGGCGCAGGAATTGTCAGAAAAATATCCAGGTGTGGATGGTTTTATGATTGGGCGTGGAGTGTTTGCGAATCCATACTGTTTCACCCATCATCAGCCAACACGAGCAGAACTGCAGGAACTATTTTTGTATCATCTGGACTTATTTGACGCACGTGCAAAAGAGTTGAAATCTCGTGGTTCACGCTATCCGTATGAACCGATTAAACATTTCATTAAAATCTATTTCTCAGGTTTTGACGGTGCCGCAGAATTGCGCAATAAATTAATGATGTGTAAAAATACAGACGACTTGCGTGCAGAAATTAAAAAGACGGAATAACTATTCCGCCTTTAATAAATTGAGTAGTCTTCTGTGATATAAAATGTCGTTATACAACACCGGAACCTTTGCAGACTGGGCAGACTTGATTCGGTCCGAGAAAACCGACGATAATGCCTTTCCCGTCGCATTTTCTGCATTTTTCTTTTGCGCAGTGCGCTGCGGCTGCTTTCTCTGTGAGGCAAACTTTTCCGCATCTGGGACAGTTGTATGTTGTTGGCACATAAGTCACCACCTTTCAAAGAAGACAAAACAATAAGTTACCTCTATGACACCTCATAGACACCGGGTTATTATATCGCTATTCTTCTGATGTGTCAAGTATCAATTCGACAAAGTTTTTGACATCTTTTAATCCCCTGTCTTTGTCTGGTTTGATAAATAGATTTGGATTATCTAAGAAACTCAGACTCTTGATTTGGTTGTAAACTGCTACGGCAAGTTTCTTTAGCAATTCTTCATCAGCTTCGTTATATTCGTATGATTTAAGATGGACTTCTCCGTCATCGCTATCTGGTACTACGAAAAGAATTTGAGCTGAGCGAATCTTATATTTGTTATAAGTTGGAGAAAGATTGAGTAATAATTTATAAAATCCGAGCTGGAGCATGTATTTATATAAGGTTGGATGTGAGCTCCAGTTTTCTTTCTTGAAGCCAGAGGTTTTGTAATCATAAATGTCAATTGCTTTCTCTTCTTCGTCAATTCTAATAAGATCAATACGTCCTTTGAGCGGCGTTTTATCCAGTGTCGGATGTTCGTGTGAGAGGTCTACTTCTGCTTTAACGCTCTCACTACGCAAGATGTTACCAAATGTCCCCAGGGATTTACGTAGAGATTTTTCACCTTTCTTAATAAAGTTTTCTAGCTCATCTTCTGGGATGTTGGCAATTTTTACCTGCTCATGGAAGAAATTTAGTGCTTCATCATCGGTTAGTTTTTGGTTTACTACTTGTTCAAAAGTAGAGTGAATAATATTGCCAAAGGTTAGTGACTCAGAATATGATTCACTTGGTGCGCGCAAGATTCTTTCTTCGTAGAATTTTTGCGGGCCAGCATAGGAAATATCAATGAACGATGTCAAGTCGGTAGCAGTGAGGCGATAATTCTCTAACCTTGCCAGCAAGATTTCGCGAATATCACCATCTGGTTTTTGGTATGCGGAAATCCAAGAGGTGGTGAGGTCGCTTTTTTCTTCATCTGTGGATAGACCCTGATAATGTATCACGACTTCCTCGGTGGTTTTTGGTAGATACGGTGAAAGGAGCTTGTCATCACTAGTTTTTGCCTCGGCTAAATATTGCAAGTGACCTGGTTTTTTGTCGGAGTAATTTTGAACTGAATTAGTCATGATTAGGTTTTTCTTTGCTCTGGTAATAGCGACAAAGAACAGGCGCAAACATTCATCGTCAGTCTTGCCAGTATGTCTGATTTGTGTGAGATTGACTGGTAATGAAGTGCGATCGTTATTCCCCTTTGCGTTTCCCCACGCCTTATCATTCACAGAAATTAAGAAAACGTATTCAAATTCCAGCCCCTTGCTCTTGTGGGCGGTCATAATCTGGACGGCATCGGCCGACTCGCGATATGGGCTAGTGCTATTTAATGGTTCTTCAGCAATCTTATAGTCATTGATAAACCTAACGAGGTCGGCAAGTTTTGGAGTTTCTGTATTGCAATGTTTGCGGATGGCTTCGCGAAAAACATGGAGATTATCATATAGCTCAAAGTTGCTATATTCCGTACCGCCATTAGTATAATAATCAAGAAAAGCTGATTTATTGCCAGATGGAAGCATAGCAGTGCCAGTGAGATAGTCTATAAATAGTTCTAGTGGAGTGTTTTCTACCCTGCCAGCTAGTTCGGCTAAGAACTCTGCCACACTAGTCAATTTTTCATCCTTCAGCGAGGTGAGATAATCAAGCGGGTTATTATTCTTGGTCCGGTCACGATTTACAGCTTTGATAGCGGAGAGTGGTGGTACTTCTAGAAATTCAAAAGATAGAATCTCTAGTAGCATATGTGAGACGTTTTCTCCTTGCGCAAGGCCATAAACGAACTGTGCCAATGTGAAAAGTTCATGAATTTTTTGGTCTTCAAAAAGATTGTCACGCTTCTCATAGGCAATTTTAATATCCTCGTATTCTTTGAGATATGGAATGAGTGGTGTGACGAATCTGTGCTTAGGCGTGATGACGGCAATTTCCGATTGCTTAACGCCAGATTTGATAAGTCGATGAATTTGTTCTGCAATCCAATGATACTCGGCAGAGTCTTCCAAAAATTCGTGGCGCGTAATTTCAGCGGTGCCAGATTTGGCGGCTTTTAGGTCTTTTACTTCTCCTTCTGTTTTGGAATAGGAATCCATAATTTGTTCGCGGACCTTTTTGGACAAATCTATAATTTCCCCACAAGAACGATAATTTTGAACCAGGCTAATACTAGCGGCATTGTAACGCTTCTTGAAATCTTTCATGTTGGACACATTGGCGCCCTGAAAAGCATAAATCGCTTGGTCGTCATCACCTACGGCCATAATCTGTGGTTGGTCATAATCAGTCAAAAGATAAATCAATTCCGCCTGCGCGGTGCTAGTATCTTGGAATTCATCCAGTAGGATATATTGATATTTTTCCTGCAAAGTCTTTTTGAATCCCTCATCTTCGTTTAGAATCTTGATTGCTTGCTGAATCATATCGGCAAAATCGTAAAGACTAGAAGTTTCTAGATATTTCTCGTATTCTTGCATAATATGAGAAAGGCTGAGTAGACGTAAATTCGCTAGATAATTTTTTAGACGCCAATGATTGTCGCTATCCAATTCAAAATTATTGCGTTTCCAATCAGACAGTGGCTTGATAGATGGCTTTTCTTGGGCCATTCCGTTATCTATGATGAGCTGTAACGCATCGCGGTAAGTATTAGCACAACTGTAAATATTGCCAAGTATAGGCTTCTCACTCGCATACTCCTCAAAGACCTCCAGAATTGGACGATAGATTCTCATTACACCATCATCAAACTTTAGACGTTCGCCTTTCTTTAGTGTAGAGAGAATTGCATCTAGTCTAGAATTCATTTGTTCCATATCGGCGATGTTTTTCTTGGCAATAATTTCCAAATCTTTCCCTGTTAGGCTGGCAGACTTGGCAGAAGAGATAATGCTGAGGATGGTGGAAATATCAGTTTTTCTTAGAATGTCAAATGGATCCAACTTATCCTGGATAGACTTAATGATGATACTTTGCGTGACGGAATCTATCGCGGCGTCGAGGTCGCGATCATATTCATTGGTATAGTTCTTATATTGCGCGAGGATGTCTGACCCGAATGAGTGATAGGTATGAATATGGACTTTGCCTGCATCTGGACCAATGATAGAATATAGGCGCTCGCGCATATTACTGGCGCCAGACTCTGTAAAGGTAAGGCAAAGAATCATATCTGGGCTGGCATCGGCTTCTTTGAGAATGTATTCTACCTTGGACGAGAGGAGTTGAGTCTTCCCTGTGCCAGGTCCTGCTAGCACGAGGAGCGGACCATCCATATATTCTACAGCGGTTTTTTGAGCCTCATTGAGTGTTGGCATATCCAGCTATCCTTTCCGGGTGATGTTGGATTCTACTGCGGCCACAATCTCACGGAAAATATTAGCCGATTCTGGCAAGGCAAAATCAGGATGATCTGGTAATGATTTAATTACAGAAACGCCCTCTATAGTTTCTGGTTGGTTTTCTGATGTGGATTTTTCTGAGATAGATTTCTTTAGTTGCTCGCCGTAGCGATAGTTGCGTGAGCCTTCTGTGCAGGATAACATTAAATCTTGGGCGCCACAGGATAATTTCAGAGTTTCTTTGCTAGCGCCATTCGCCTCTAAGATATCGGCCATTTCTACGATTACTGTTTTTAGATAAGATATTGGTACTGAACCATCACCATACATACCGGCACCAATGGCGTAAACGTTCTTGAGTGCGCCACAGAGCATGATGCCGAGCGTGTCTTCTGTATATTCGACTTTGATTTTTTCAGTAGAAAAAATTTGTTCTAGTGTAGCAGAGCTAGCAGTAAAACCAATTTCCTTTACATTGAGATTAGTATCGTCTTCGCTATCATCGGTGCTTTCGGCACTATCCTTCAGCGCGGTGAGCACATCATCTGCAAAGGCGGCTCCACCGAGTGCAGAAAAATCCTTGAATCTAGCAAACGGTGTTTTTGATAGGAATCCTTTGCTGGCGCAGACTAGTGGGAGATTATCTGGTAATTCTGGTAAGATATCTGCGTAAGCATTGGATGGTGCAACATAAACGGCCAGATCTGCTCCGTCTATCACGTCTCCAATTTTTAATTCTGGATATTTAATCGGGTCATAAAAACGAACTTCATGTCCATTATATTCTGCTATTTTGGCAAGTGCACTACCAAAAACTCCTGCACCTAAAAACGTAATCTTCATATCTTAATTATAACACGATTCAAATGGTGGTTTGGGCTGAATTCTGCTGGGTTTCTGGTTATTTTGTGGTAGTTTGCAACGATAAAATAATGAGATTTTCCAAATGTGGTGTGCGAGGAAAGAAATTGAATGGTTGGATTTTTTCAATTTGATAAATTGCGGATATTGCTTGCTGGCTTGCAGTCATTGCAACGTTGGCTCCGGTCAAGATTGCAATATCACGTGCTTGAGTGGCAGGATTGCAAGAAAGATAAATAATTTTCCCTGGCTTAACTTCTAGGAGTTTTTCAAGTAGTTTCTTATCGCAACCGGCACGTGGTGGGTCAACGATAACAGTCTGGTCTGGCGCGATATAGTCAAGCGCGTCTTCGGAATTGGAGAGTACCGGAGTGATATTATTGGCTCCAGCGACTTTGTTGCAATTTTTTTCCAATTCTACATAGGCAGCCTTGTTACTTTCTACTAGTACTAGATTTTTATCGCGTGCAATGGAGAGTCCGATTGTGCCGACTCCAGCATATAAGTCCAGAACTTTTTCCGTAGTGATATGTTTTTGAATTTCTTTGAGCACCATCTCATAAACTGGCAGATTGATTTGGAAGAATCCATTAGGAGAGTAAGAATATTCCATGCCTAGAATTGTGTCAGAGAGATTTGAAAAAACCGGATGTGGTTGATGATTTTCATATAGACCACCAGATACCTTACCCTTTTGGTTAGTACGAAGTAGTAGTGATTGGTATTTGCGCGCTTCTTCGTGACGTTCGTTTAACTCGTTAATAATTTGACAAGCTTTCTCATAAATCTCTGGGCGTTCGATGGATGATTGTGCGATTGGTACTTTGCGATGCGAACCACGTTGATGGAAGGCCAATTTAATCTTGGAATCTTCTATATTCCAATACAGTGCATATTCCATTTTGTTGCGATAAGAAAAATCTTTGCCATCAGTCTGCACTGTTACACTGTCAAGCATCGCAGAAATATCCAGATGATTTTGGCGAAAAACTTCTATTAGGAGTTCTCGTTTTTGTTCTAGCTCATAGTTATAGTCCATCATTTGCCAAGGGGAGGTAGAGAGGAAGCATTCATCCTTTGGCTCTGTACGATGTGGAGATGGATTTTCTATTCTCTCAGCAATTGCTTCATAATACTTGGACTTATTTCTGGTAATGGTGAACTCGGTTACGATTTCTCCTGGGAGAGTATTCCAGAAAAAGCCTTTCTTGCCGATGAGGCTCTCGGTGCGTTGGATGGCGCTAACGTCAGTGGTGGATGGTTTTTCCAATTGTGCGAGAGTACCAATTCCTTGTCCGCCGGGGACAAGTTTTTCTATTGTGATTTTCTGGCCAGAAATAGTGAGAGGAAGTTTCATATCTATAATTATAACATATTTTACCACAATGAAAAATCGCCACCCGATTGGGTGACGATTCATGCGAAACGAGGGTCCTCCCTATCCCTCCTCAAAGAATAAAGCCAAGTCACCGGCATTTTTGCGCCAGTATTTCCAGGCTTCTATCTCCTGGATGCTAGAGTTGTTGAATAGACTATCTACACATTTCTCTATTTCTGGTGTTTTTGGGTCTTTTTCCCATGCTGCGTAGTAAACATCATCGTAAGATGTTTTTAGTACCGTGTCGCTTTCGCTCAATCTGTGTAAGGCACGTGCAATAGCAACCAGTAATTTAGTAATATTTACACTGGATTTTTTCAATGTTGCCACCGAGCATAGGAAAGATCCGTGTGTAGTTGGTAGAACGAGTGCCGCTGTATTATTTGGTCTGTGAATAATTTCTGGACTAGTTGCATCATATTCAAATTGATCGTTTAGCAATTGATCGATAAGATGATCGGCTTTGCGATGCAATACTGAGAATGGCGTGGAAGTGCCATCGCCAGCATCGAATTGCAATAAGTCCTTTGTTATCCCGCCGTCTGCCTGTCCTCTTAGCACAAATGAGCACTTGCCATTATCTTCTGCTAATAAGCGTTCTGCTACGGCTAGTGTCGCTTCAATTTCTTCTGAATACATCGTGGATCTTGGAATTGAGTTCTCTCTCACATTGTAAATTTTCATAAATAAACCCCCTTTATGAATAGTTTTAAGGTGCAAAAACTAGCTTAAAATCAGCTCATAACTTTATTATATCACAGATAGCACAAAAAGTCAATAATAACAGAGATGATTACTCATAACGCAAGGCATCAATAGGATCTTTTTTCGCCGCACGGCGAGCTGGTGCAGTCCCAGCAATAAAGGCGATAAGCATAATAATCGCCGTAATAACCGTCATATTGAGTGGGTTGAAAATCACTAATTGGAAAGTTGGAAAATCGGCGAGGAAAGTGTTGTGCGCGACATTATTAGCAATAGTCCCAATAACCATAGAAATAATAATTCCAAAAACCGACCCCCAGAATCCTAGTAGAATCGCCTCTGTGGAAAAGCTGAAGAAGATGCTACCTTTGCCCATACCCATAGCCTTCATCAAGCCAATCTCACGCGTGCGCTCTTGGACGGACATAAAGAGTGTATTGATGATGCCGATAGCAGCGGCTAGTAGGGCAATCCCTCCAAATATATTAAATACTATCAGGATTGCATCAAAGAAAGTGCGAATCATGCCGACCGTATCGTCTATCGTGATAAATTCATAACCGAGTTCACGGTAAGCTTTGCGAATCTCCTCTATCTTGTCTGGCTCTACATCGCCGATAACAAAGTAAATCTCACGGCTAGCTTCCGGTATACCTTCCATAGAGAGCTCATACAACTCGTTGTCGTAGGCTTTATTGACATGCAAATCGCCATCCATAGTAAGTACGCCTGGTGCTTGTACGCCGACAATGGTGCCAGAAACTATTGCTAGACAATTTTCTGGCTGGATGTAACATTTAGCAGTTTGCTTGATAGCAATTTCTACGGTCTGGCCAATAGCATCATCAGCGTTTTTGAGGCCTAGTGGTTCTAGCCAATCCTCGTTAATAATAATCTCGCGTGCAGGAGAATTATCATCTGGCATCCGCCCGGCCGAGAGGTCCACATTGAAGCCACTGATTGGAAAATATTCCACATTAACATTATATTTTTTCTCTGCGCCTTGGAGTCTCATCCATTCAGTACTCAGCATATGAAATACCTCCAAGTTCTTGACGCCATCTACGGATTTTAGCTTCTCAAAATCAGCATTGGAGATGTTAGCGCCAAGGATACTGCCACCAGATTTTTCATCATATTCTTTCACCTTGGCACCACCTTGCATCATATCGGCAACTTGGTTATAAGCGGTGGCTGGCATTACCTCTATAAATCCATCACCGCCGATAGATGCAACTTGCTTATCGATAAAATCATTTACCCCAGCATTAACGGCATTACTCATAATGATAGTGAAGCTACCGATGAATACGGCCAGAATCGTCAAAAACGTGCGAGTCTTGCTCTTAAAGAGATTGTGGTTAGCAGTTTTAATAGTATCAAATAATTTCATATACCACCTCACATAACCTTATTCGTAACGCAAAGCGTCAATTGGATTTTTCTTGCTAGCCTTGGTAGCCGGAAGTACTCCAGCGATGAAGGCGATTGCCATGATAGTAAGGACGACTGGGATAAATACTGCTGGGCTAAATTCTGCTAGATGCATCGTCGGAAAGGCTTTGAGAAAACCATCGCTGGTATGAGCAACATTATCCACACCGGTACAGAGTAAGAATGATACGGTTAGACCTGCTATTGCACCCCAGAAACCGAGTAACGTCGCTTCTAGCGCGAAGCTGAAGAAGATTTTGATTTTGGACATACCAAAAGTTTTCATCAAACCAATTTCGCGTGTGCGCTCTTGAACAGACATCAAAAGTGTGTTGACGATGCCGATAGATGCAGCAATCAGCGCGATGAAACCAAAGGCAGTGAAGATGGTGGTGATTGCATCAAAGAAGCCTTTGATTTGACCGATAATATCTGCTACGGTCATACCCTCCAATCCGATGTCGGAGATGGCTTTTTTGATTTCGTCGGCAGAGTATTTTTCGTAATCATATTCTGCGGCCACTGTGAAGACCTTGCCTTTTTCTGTGGCAGGGAGATATTTGACGTTTTCTGCATAAAGTGCATCATTGAGTGGTGTATTGATGAGGACAGCCGCAGAGTTTAATACGGATGGGGCTTGCACACCAACGATAGTGGCTGGAAAATGCTTCAGTTCAGCTGTAACTGGATCAGACCAGACAAAGTCTAGTTTTTGTCCGATAGCTTCTTCTGAACTACCATAGCCTAGACTTTCTACCCAGAGGTCATTTGGAAGCAGAACTTGATATTCATCAGTATTGTTATCAATATTAGTCCCAGCAACCATATCGTAGTGGACGGTTTTGGTAGTCATTTGGTTGAGCTGAGTGGTGAAGCGCTCATTATTCTTTGTACTCTGGACATAAGTAACGGTGCCGAATCTACCGACTAGGACGGTGTCTTTGATAATACCTGGTATATTTCTGAACTGCTCAATCTGCTCTTCCGTAATGGCTGGCTGCCCCATCTCATTAGTATTGCCATCGTTGTATTTTTTTGGACGGCCAATCTGCATATCTTGGATGGCTTGAGACGTATCGGTTTCGGTCTTGCCGTAAGCTTGGATGAATCCTTCACCGCCAAATGATGCTACTTGGCTATCGATAAAAGAATTGACACCAGTCTGGATAGCGGTAGTAGTACAAATGGCGAAGCTGCCGATGAAAATAGCCAAAATCGTCAAAATAGTACGGGCTTTGTTGCGAAATAAATTATGATTTGACTGCTTAATTAGATCAGATGTCTTCATTTTACTTCTCCCTGTTGGCTTTTTTGACGCGAGCGGCTTCTTTTTCTAGGCGCTCAGAGGCTTTTTGGTGGCTATCTTTGCGGACTGTCTGGTCGGATATAATCTGGCCATCAGAAACACGGATGATTCTGCCGCATAATTTTGCTAAGTCTTCGTCATGGGTGACAATAATGAGTGTGACGCCTTTGTTTTTGTTTAAGTCAAATAATAAGTCTGTGATTTTGTCGCCAGTGGCAGAATCTAGATTTCCAGTTGGTTCATCAGCAAAGATGATTTGTGGGTCATTAACTACGGCCCTAGCAATGCACACACGCTGCTTTTGGCCACCAGAAAGATTGATTGCTTTGTTTTCCTCCTTTGCTTCCAAATCTACGACCTTTAATGCATCTTTGGCTAGACGATTTCGCTCTTTGCGACCTTTTTTGGCAATTTTGAGTGGGAGTAGAACATTTTCTAGTACAGTGTCATTGGAATTCATGAAGAATTGCTGGAAAACGAAGCCAAAGCGCTCGTTGCGGAGCTTATTGAGATCGCGATTCTTAAGTTTGGAAGCATCATTGCCATCTATATAAACGGTTCCCTTAGTGGGTTTATCAAGTAGAGCTAAGAGATGCATCAGTGTAGACTTACCAGAACCAGACTTTCCGACAATAGCAACGGATTCACCCTTATAAATACTTAAATCAATATCTTTTAGCGCAGTGAATTTGTTTGATTTTTTGCCATAGATTTTGGTGAGGTTTTTCGCCTCTATGATTTTTTCCATCAAAAACTCCTTTTCGTATAAGTATATTTTAGCATAGATTACTGTGAATGGAATCTGATAATTATACGTATAGGCTTTATATACCTTTTGCAGCGCACTGAGCGACCATTACGTTTAGTGCTATTATTGTTTTGTGGACCGACATGGTTTGTCTTTGTAATGTCTGAATAATACGCACTCACATTATTGCTAATAGTGGATGACCACCAAACTCCGATACTGCCAATGTCACTTAGCGACGTATCAAAGAAATACCCACTATACCCAAGCGATGCACCAGTCATTAAATTATCCCGTGCGGTAGCATTGGTGCGGTTGGTGCCAATAAAGCACGCAACGCAGGGCGAACCCGCGGCGCTTATTAACGCTATACGCCTTAATCAAGCGCGTATTATATATAAGCAGGCTGTAACTATCGGTGCTACTAACTATACTAGACGACCAGTAGTTGCCATACACCGACTGGTTGTAAAGCCTACCCGTATCCCAGTAATAGTTGCCAGAATATACATACGACAATGGATAAGATCTTGCACCAAGGCTACCAGTGGAGGAGAACTCTTAATACTATTGCATGTAATATCCTGTTGGCTGGTAAAATTTACCATAAAAAATAAGTTCTTGACAGAACTATAAAACATTATGTAACTATTTGGCTGGACCGGCAGGATTCGAACCTGCGAATGACGGGACCAAAACCCTTTGCCTTACCACTTGGCGACGGTCCAACATAAGACATATTTTAGCACATAATTGAGAATCGCGCTACTCATTGAATATTTTCCTCCTGGTCCTACT
>JAFWHE010000016.1 GCA_017512045.1 Candidatus Saccharimonadota bacterium
ATCGTACTATTTAGGAGTCAACATTGATGATACTATGTACCCACAGTATACCAGTAGTAAATATTTAGGTCGCCCAGTGCGCTGATACTAAGTTAGCGCGATAACCTAATAGTACAACGCAGAGCGAGCCCGTGGCGCTTATTATTGCTAGTCGCTTTAATCAGGCGTGTACTACCCATATCCAGGCGGTAACTAAGGGTGCTACTAACTATACTAGACGACCAGTAGTAGCCAAGCAACGACTGGTGGTAAAGCATGCCCGTATCCCAGTAATAGTCGCCAGAATATACATACGACAATGGATAAGATCTTGCACTAAGGCTACCAGTGGAGTTGGAAAGATATGATTTTGAGGCTGACTTTACTATTTAATTTTTTGTATACTAAAAGCGGATTTTACCTCTGTCAAAATTATGAGTAATTACCTTATGTAATGAAGCGTAGCATTTCATTACATAAGGAATTACGAGCTAATTTTGACGAGGATAAAACCAAGGTATACAAAAAATTAGAATAGGAAAGGCAAGCCTAAAAATACATATCAGCTCTAGAACAACCTTAGCTTATCAAACGGAAATATCCTAAATATCGCTGGGCCAATAATCCTACAAAGCGGAATCGTCCCCAACCCATTACGCGAATCAAAAGAATACGAATTTTCACGATTATCACCAGATACGAAAATCTCTCCGTCCGGCACAACCACGTCCACCTCGCCAGAAGTATATGATTTCGGACCATCAGTATCAGACTTGCGAGTAGTTTCATCTGGATTAAAGCCATTTGGGTGTTCATCGTTATAAACCGTTAATACTCCGTCAAATACCGTCACGCGTTCACCAGGGAAGGCAATTACCCTCTTAATAATATATTGGTCCTGCGTATTTTCTTGTTCTCCACAAGTAATCGGCCCACTAGCGTTACCATTAGCAAAGACTATAATCTGACCTCTCTCTGGCATATATTCCTGACCAAGGAAATGAGCAATTGTAACAGGGACACGATTGACGATAATCCGATCATTGCCATGTAAGGTATTTTCCATAGAAACGCCAATCACATTATAAGAGCGAAAAACATAGGCATTCAGCAACAGAGTACCCACAACCACTAGCGCCACAAATACCACCAGGGAAGCTATATCCTTCGCAATCGGATGCTTCTGGAAAAATTTTGGCGCCTTAATCTCTAAACCTTTCTTCATAAGACGATTATACCATAATAATTATCTTTTATGTTGTTTTACACTATAATTTGATATAATATATCCATGGCTGATTATGTTTTAGCGCGCAAAAGTCGCAATATTATTAGTTCTATTCTGCATGTAATTCTGAACATTCTACTAGGCGTTGGCTCTATTGTAATCACCTTTATTACTAGAAGTTGGATACCTGGCGTGTTCCTAGTGCTGATTTCCAAATGGAGAATTTTTGCAGTTCGCCCACGCTATTGGGGGATTAATATCCTCTCTAGCTTAGTGGATTTAATTGTCGGAGTGAGTTTTGTTATTATCGCATATTGTTCTGGCACAACTTGGCTCGTCATTCATACGGTACTTGCCGCATTGTATACACTTTGGCTAATCGTACTCAAACCTCGCTCTTCGGAGCTAGCCGCAGAAATGCAGTCACTCGTAGCAGTTTTCCTCGGCTCTATGGCCGCTACGATGCTATTTGCCAGCTCTAATTCCATCCTCATGACCATCATTTGCTTCTTTATTGGCTTCGCCGCATCACGCCACCTCTTAGTGCAGAGTGATGATAATGAATACGGCCTGCTTACATATACTTGTGGCTTAGTCACTGCGGAAATTGCTTGGTTGTGCAATTCCTGGCTGATTGTTTACACCTTTGGCTCTACTGGCATATTAGTGCCACAGCTATCAATTTTACTTACCATTTTTGCTTTTGTATCCGGTAGAATCTACAAATCCAGTATCAAGCACGAAGGCAAAATCAACATATCAGAAGTAGCAACACCACTAATATTTAGCTCATTAGTCGTAATAACGTTAGTAATTTGGTTCAGTAATCCTATCTTTGACGTATAATAACTAAACAAAAGGAGAATTTATGGCGAAAACTACCAGTAGCAAGAAATCAACCAAAACCAGTACTACTAAAGCAAAGAATACGAAGAGCAAAAATACGAAAGATACTAAAAACAAGCCAGAAAAAGCAACCAAGGCAAAAAAGACTAAAGAAGTTAAAGCTTCTGCAACCCAAAAAGTTACAGAGAAACCAGAAGAAAAACCAAAAAAACAGGGCGCTAGCTCGGCGACGATATTAGTTCTAGGATTAGCTCTGATTATGTCTGGTGTCAGCCTGGGATTTTCTATTTATAATTATTCTCGTAATAATGGCTCTATCTGGAATTTCAATAATGCGACACAGTTTGTCGAAGGCTCTATTGCGGACGTAGCTAATAGAGTATCAGAAAGTGTAGTGTCCATCGTCACGGAAAATCACTCCACCAATTGGTATGGTCAAGATTCTACATCCTCCGCTGCTGGAACCGGAATTATCGTAAGTGAAGACGGCTATATTTTAACCAATAAACACGTTGCAGACGGCGCAAGGAACTTTAAGATTATCATGAACAATGGCACTTCTTATACTGACGTCAAACTCGTCGGCACAGACCCACTCAATGACATTGCTTTTCTTAAGATTAACGATGTCTCTGGTCTGAAGGCAGCCACACTAGGAGATTCCAAAACTCTTTCCGTCGGTCAACAGGTAATCACTATCGGTAATGCACTCGGTCAATACCAAAACTCCGTTGCCTCTGGTATTATTTCTGGCACTGGTAGAACTTTGGTTGCTAGCAGTGGTAGTGGCTATGGCAGTTATGAACGACTTTCTGACATGATTCAGACTGATGCGGCGATTAACTCTGGTAATTCCGGTGGTCCATTAGTTAATGCGGCTGGCGAAGTAGTCGGAGTCAACACCGCTACATCCGCCTATGGAGACAACATTGGCTTCGCCATCCCAATTTCTTCCATCAAAGGAATGTTAAAATCTGTTACTGAAAATGACACAGCAGAACGTGCGTATATTGGTGTAGCATATTTGCCAGTAACCCCAGAAGTCAAAGAAAATTATAATTTAGACATAGATTATGGCGCATATTTAGCAGACAATAGCTCTATTATTTCTGGTGGCCCAGCCGAAAAGGCTGGCCTGAAGTCTGGTGATGTCATACTAGCAATCAACGGCATCAATATCGGCAAAGCTGGTTCGCTTTCTACGCTGGTTGGAGAATACCCCACTGGTGCAACTATCGAGATAAAATATCGCCGTGAAGGACAAGACTATACAACTAACATTACGCTAGAGGCATACAAAACGACAACGCAACAAGGGTAACGCTCAAAAAATCACCGTGTAGCCGTTTGTTTTTGCATGTTTGAACCCATGTTTTCTTGCGAATGTTATAATCCGTTCATGTTGGCATGGGTCAGCTTCTAAAATTATCTTTGGATGCCAGCCATATTCCTCAATCTGCATTAGTAATTTTTTGATTAATCCTAGCCCCCTATCATCCGCATACAACGCTAAGCTTGGCTCATGAGATAGAGCATCCTTATCTAGCCACTCCCAATTTTCATCTACGTATGGTAAATTTGCCACAATTACATCTGGCTCTTGTCCGTGGTAATTTCCAAGCAAATCTGAATTAACGAAGTCAACCTCTGCATGGAACTTGTCCGCATTATTACGTGCAATACGGAGAGCTTTATCGGAAATGTCTAGACCTACAACCTTAACTTCTGGTAGTTCTAGTTTTATTGTAACCGCAATACAACCAGAACCGGTGCCAACATCTAAAATCAGGGGATTTGCCGATAATTTTCGCTCAGAAACTTTCATACCAGAAAGATATGGTTTCCCCGCAAGCAGCATAACCTCATCTATCACCGCTTCAGTCTCTGGGCGGGGAATTAAAACATCTGATGAAACATCAAAATCTCTGCCATAAAAATCCTGCTGCCCACGCTTGTAGGCTACTGGGATTTTGCTATTCATCAGCTGCTAGCTCTCGCTCGTGTTTAACTAACTCTTCAATAATATCATCAATATCACCATTCATCGCTGCAGTAATATTAGAACGATTATAATGGATACGGTGATCCGTAATGCGATCTTGCGGGAAATTATAAGTGCGGATTTTCTCACTCCTATCGCCAGTACCAATCAGACTTTTGCGAGCGGCAGAAGCGTTCTTCATTTCTTCTTCTTTTTGCTTCTCTATTAGGCGAGAACGAAGGATAGTCATAGCCTTAACGCGGTTTTGTTGCTGACTGCGTTCATCCTGCATTGCCACAACAATTCCAGTCGGCAAATGCGTAATACGCACTGCAGAATCTGTCGTATTCACACCTTGACCACCATGACCGCCAGAACGATAAATATCAATGCGTAGATCTTCTGGTTTGATTTCTATTTCATTCTCGCTAGCTTCCGGAAGTACTGCGACGGTTGCCGTGGAAGTATGAATGCGGCCTTGACTTTCTGTTACCGGTACGCGTTGTACACGATGCACGCCACCTTCAAATTTTAGCTGACCATACGGCCTATCACCAGTTACACGGAAAACCACTTCTTTCATGCCACCAGCCTCATTCTCGTTCTGAGAAATTAGCTCAGCCTTCAGCCCATGATTTTCGGCATAATGTAAATACATACGGTATAATTCGCCCGCAAAAAGAGAAGCTTCATCACCACCAGCACCAGCCCGAATTTCTATGATTGCCGGCTTATCATCAGCTGGATCACGTGGCATCAATAGTTCCTCTAACTTCGTCTCATTTTCAGCGATTTTTGCTTCAGCATTTTTAGCATCTTCATGCGCCATTTCGCCGAGCTCTGGATCAGAAAATAATTCCTTAGCCTCTTCCAAATTCTGACGCAATTTTTCCGTCTCGTCAGACAAAGCAATTATCTCGTCAAGTTCGGACAATCTGCGAGATTTCGCCGCAAAATCAGGGCTCGCATAGGCATTAGGCTGGGCCAGAAACTCCGTGATTTCTTCTTTCTCGTCTTTATATTTTTTCAAATCCATGTTATTATTATATCATAATTTTGGATCCATAGCTCAGTTGGCTAGAGCGTACGATTCACATTCGTAAGGTCGCAGGTTCAAACCCTGCTGGATCCACCATTTAATTTAAGGAAGGACTTATGAAACAGACAAAAGCAATTATCTGGGGCCTGGCCGTGATTGCACTTGGCGTAATCTTCGGTGGAAATGCCCTAGGAATTTTTGATATTGATATATTTTTTAAAGGCTGGTGGACGCTTTTCATCATTGTGCCTAGTGTGATTAGTTTATTCACAGAAAAAGAGTGGATTAATAGTCTCGCATTCATCGGCATTGGCGTCATCTTGCTCCTCGCAGCAAATGACGTATTTAGCTGGGACGTAGCTTGGAAAGTTATCCTCGCTGTGTTCTTGATTGCAATGGGCCTGTCACTTCTTTGCAAAAGCATATTCCACAGCAAATACGATGCAGAAGTTCACGAAAAAATAGAAAAACTCAAAAAAGACGGCAAGAGCGATTCCCAAGTAGCAATTTTCTCTGGTAGCGAAAGAGTTTACAATAAAGAGGAATTTATCGGCGACGACATCGTGGCGGTATTTGGTGGCGCAGAACTCGATATTAGCAAAGCAGTCATCAAAAAAGATGTCTGTGTTAAAGCATTTTGTTTATTCGGCGGTGCAGATATTATCGTTCCAGCAGATGTACAAGTCAAGAGCAAATCTGGTTTCGTATTCGGTGGAATTAGCGACGATAGAAAGAGCAAGGCAGAAAAAAGCAAAAACACCATTTATATTGAGGCAGCTGGTGGATTTGGTGGAGTGACAATTAGAGATTCCAAAGACAAAAAAGAAAAGCTGGATTAATTCCTCTCCCAGCCAAATACTCGTAGAAATCTCTCCCACAGATTGGGGGAGGTTTTTATTTCTGTAGTAGTCTTAACCTTGGCAGTTTTCTGCTCATCCGCAATCCGCAAATCTAGGCTACCATTAACGATTGTTGCAATCTGTTTAGAATTGTCAGACATTTCTAATTCCGCAAATGTTTCTAACCCATCATAGCCCAACATTGCCACATCTTCTTCTGCTACAATTGAGGTTCTCTCAGTCCACCACGCATCGTAATATCCTACTTCATCACCAGCTTTTACTATCGTAGTCGGTATATAGATTGCCTGAACTTCCTCTATCATGGCCTGACTATCGGCAAAAGAATTATTCCTAGTCGGCGCACCGAGTAAAGCAGCTGTTATAGTATGATCATCCTCTACATAGCCACTAACTAGACAATAACCAGAAGCATAATCACCATTGAATCCGGTTTTTACACCACTAATACGATCTATGCCGAGGAGCTTATTAGTATTAGAAATTGCACCCACATGCTGGGCATCATAATTTTTCATGTTAACAATTTCTGCTAATACTGGCTGTTCCATCACTTTTTGTGCAATCAGAGCAAGACTAGCCGCCGAACCAGTTGTAGTGGTATCATATCCACTTGCATCAGAGCCAAAGGCAATATCAGAAATCCCCCAATTCGCTAGCATCTGTATGGCATATTCATGGTATGCGTCTATCGTTCCAAATGCCCACCGCGCCAGAGTATCTGCCATATTATTGGAAGATGCAAGGAATACTAGCGCGAGTGCATCATATTCGCTATAAGTCTCGCCGCTCACAACTGGCGTAGTAGATCCATTTACTGCAATATAGCCAGTATAATCTGCATAATCTACATTCGTAATAGTGATGTTTTCCCCTTTTTCACCAAGGGGGAAAGGTTTTTTCTCCATTACTGCCAGGCCAAGGATAGTCTTTACAGTACTAGCAATTGGCATTACGGAGGACTCAATATTATTTTTGGAATAAACTATCTTCCCATCTATTGCTACCGCTTGCTGGCCATAATTAGGACTTCCTAGTTCCTGCAAATTCGGTAAAGTAGGGAACTGAAAAGTCATAGTTGTAACGATTGACGTATCTAGTGTTGCCATTCTAATGCCAGTTATCACTGTAAAAGCAACGAAAATAAATAATATTCCGAGTGGGATAACACGAATTCTAGTACGTCTTGCCATTATCATTATTATATCAAAAAAATCTCAAGAAAAAGACCCAGAGCAGTTCTGGGCCTTTTAAAAGTACTGAGATTACTCCTTGGCTGGCTCTTCGGATTGCTGACCATAATCTTCCGAAAGAACAAATTCAATCGTCGGATCTGCTGTACCATCTTCATTCAGTGTCACTCCGTGCGCATGCGCCAAAGTATTGTTGATAGATTTGATATTTGTCCGATAGACATAAAGGACATCCGACAATCTCGGCCATTTATCCTTGGCGATTTTTAGCATCGGTAGAAGCATACAATGTGTTTCCACAATATTTTTGATAATGCTTGACTCTGATTTTACTCCTTCCATGGTGGTTAAATTGTAAAATCTGTCACCAGCTTTACAGAGAATGGATTCTGGACTTTCCAGCAGTTCATTGTAATAACGGCGCTTCTTCTCCAACTTCTGCTCACCCGGAAACTCGCCAATCGTCATATACTTGACCCCTTTTCTGATCACGTCATTAAATGGCAGGTAATCGACATCCACACCACAATCCTCACATACATCATGGAGTAGGAAAGTAGCAATAGTATTGTCATCCCTCACACCAAGCGCCACCGCATAGCACGCCATACCAAGCGGGTGAACGATGTAGGGCTGGCCATCATTTCTAATCTGACCATCGTGCTTCTCGCGCATATAGCCCAGAGCATGAAGACTCTCTCCCATGCCGGCCCCAGCGCAAAATCCTTTTAGATACGTGAACATTTTGTCAACGTTTTGACTCAGCATAAATCTCACCTTCTTTCATAAAATGCTTAGGGTTAATGCCTACTGTCTCTATTATAGCACCAAAAAACCGCTCCTTTGTGAGCGGTTTTATCTACATTTTCCCATTATACCACACTTTACGTAAAATGTCAATAGATGGGATGTATTAACAGATTATTTGGAAGCTTTTTCAGCCTTCTTGGCGGCTTCTTTTTCTGCCTTTTTGACCTTATTACCGATATTGGCACGGAGCTTGGCAGCCTTTGCGGCACGAGCCTTGAAGCGATCCACGCGACCTTCAGTATCGATAATCTTCTCTTCACCAGTGAAGAATGGGTGGGAAGCAGAAGAAATCTGAACCTTTACTAGAGGATATTCCTTACCATCAGTCCACTTGATAGTCTCTTCGCTCTGAGCAGTAGAACGAGTCAAGAATGAATAGCCAGCTGCCTCATCAGAAAAGACGACAAAACGATAATCTTTTGGATGTAAATCTTTTTTACTCATAATTACAAATCATTATACCAGAGATTATGGAAAAAGTAAACACCCATTACACAGAAAAATCGGCGAGTGTAATACTCGCCGTTATTTTTTTGGATGTGGTATCAATGTGTGATTTTGCCAGAAGCCTCTTCAAGTTCTTTAGACAACCTTTCGTTTTCCGACAGTGTTTCCTCGTAAGTACGATATAGCAAAAGATTTTTAACCCTTTTTATATCATCTGCGACCATCATTCTGCAGACAAAATACTTCTGGCAGAAAAAGATACGCTGGCTATTGTTGTAAAAGAACTCACTTGCTCGCATATTTTTTATGGTATCAGTGACATCCTCCTGCACTTTTTCGTCCATCAGCTGCTTGATTGTTGGTGAAATATTCTCCAATATATTTTCCAAATCATCAGCCATGTCATGGTATAACGTAATCGGAGCGGAGACAAACGAACCGTCCTTTAATATTTTGTATAGACGTCTTGACATCAGTTGGCCATCTTCAGTGCGTATCCTTAGATGAATCCGTTGGTTTTCGTCGTTGCAATTTATTACATCTGCAACCACATATTCTGCATTTGTTTTCACACTTCCACCTCCTTTTAAAAATACAACTCCGCGCTATTTTGCGCGGTCCACCTATAGTAACATACCTATCTTAACAGAATTACTTGATTTTTTCAAGCTGTGTGATATAATGAATATATTATTAATTTTAACGAAGCAGTTTTGTGGAGTTTTCCTGCACCTGATACGATCCATAGATTCGTATCCAGCTAGGCTGAGTCGGTGTTAAGTTCTGCAAAACGAAGAGAAAGGGAAATAAATGTCAGAGAATATTGACATGAAAGCTCTGCTAGAAGCTGGTGCCCATTTTGGTCACAAGACTAGCCGTTGGCATCCAAAGATGGCTCCATATATTCATAGCCGTCGCCAAAATGCACATATTATCAACCTAGAAAAGACCGTTGAAGGCCTAGAAAAAGCTCTACCAAAGTTGACTGAGATTGCCAAAAGTGGCAAAAAAGTCCTCTTTGTCGGCACCAAAAAGCAGATGAAAGACGTCGTTAAATCCGCCGCCGAAGAAATCGAGATGCCATATGTCACCGTGCGTTGGGTTGGTGGCACTCTTACTAATGTAGAGACTGTTAATCGTCAGATTAAGAAAATCAAGGATCTGGAACGTCGCATGGAAAGTGGCGAGCTAGAAAATCGCTACAACAAGCTAGAAGTCCAGCGTTTCCAGGAGGAAATTGACCTTCTCAATGAGCGCTACGGTGGTATCAAGGAGATGTCTGAGCAACCTGCCGCTATCTTTGTAGTAGATGCTTGCGAAGATAAAAATGCCATCCGCGAAGCAAACACGCTTAAGATTCCTGTATTTGCCATTACAGATACTAATGTAGACCCAACTAATATTGATTATGTCATCCCTGCTAATGACGATTCAATCAAGGCCACTAGCCTCATCTTGGATTACGTCAAAGATGCTATCAAATCTGGCAAAGCAGCAGCACCAAAAGCTACGCCAAAGCCTACTACTAATAAGAAAACAACAAAATAATAACCATTAAGGAGGTTTTATGGCAGATGCCAAAATTTCTATCGAACAAATCAAAAAGCTAAAAGAACTCTCTGGTGTTGGCCTCACAGATGCTAAGCAAGCCCTAGTAGAAGCCAAGGGCGACTTCGACAAAGCTCTAGAAGCTATGCGTAAAAAAGGCCTGACTAAGGCAGAGAAGCGTGGCGATCGTGAAACTCGTGAAGGTCTAATCGAGTCCTACGTCCACGATGGCCGTATCGGTGCTATTGTAGAAGTCAACTGCGAGACATCTTTCGTTGCAAAGACTGATGAGTTTAAGGATCTAGCGCACAAAATTGCAATGCAAGTTGCTTCTATGGCACCACTTTATGTCTCTGTGGATGATATTCCAGCAGACGTTATGGATGCCAAAAAGAAAGAATTTGAGGCTAATTTCAAAGGCCCAGAAAAGATGAAAGACCAAATTATCGGCGGCCAAGTAAAGAAGGCTTTCTCTGACAAAGTCTTGATGGATCAGCCATATATTCTGGACGACACTAAGACTGTGGCAGAATTTATTAAAGATTCTATCGCTAAGACCGGTGAAAATATCACCGTACGTCAATTCAAGCGCATTGAGCTGGGCGTGACAGAATAGTATAAAAACTACATATAAAAAGACTCCTATGGGGGAGTCTTTTTTTGTTGAAAATAATCATTATCCAAGATTCATCTCTAAATAAGCATCTATGAATCCGTCAATTTTTCCATCTAGCACTGCATCCACATCCGTTTCCTCATATTTAGTGCGGGTGTCTTTCACTAGTTTATATGGTTGCATTACATAATTTCTAATCTGTTGCCCCCAAGAGGCAGATTCACCAGCGCGAAGCTTGTCTATGCTTTCTGCTTGCTGCTCTATCTGCATTTGAGCAAGTTTACCACGCAAAATCTCCATGGCCTTTTCCTTGTTTTGTAGTTGCGAACGTTCATTCTGAATCGCCACAACAGTATTAGTCGGAATATGCGTTATGCGAACAGCAGAATTAGTAGTATTCACGCTTTGGCCACCATGTCCGCCAGAGTGATAAACATCTATACGGAGATCTTTCTCGTCAATTTTTATCTCATTATCATTCTTAATCACAGGCAAAATTTCCACCAAAGAAAACGACGTCTGGCGAAGATTATCCGCATTGAATGGGCTAAGCCTAACCAAGCGATGCGTACCATGCTCACTCTTCAGCGTGCCATAGGTGTCCATACCAGCAATCTCATAGACGGCAGTTTTAATTCCAGCTTCTTCTCCATTAGTCCTCTCTAGCAATGCTACTCTAAAATTATTTTTTTCAAAAAATCTCAGGTACATCCGTTCCAACATTCCAGCCCAATCCATCGCCTCTGTACCACCAGCCCCAGCAGTAATACGAATAATTGCATCGCCATGGTCGAACGGACCAGTAAAACGCAAGGATTTCTTTAGGTCACTGAGCTTATTCTTCATGGCAGAAAGTTGCACGTCTATTTCTGCAATCAAGTCATCTTCGCCAAGACTAAGTAGTTCAGAAATGTCATTAATTTGGGTTTTTAAGATTTGCCAATCTTCTACAAAATCTTTCAGGTGACTAAGCTTTTCATTTTTTTCACGCGCAATATCAGGATTTTTCCAGATATCAGGATTCGCAACTTCTTTCTCTAAATTTTCTACATCGGAAATCTTTTCGTCTATTGCGAGTTTTTTCCAAGCGTCATTAAAATCACTCTGTAATTGACTAAGGCGTTTCTCGTTCATAGAATAATTATATCATAGCAAATATCGCTTCCAAATCCTGGTCCTACTTATTCACTACCTATGGGTATGGGGATAATGAGAGTGGGAGTAGAGGGGCTAGAAGATATCCATTGTCGTATGTACATTCTGGCCACTATTACTGGGGTACGGGTAGGCTTTACAACCAGACGTTGCGTGGCAGCTACTGGTCGTCTAGTATAGTTAGTAGCACCGATAGTTACGGCCTGTATATGCTTAGTACACGCCTGGTTAAAGCGTTTAGCGGTAATAAGCGCGACGGTTTCACTTTGCGTTGCGTCGCCAGGTATTAGCATCCTGGAGCCGTTATGATAATTATTTTCTAGTCAAAATCAACATCCCCATGAATGCATAAATATAGCCTGTCTCCCATAGTAACATTATGTGCCAGAGAAAACTATCTTTTATAAAATAGCCAAACACATAAATAATTCCATACACCAAGAATGCCAAGCAAATTTTAGCGGCAAATTTATTACGATTATCACGACCGCAAGCAATGCGAAGTCTCTCCAAAGCCATGCCAAACATTGCAAAGAACATTATTCTAGCAAGCATGATATGGAGATTTACTATACATTCCTTGATGTCTCCCGTGAGGAATGCTACATGCGGAAAAATTGATAGCCCGATAAAGCCAAAGAGCTGTATAAATCCTAAAACCAGCCAAAGCTTAGAAAGGCCTTTGTAGGCATATAGATAGTAACGCACCATCAAAAAACCAATCACGAAATTACAAATCGCAAACAGGACAGAAGACCAAACATCTAGCCCAACATATTTTGATACAGTGAGCGAAATATTACCAAAATACCCGCCGAATATCCAATTATATCCTAGAATAATCACTTGAGAAAAAGCGAAAACTAGCGGCGCAATCGCGATACCATACTGTGGCTTTAGATATTTTTTCAAATCCATACTTACCTAATTATAACATATCAATACTTCTTGCGCTTATACCCAGCTTATGCTAATATAGAATTATGATTTTACTAGATGAAGTCACGAAGCAATACCGGGGCGATGCTCATCCTGCGCTCGACCATGTTTCTCTTCATATAGAACCAAATGAATTTGTTTTTCTCGTAGGACAATCTGGTGCTGGCAAGTCCACTCTAATCAAAATGATTACAAAAGAAGAAATTCCGGACTCTGGCAAGATTATCGTTGGCGGAATTGACCTTGATTATGTTAAGAAACGTTACATTCCACATTATCGTCGTCGCTTAGGCGTAGTATTCCAGGATTACAAGTTATTACCAGGCCGCACCGCTTATGAGAACGTCGCCTTTGCTCTAGAAATTGCCGGCATGAGCAATAAAGAAATAGAAAAAACCGTACCAAAGGTACTGGATTTGGTTGGCCTTTCTGGCAAAGAGAAAAAATTCCCACGCGAGCTATCCGGCGGAGAAAAGCAACGTGTCGCCATTGCTCGTTCTGTTGCCCGCCAGCCAAAGATTCTAATTGCAGATGAGCCTACCGGCAACTTAGACGTCCTCACTACAGAAGAAATCATAGAACTTCTACAAAGGATTAACGATTTCGGTACTACACTCCTCGTTACGACTCACGATAAGAACATCGTCAATAATCTCCAAAAACGCGTTGTCACACTAAAAAACGGAAAAATCGTTGCAGATCAGAAGGTTAATGGCATATATCGCTTGGATGGCAGTGGAGCAGCTCCGATTCCTACGCCACGCGTAATTCGCACAGTTTCTCCAGCACCACAAACGGCCACATCAGCTCGACCAACACAGCAGGCACCAGCACAAACTTCACGATCTACTACGCAGACACGTTCAGCACAAACCGTCAAACCATACGATGCCAATGCCTACACTGTCAGTACTAGACCAGCTAAGAAGCCTGCTCAGAAGAAACAAGTCGTCATGCGCCCAGCTCGTCGCTCTGCGCGTCCTGCCACTACTCCGGTCAATATTAGAGATCCACGTCGCTATCGCTCTGGGAGGGTAATCTAATGCCAAAGAATAAAAAAGTCACCAAGCAAAATCTCAAAACCATGAGTAAGAGCAGCAATATTCAAAAAGCTCGTAGCTCATCGCGTATCCTCAAATATGGTGCAATTGGTTTCACTAGAAATATTTGGCTGTCCGTTGCAGCAACATTGGTGATGATTGTCACTCTAGTCATTTTATTCATCACAGTTATTGCCAGTGTAATTTTGGCTGGCACAGCTGATACTATGCGCGAAAAAATTGACATCACGATTTATTTCGAACCAGGTACTTATGTCACTACCCTCAGCAGTATGGCTAACACTATGCGCTCAGAAAAGAATGTAAAAAGCGTAGAAATTTCCACCTCAGAAGAAGAATATCAGAAAATGATTGAGGAAAACAAAGATAATGAAGATATCATGCAAACTCTAGAAGACGAAACTATGAGGGAATTAATGATTTCTGGTATGGATGCCACTATGCGCATTAAAGTCTTTGATGTAAATGATCTTTCTGGAGTAAAAAACATTGTCAACACAGACAAAGAATTCCTCATTCACATAGACTCAGACAAATTACCAACCTATGATGTCAACCGTACAGAGATAGAAACTATCACCTCCTGGGCTAATATCGCCAGAAATGGTGGTATTGTGCTATCTATTGTATTCCTGGCAATTTCTATCCTTGTTATCTTTAATACTATTCGTATGGCTATTTTCTCTCGCCGTGAGGAAATCTACATGATGAAATTAGTTGGCGCAGATAATAGCTTTATCCGTGGACCATTCTTGATTGAAGCGCAAATTTCTGGCGTCATCGCCGGCGTGACAGCTACCACTATTGGCTATTTTGGTTTTCACATCCTAGCGCCACACCTAGAAAGATATGGCATAGATGTCTCTGCTATTAATAATATCCTGGAATCCAAGTGGCTAGTTCTAGTCTATGTAGCAACAATCCTGATTGGTATCCTGATCGGTACAATCTCATCCACTCTGGCGATTAGAAAATATCTTTCTACTAGAAAATCCCATCGTAGGAAACGCAAATAGAGAAAAAACTCTTTACTTTTGATTACGCTTATGCTAAGATGAGCTTATGAAAGCTCTCAACAAACAAACACTCTGTATTTTATCCTCCGTTGCAGTGCTAACTACATCTGTATTTGGTTTTTCTGGAATTACTTATGCCTTATCATCTGCTTGTAAAAATAGCCCGGAGTGTATGGCCGCCGTCGCCAGGGAAGAGGAGGCCAATGCCAAAGCTGACGAAGCCAAAAATACCGCCAACGAATACCAGAATAAAGTCAATCAGCTACAAATAGAGATTACTAGTATGATGGCTCAGATTGCAGAGAGCGAAGCTTATGCCAAGGAACTTCAAGAGCGCATAGATGCCACTCAGGCTAAACTATTAGAACAGCAAGAGGCCTTGGCGGAACTCCTGATAGAAATTCACTTTGAGGAAAAAACCGATTCTATCACTATCCTAGCGGGCTCTAATTCTATTTCCGACTATGCAGAAAGACGCTCTCGTATCAATACCCTAAAAACCCAGATTAATGCTTCCGCTCAAGAGATCAAAGCCACTAAGGAAAAATTAGAAGAAGACAAGAAATCCGTAGAAGAGGTTATTGCTAGCCAGCAAGCCATGAAAGATTCTCTCGCTGCATCACAGGCGGAACAACAGCAGTTGGTAGCTAAATACGAGAGCGATTCCGCCGCCTATGCTGAAGATGCTAAGGCAGCCCGCGAAGCTCAAATCGCCGCTCAAAAAGCCTACATGGATGCTCATCCAGAACTATACAAACGCTATGACGGTCCAGTTTACTATGGCGCCAATACTTATCGCTGGCAGGCTAGCTGTCCGCAAGAGCAAGATTTCTATGGCACATCTATTGATGGTCACTCTGTCGGTGGTTACGTTTGTGAATGTGTAAGTTATGCTGGTTGGAAAGCTTATGAGATGTATGGCTTATACATCTCATGGGGCAATGCAAACACTTGGGATGATGTTGGCCGTAGCAAGGGGATTGTAGACCACACTCCAGCACCAAATGTAATTGGTCAAAACGATGGTGGCTTAGGACACGTCTTCTGGGTAGAATCCATTAATGCAGATGGCTCAATCAATATCTCTGAATACAATAACGCCTATTCTTCTGCTAGCGGCCAGTGGGGCGACTTCGGCTCACGCGTCATTCCGGCCAGTATGGTGAGCTATTACAATTACATCCACATAGATCGCCTTTAGAATAAGTTTGTGGTAAAATAGAATAATGACAACTAGAAAATCATCATCTGCTGATACATCTAGAACTAGACCAGAACGCAAAATTACTCTCAACTTGAGCAGTGTAATTGTTGCCTGCGTGGCTATCTTAATTACTGGCTTCATCGTTGGTCTGAATTGGGAAAGAATTTCTACTCAGTTTTCTCCTTACCTCGGGTTTAAGACGACGAAATCGTTAGATTGGGGAGATTTGGATGAGGTTTATACAGAACTAACCAAAAAATACGATGGCGAAGTCAGCAAAGCAGACGTGATAGAATACGCCAAAAAAGGCATCGCCGCTTCCGTTAAAGATCCATATACAGTCTATATGTCTTCCAATGAAGCCTCCGATTTCTATAAATCACTCCATGGTGAAGTCGGTGCTGGTATTGGTGTCGTGATTGCCAACCGTGATGGTTATGTCCGTATAGTCCGCGTGTTACCAGATAATCCAGCTAGTCGCGCAGGGGTACTAGCCGGTGATATTATATACAAGGTCAATGATGAAGAAGTCTACAGTGAGGACGCCAATGATATTGCCACAAAATTACGTGGTACTGCTGGCACTTCACTAAAACTCACCGTAGTACGGGATAGCCAAGAAATTTCTTTTGACTTAACCAGAGAAGAAATTAATAACGTCTCTGCCTATGTGGATTATAAAGATGACACCGCAATTATCTCCGTAACGAGGTTTGATAATGATACAGGCGAGATTATCAAGAAGATGGCATCTGAATTCAAAGATAAAGGAATCAAAAAAGTAATCTTGGACCTTCGCGACAATGGCGGTGGTTATGTCTCTGCGGCTAAGGATCTCCTATCCCTCTGGCTTGATAGCAAAGCTGTCATCATTCAAAAATCCATCCATACACCAGATGAAACAATTTACGCCGCACACGGTCAAGCTATTCTATCCGATATGAAAACTATCGTTCTGACTAATGGTAGCACAGCCTCCGCTTCAGAGATTGTTGCCGGCGCACTCAAAGATTATAACAAAGCTACTATTGTAGGCGAAAAAACCTATGGCAAGGGTGTAGTTCAGTCGCTCATTGAGCTATCTGGCAACTCACTCCTAAAAGTTACCACTGCACATTGGTATACGCCAAACGGTTCATCTATCAATGGCTCTGGCATCACACCAGACAATGAAATCGTTCGCTCTTATGATGATATCAATACTGGGCGTGACCCACAGCTAGATGCAGCGCTTTCTATGTAATTTTTATCTATTTTTCTCCTTTCCTATGCTATAATTAGCTTAATATGCAAGTAAAAGTTTATTCTACGAGTTGGTGTCCTTATTGTCATGCCGAGATGGATTGGCTGGATGAGCTCGGTGTTAAATATGAAGAAGTAGACGCAGAGAATATGAATCTTTCATCTATCCCAGTAACAGAAATCGGAGATGAAAAGATCATTGGTTTTGATCGCCCTGCCATTCTCAAGGCACTAAAGAAGGCGGGAATCTACAAAAAATGAAGCAAGATTTAATTCTCATTCATGGCTTCCGTGGGAGTGAACTAGGGCTAAAAGCCGTAGCAGATAGCATTCCAAGCGAAAAATACAATATTTTCCTCATCAGCATCCCACCAGCTGGTGGCCATACTCTAAAAGAATACTCCGCCAGGCATTACGCCAAGTTTATTGCGGACTTTATCCGTGAGAAAAACCTCAAGAAGCCTGTCATTGTAGGACATTCTATGGGCTCCATCGTAGCCGCTGCCGTTGCAGAACGCTATCCAGATTTAATCAATAACAAACTTATCTTTATGTCTCCTATCTCCGCCAAACCAGCCAAGCCATTTGCTGCCTTAACCCCACTCACCGTTGCTCTACCAAACAAAATGATTGGATTCATTACTACGCAATATCTCTTCATGCCAAAGGATCAAAAACTAAAGAAACAGACCTTAAAGACTGTTTATACCTGTGGCGCAGACTATACTACAAAAAAAGATGTTTTCCGCTCGGCTAAGTTTTCTGTTTCTTGTTGTATTGCCGATTTCGAATTTAAGAACAAGGTACTTTTTATCTCTGGAGCAAAAGACCGCTTGATGCCGCGTGCCAAGACTGAAAAATTAGCAAAAAAACTCGGCGCTAAGAGTATCTTTTTGGACAATTCCGGCCACCTAATCAACTATGAGTGTCCAGAAAAAGTGGCAACAGAAATTATAAGCTTTCTTGAGCATCAATAGCCATCTGGTAAATCTCTAAAAATCTCTTGAGTGTATGATTTAGGTCGTGCTTTTTTGCAATCTCTATACTCTCTGCACTATACTGTGCTTGAAGCTTCTTATCACTCAAAATCTTTCGCATTGCTCTGGCTATGCCATTCACATCGCCTGGATGGCAAAGAATGCCGTTCCTGCCATTCTGGCAAAGTTCTTTTACAGCGCCAGCATCTACTGCGATTAGCGGCAGGCCAATCGCCGCCGCTTCTATCAAGACAATGCCTTGTGTTTCCGTCTCACTAGCGGTAGCAAAGACCGTTCCAGAACGATAAATATCTATCAACTCTGGCGGCATAATTTTTCCGAGAAATCTAATTCTATCATTTAGTCCTAATTCCTCCACTTCTTCCTCTAGCTTACCCTTAGCTACACCATCACCAACGATAATGAACTCTACTCTTGGAAAATCTTTTACAATCTTAGAGAATGCTTCTATTACAACGTTGATACTTTTTTCTGGATCTACCCTACCAATATAGAGCACTCTTTGTTTGCTTGGGTCAATCTGATATTTTTTGCAAACAGTGGAATCAGGACTATGTGGCTTGAATCGTGACAAATCAATACCGTTAGAGAGCGCTTCTACTTCTACTTTGAAGCGTTTGCTCTGCTTTGGCACCAAATCATTGATTGCCATCTCTGTTGGCATTGTAGCATACTCACCATTCTTCATATAATTAGTGAGATAGGCTTTTACCGCGGCATCTACTGGCTTCTTAATTGGTTTTAGCAACTTAAACTGGCCCGTGTAATTGTCTGGATAAGAATGGCCCGTGGAAACGAATGGGATGTCCTGTTCTTTGGCATAATGTGCCGCAGCTAGACCAATCGTCCCCGCCTGCTGTGAATGAATAACATCCGGCTTGAATTTGTCCAAAATCTTTTTCATCTCTTTCCTAGGTTTAACAGCTAACCACATTCCGTTCTTATATGTCACTCTAGGAATCTTGATGCCAAATATTCTTCTTTCTTCTGGAATTTCATGAATTTGGTCCGGATAAAAAGGGAAGCGCTTAGAAGTGAGATAAACTTCTTTCAGTCGCCCATCACAATCAACTTTGGTGTGTTTTTTGCCAGAAGTACTAGGAATAATAACTACTACATCATTACCTTGCTTTGCTAAGCCCCTAGCCAAATTAGCCGTAAAAACAGCTACGCCATTCGTCATTGGCTGATAAGTATCAGAAGTAATAGCTATTCTCATGTTATAATAATTATAGCATGAAAAAGAAAAAGACCCCGGATTCCGTCACTGTCAACCGCCGAGCACGCTACGATTATCAACTCGGCGATGAGCTTGTTTGTGGCATGAGTTTATCTGGACCGGAAGTACGCCAAATTCGCGATCACCATGTGCAACTAAAAGGATCTTTCGTCACCATTAGAAATGGCGAATTGTGGCTGAATAATCTCACACTTGGATCCGACACCGCGCGAAATATTCGGCTACTAGTAACCAAGAAACAGCTTCACACCTTCGCACGTGCTAAACAAGATGGCTATACCATTGTGCCAACCAAATTATTAGGTGGGGAACGACATATCAAGTTGGTTGTTGCTACAGCTAGAGGCAAGAAGAAATATGACAAACGTACCACCATCAAAAATCGCGATATAGACAGAGGGAGATACTAAAGCATGCAATATACAATTTTTTCCTGGAACGTAAATGGTCTCAGAGCCATCCTAAAAAAGGGTAGTTTGCAGGGAGCTATTTCTAGGTTTCAACCAGATATTCTTTGTCTGCAGGAAACTAAGGCCAAGAAAGGCCAGGCTGAGGTTGATTTGTCAGAATACGAAGAAATCTGGAATTCGGCCGAACGCCCTGGGTATTCTGGTACAGCCATCTTTACAAAAATTAAACCCCTTAGTAGTTTTATAGGTTTCTCTGATGAAATCAATCAGAGCTATCTGTGGGACGATGATGCTTATGGCAACCCACTGAGCGAAGGACGTATACTGACGGTAGAATATCCAGAGTTCTTCCTAGTGACCGTTTATACTCCTAATAGCAAGCAAGATCTCTCACGACTCGGTCTACGTGAACAACTTTGGGATCCAGCTTTCCTGAAATATCTCAAAAATCTGGAAAGATCAAAGCCAGTAGTAGTCTGCGGTGATTTCAATGCTGCCCATACAGAAATAGACCTTGCTAGACCAAGAGACAACGAACATAATGCTGGCTATACCAAGGAAGAGCGCCAAGGGATTGCCAATCTAATTGATGCTGACTTTATGGACACTTTCCGCACGCTTCATCCAAATGAACAAAAATATACCTGGTGGACTTGGCGTGCACGTGCCAGAGAGAGGAATATCGGCTGGCGGATAGATTATTTCTTTATTAGTAAATCTCTGGAAAAATATCTAATGAGTGCTGAAATCTATGATGATATAACAGGTTCCGATCACTGTCCGATTTCTATCTGTCTAGATTTTGGAAAGGATTAGAGGAAGCAAAATGGAGAAGCTAGATTATTGGAAAAAAATCACCAAATTACCAGCTTATAAGGATTTAGAATGGAACATACCTGAGCAAAAATCTGGCACAGTATCAATCATTGGTGGTAATTCTCAAAACTTTTCTACCGTCATTCGTTCCGCCGAATTTTTAAATCGCACTTATCCAGTCAAGAACCTACATATAGTTCTGCCAGACTGTCTCAAAAACAAATTACCACCAATGCCAGAGTTAGTCTTCTGTCCGTCCACGGAATCTGGATCATTTGCTGATTCTACACCACTAAGAGAAAGTGTGGACAGATCAGATATATCAATCCTTATTGGCGATTTTTCCCGTAATTCCGCTACTGCTATTGCCATCGCTAAAGCCGTCAAAGAAACTAATCAACCCGTGCTAGTCACTAGAGACAGCGTAGATTTAATTCTACCAGAAATGCCAAATATTATCGAACGAGATAGTCTTTTCTTCGTCGCATCCCTGATGCAAGTGCAAAAATTATTCCGTGCAGTTTATTACCCAAAAGTCATTCTACTTTCTATGCCACTCGTGCCAGTAGTAGAAGCTTTGCATAAGTTCACACTTAGTTATTCTACCACCATCCTCACGTTCCATCAGGGGCAAATTATTGTTGCGACTGATGGCAAAGTCTTTACTGTCCCAATTGAGAAGACTCATTATACACCAATTTCTCTCTGGGGTGGCACTCTCGCTATGAAAATCTCTGCAATGAATCTCTACAACCCAGGTCAAAAAGCCGAAGCAACTTTATCTGCTATTTAGAAACTACACTCTTATAGACGGCAACTAACTTTTTCATCTGAGTAGACTGCAAAATTTCTTTACGATGTTTTAGCATATTATGACTCATTTTTTCTATAATCTCTGAATGAGAAGCAATACTGTCTAACATCGCTGCCATCTGTTCTGCGCTAGGACCTTTTGCCATAATACCGCCACCATGCGGTACTGATTCTTTCATATCCGGATCGCAGAAAAACACTGGCATACCAGTTGCTTCTGCTTCCAGTAAAGTCAAGCCCTGCGTATCAAACCCATACGACACCGTGGCAGAAATATGCTGAGTGAGCATCTTTTCTAGCACTTCATCATGTGGAACTCTACCATAAAACTTCGCCTTGACACCGTGCCTTTTGGCGTATTTTTGTGCCTGTTTAAATGCATTACCATCCCCGCAGACGGAGAACTCACAAGGTTTTTTCATGATGGCAAGAGCTTGCAAAAACGGCATAATGCGCTTTTCCTTGGAGACTCTAGAATTCCAAAAAATCTTCAACGGCTCTCCTGGCTTCATCTTTCTGACTAGCTTCTCCACTGGTACACCTAAACTCCTCACCATATCGTCGGCCACGCCATTTGATACCGCCACAATCGGCTTAATAACGCCGTATTTTTTGAGCTTATTTGCAAAATGTTGTGACGGAGTGATTACCTTATCAGCATAGTTGGCGTGGTTTACCATAATCGTCCACATTTTTGCTCGCGTGAGGGATGGTGCTAAATCGTTGTCGCATCGAACTTTTATCTTTACTGGAATATATTGGCTATGTAAAAATTGTAGTACAGTTGCCACTAATAGCTTAAACGGATGCGGAACATTGACCGCGATTGCCATATCTTCACGTCCATGCATAGTCTGAACTAGCGGAATCTTAAAACGTTTCGCTAGTCGCATCCCAGCCAGGGAACAACTCGCCTCATAGTGGACATGTACTAGATCAAAATCAAAAAGCGGATATTTTTTCATCACAGATTGTTCTACTTTTTCCGGCGACTTAGATAATGGAGCACCACCAAATTTGAGATGTTTATGTGTCGGCACAAGCTCTATATCATGCTCACCCTTAGGTACTGCGAAACCTGGGCAAAAAATAGTTACTTTGTGACCGAGCTTTTCCAAACTTTTCCTCTGCGCCTGAATAGATGATGGAATACCACCTGGTACCTCCAAAAAGACATCAGTAAAAATCGCAATTTTCATATTTACATTATAGCATAAGCATAATACATATAAGCATAGATTATTGCGGAAGTCATTCCCGTTACTGCTTTTTGCTTTTCTAACTCCACTGGTAGCCTTGGTGCAGGATCTTATCCATTGTCGTATGTATATTCTGGCCACTATTACTGGGATACGGGTAGGCTTTACAGCCAGACGGTGATTGGCCACTACTGGTCATCTAGTATAGTTAGTAGCGCCAGTAG
>JAFWHE010000017.1 GCA_017512045.1 Candidatus Saccharimonadota bacterium
CACCGCCCGTCAAACCATGAGAGTCACCAACACCCGAAGTCCGTTTCGGCGGCCTAAGGTGGGGGAGATGATTGGGGTTAAGTCGTAACAAGGCATCGGTACGAGAACGTGTCGATGGATTACCTCCTTTCTAGAGAAGGAATTGATGCGCAAATGTCTTGGGGTGACCCACATTTGTAGCTAGGTCGGTCGGGTTATGTTTGTAAGCTTGAAACATAACATTTATCATCGGTTATCCGACGATCCGACAGCAAGCAATTACGACTGAGATGATTACGACAATTAGATTGCACAACCGAAGGGTTAAAATAGTTAGACTAGAGAATCGCCTGAGAGGGCGATTTTTTGTGTATATTGCAAAAATAAAGAAAAGTGTTATAATGTAAATAATTGTGGGTGGCAAGGCAGATTAAAATATTTCTTCATCATCAAATAAGGTTTTAATGCATACTAATTTCTCTCTTTTTCGTGAATGGAGGTGATCAAATGATTAAGAGAACCAAAGAAGAACTGCATGAAGATTTGCTCAAAAAAATTGAAGAGTTAGGTAGGAAACCAACTTTCCAAGAAGTAAGACAGGATCCAGCTATGGCCGATCCGAACGAGTATGCTTACCACTATCGTTCATTTTCTGATGCAGTAGATCAGGTGTGGCAAGCGTATTCTTTTCGCAAAACGGAGAAAGAAGCGCGGGCACGGACTGAGGAACGGCGCACTGTCTATCCTCAAGCCAAGAAGCCAGTTGCTACGATGGTTCCCCTCAAAGGAACTGTTCCAAAAACAAAGTGGCAACCTAGCCCCGAGCGAATAGAGGAGCTCCGGCAATTTTATCTGGATTATTTTATTGAGAATGATACGATGCCAACATTTGTAGAAGCGGAAAAAGCGGTCAAAATGACCAGAAGAGAGCTATCTTTTATGAGGTCAAAATTCCTTTTAGAGAAAACCTATTATATCAGAGAAGCCACTAAAATTACTGGTAAGGAATATATAGACCCATGGTTGGAGCATAATCAAAATTCAATCATTGCTAACAGAATGCGGAGAGAGCAGGAGATGCTGGAGAAACAATTAGAGAATACCCCGATTGAATAATCGGGGTTTACTCGTGCTATAATGCTTGACAATTCATGTTATAATATTGGCATGGAAGATACGCGTAACCTGATAGATGAATTCAAAGGGCTTCCCAATGAGGAAGTTTTTTCGCGCTTGTCAGAGAAGAGGACAGAACTAGAAGTAGCGATAGAAAATGTGGAACATGATTTCAACGTGGGTACAATTGTGAGGAGTGCGAACAATTTTAATGTTCGGCGAGTTCATATTATCGGTCGCAAAAAATACAATCGTCGTGGTGCAATGTGTACAGATAAGTATCTGGAGATTTGCCATTGGGCAACTACAGAAGAGTTCCTAACAGATCAGAGGAATAGACACGGGGATGAAGAACATTCTAAAAACAGGCGTGAATTGGTCGCAATAGAGAACCATGTGCCACCAGAAAGTGGCTTGCCAGAGGTGAAGCCGCTAGCATCTAAAAAATTTGTTCAAAGAACTACTCTAGTGTTCGGCAGTGAAGGAAACGGTATATCAGACGAGTTACTGAGAGAATGCGATGAGATTATAGAGATAGAGAGTCTAGGTTCTACTAGAAGTGTGAATGTTGGTGTAGCAGCCGGTATTGCGATGTATGAGTGGGCGAGACAATGCGTACTAGGAGGGGAAAAATAAATGCCCCGTCGGACGGGTTTCTTCCGGGAATATCCGTGGATGAAAATCTATCTCCTAATTTGTATTATGTTTTTGCTCGTCGGACTACCTTTATCGCTCATGAGAAGCGCTGATGTGAACAAAATTGTGTATAGCCTGAACATTCCAAGTGGGGAATTAGGAAATTCTATGCAGGATACCCAATTTAAGGATGTTTTATTGGGTAAGATAGAGGTAAAAATCAGCGATATTAATGAAGTGCCAGTAGATTTAACGGATAAGAAACTAATTGCCTTAACCTTTGATGATGGTCCATCGGAGTATACTAATAAATTATTGGACATTTTAAAAGCCAAGAATGTTAAGGCAACATTCTTTACCCTAGGGAGCAGAGCGGCGGCATTCCCAGAAGTGATAAAACGCGCCTCAAAGGAAAAACATGAGATAGAAAGTCATACCACTAATCACCGTAATTTAACTACTATCTCTGCTAGTGAAGTAACTAATGAGGTACAGGCAACGGAGAATACAATCTGCGGTATCTTAGCGCGTCCTGGTTGCATTAAATATGTTCGTCCACCATATGGCGCAGTGAACGATATAGTTAGGAATGTGGTAAAACAGCCTTTGATGGGTTGGAGCATAGACTCTCTAGACTGGAAAACACGTGATAGTAATCAAATTAGAACAGAGGTGAGGAGTCATGCTTTTGATGGAGCAGTAATTCTAATGCACGACATATACGATACGACGGTTGGCGCAGTGGAGGGAATCATAGATGATTTAAGAGCGGATGGCTACACTATTGTAACGGTAGATGAAATGGTGCGAGAAAGAGACCCAAATCTGACAACAGTGGTCTTGTATGGTGATTTTAAGCCATAGACGATGCTATTTTGATGTGAAGCCACTAAATACTATATCTACAAGGAAAGATAGAATTAACGTGTGTAAATTTGCCATAATGGTAAAACCGACTATGGCAGTGATAACGCCAATGAGCTTGACTCTCTCATAAGATGAGATACCAGACGCCATATTGTCTGAAATCTTTTGATAGAATACTGTGACGAGGGTCCCTGCGATGAGAATTAAAACTCCTACGAAGAACCACCCAAAGCTAAAATTCCAATCCATATACCTATTATACACTTGATTTTATAAAAAAGATAGTGTAAAATAGTAGTACTGGGGGCATCTGGGGTAATAGCTCAGCTGATTAGAGCGCCGCCTTTGCAAGGCGGAGGTCCAGGGTTTGAATCCCTGTTACTCCACCAAATCGATGGGGTTATAGCTCAGCTGGTTAGAGCGCGTCACTGATAATGACGAGGTCTGTGGTTCAAGTCCACATAACCCCACCAGTAATACATGGGGTGTTCGGCGCTCCCCCGCCTGAACACTCCACCAAAATATCAAAAAATCAGCCAGAAAAGGCTGCTTTTTTGTGGGCTCAAGGCATCTAGCGAGAGTAATAGACATGAGAATAGGGAGCGCCTGTGACGCTCCCCGTTCTGAGGTAATGCTTTATGAGGAGTAATTCGTGACTTTTCTTGTGGGAAACGCATCGTGTCACGAGTCGATACGTAAGTACTACTAATGCCTTTTGTGGCCACCTTTTCTGAATTAATTCAGTAATCTTGCTGTCTATGCAGCCTCATCCTACGGCGGCGATGGTTTTTCTGATGAATTTGGTCTCTGGAATATATCTAATCTTCAATTCCTCCTCTAATTCATCTCGTTGGATCTCTATATGCAGGTCATCAATAGTTTTCATTATGCGGTCTATCTCTCTCTGCTCAATCTCATGAGCGAAGACACCGCTCTGGATGTCAATGATATCAACTCCCATATGCTCCTGATGGTCAATGATAGACCTAACACGGCTATTGTACCGCCTAGACGCAACCAGGAAGCAATTGCTTAGTGATATCTCTGACACCGCGTTCAGCTTGCCGAGAATATCCATCGCCCGGTATAGCTGAATAATCCGATTGCTATCCATATAATAGATAATGCAATCGTCGGTGGCGCCAATGAGCGCGAGACCTAGCTCCATTGTGTCATCACGTTGTCTTTCACGGGCGACAATGGCAGGATATGCCTCACGTATTTCACCAGTGCTGGCGAAGATGTAATCGTGCGCATCCTTGAAGCTAATGAGCTGGAAATCTCCTTTCATAAACAACCCTCCTTTTAAAATGTACCTGTTAGTCTGGCCCTTTCCCAGACTTAAAACATTATTCTATTTTATCACTAGATTTTAAAAAAAGCAAGACCTTTTATGACAAGTCATGACTTTTACGGAGGAGGGAATGATTTATAAAAAAGAAGAAGCCATGATTGACTTCTTCTAATAAACAACAAATCTATAATTAGACAGATTTTTTTGCAGGGCCACGGCGAGAAATGCGACCACCTTTTGCACCAGCGATGCGAGCGAGTGCAGGATTAGCGGCAAAACCACCAGTATGACCATTTTTACCACCTTTACGGCCGATTTGAGCGTAAAACTCTTTGCCGTATTTGTTGCGGTTGGTTTCAGCAGCTTTGAGGCCACCAGCTTTGGTACCAGCCATTGTTGCTCCATTCTGCCCACCTAATTAACTAATAAACAAGCCCTCTGACAAGGGTGTATGGCATCATTATATCATAGCGCTTTCGGTTTGTCAATACGTTTTTGCTAAAAAATGTTTTATAATATGTGAGTAAATTTCCGAACGGCCGTTCGGTAAAAATTTTATACAATTTGCCAAAAAGCTATTGATTTTATTCGTCTGGTGGTATATAATTGGGGTAGAGTTTGAGTATGTAAAACTGCGAGATACTCAAAACAGTATAATTCGCCCGGTGGGGGCGATATTTTTTGTGATAAAATAGAAGGAAGTAGGAGGTGAAATGGAGTTTGATCAGTATCAAGCAGAGATAAAGAAAAATGACATCTGTGATGGAAAAACAGATAATAGTGTGCCAGTGGGAATGGTGGAGAAACTATTGGGCCTAACTGGGGAAGCAGGAGAAGTTGCCGATAAGTTCAAGAAGATATATCGCGATCGTGGAGGCAAAATTACAGAGGAAGATAAAGAGGAGATTGTCAAAGAGTTAGGTGACGTACTGTGGTATGTGGCGACTATCGCTAGGTATCTGGATGTGCCTTTTTCTGAGGTAGTGAAGAAAAATATAGAAAAAGGCGAGAGCCGCAGAAAAAGAGGGAAAATCAGTGGCAGTGGAGACAACAGATAAAGCTTTCGTGGAACGCTTGGAGCGAGATTATAAAGAGATAGAGTTTCGCTGGGGCTGTTCAAGATTTTCCTATCAGCTGAGGAATGGAAAGAAAGTAGTTTTTTTGGGTCCAGCCCAGCCAAATTTTGCCCTTCTCGCATTACACGAGCTCGGACATGCGTTGTGTGGGCATAAAGACTATTCGACACACGTCCAACGCCTAAAAATTGAATCTGAGGCCTGGGAGAGGGCAAAAACAGTGTTTTCTAAATACCAAAAAATGGCTGATGCTCCTGAATGGGACGAAGATTTTGTGCAAGCAGAAATGGATACCTATCGAGACTGGCTACATACCAAGTCCCGGTGTAAAAAATGTGGATTAACTAGATATCAAACCGAGAATGGGGAATATCACTGTCCTCGGTGCGAGAATTTTTGTTTGGCGTATTGATAACCACCATAAATAACAGATTCTTTTGGCCTTTCTGCAGGAACGATGCGAGGGAGTTTTTTGACTTTTGGCATCAGAACTCGAACATTATGGCGGAGCTGGACCTTGAAACGGTCAAAAAGCATGCCGAGTGGACCGCCAATAATAATACAATCTGGATGATAACGTAAAATCAGTTCTGGCAGACCTAGTGAGACTCGATGCGCGATATCATCATAAGCTTCTTGTCCTCTGACGGAGGTAGCCTGACAATGGTAATCTTTGCCGATTGCCGCACAAGAGGCGATATCCTCCCATTCTGTTGGCTGATTTTTCCAAATATAGATTGTGTGGCCAGGTTCAACACTAGCAGAATTACGTGCCAAGACGCCCCTACGAGCTAAACCGCCACCAATACCAGTGCTAAATGTTAGATATAGACTCAAGCCCTTGTGGTAGGTAGACTCATAGACTGTAGCAAGATTGGCATCGTTTTCTAGGTAAATTGGACAGCTGAATAAATTTTTTATACGCTTTGCAAGATCTAGATTTTTCCAGGGGCGGTTTCCAAATTTAATAGCTACATTATTTTCTATCCAACCTGGAATGGCAATGACGACATTTTTTACTTTTTTGCCGTAAGTAACGGAAAAGGGAACTAATGCGCTTTCCAGAATGGCTAAAAAGTCAGACTGTTTGTCGGGGGTAGGGAAACGGTATTTCTTTATAATACGTCCGTAGCGGTTGAATAATGCGATTAAAGTCTTGGTGCCGCCGATATCGATAACTAGATACATAACTATATTATAGCATAAGCAGATTCCTGTCGCTACTCTTTACAAATCGTTTAATCTCTGATAAAATGGTCGTATCTTAGGTTCGTTCAGGAGTTTTTATTTTTTGGCGAAATTTCTTAGAAAATTACTCAAAATAATGATTGCTGAACGGACCTAAAGGAAGGAAATAATATAAATGGCTAATGCCAAAAAAGTTACAATGGATGAATTACTAGAAAAGAATAGTGATTCTATAAAACAATTAGTAGTTGGAGATACCGTCAATGGAAAGGTTATCTCTGTTAAGAAACATGAGATTTTGATTGATCTCGGTGCGAACGGCGTCGGAATGGTGCCTCGCAGGGAAGCATCTTTTTCTCGTGATTTGGAAGTAGGACAAGATGTCACTGCCTCTGTCATTGATACAGAGATGGATGACGGAATGGTGTTACTTTCTATGCGTAAAGCAGTGAAAGACAAGGGTTGGGATGAAATTTCTGCCAAGTTAGAGGCTGGAGAAATCGTAGAAATCACTCCATTTGATGCAAATCGCGGTGGTCTCTTAGTAGAATACGAAGGAATCAGAGGTTTCTTGCCAGTTTCTCAGCTTTCTGCGGAACATTATCCACGTGTAGGTTCTGCTGATAAGGATGAAATTTTGCAGAGGTTGAATTCTCTGGTTGGTCAACCTATCAAGGTTCGTATCTTGGATGCATCAAAGAAAGACAATAAACTAATTTTCTCAGAGAAAGAAGCTGTGAAAGATGCGCTTTCTGCTCGTTTCTCAGAGATGCAGGTTGGCGATGTGGTCAAGGGCCTAGTCACTGGTGTCGTGGACTTTGGTGTATTTGTCAATGTAGATGGAATTGAGGGGCTGATTCATATTTCTGAAATTTCTTGGGAAAGAGTGAATAATCCATCCGACTACGTCAAGCCAGGTGAGACGGTGGAGGCTAAGATTATCGCTATTGATAAAGAACGCCTATCGTTATCCATGAAGCAACTCAAGGATGATCCATGGTTATCAGAGGTGGAAGGTCTGAAAAAAGGCTCAAAGGTGGAGGGAACAGTCACTCGTATCACTCCATTTGGTGCATTCGTTCAGATTTCTCCAGCAGTAGAAGCACTGGTTCATGTCTCTGAACTAGGTGAAGGCAACGATGTTGATCCAGAAAAAGTCTTTACTTTAAATGAAAGAAAAGAGTTTAAAGTATTAGACATTGACCGTGAAGGTCGCAAGATTAGCTTAACGATTGCTTAGACTAACTAAAAATCACCTCTTTGTGGAGGTGATTTTTTGTGCATATAACAACGTTTATTTCTTTTTCTTAATTACGCTGACCCAGATAATCTCAATTAGGGTAAAGATAGCAGCAAAGATAATCGGTGCAATGATATGCGAGCCGACTGTGTATTCAAACGACTTATTATTGATAGAATCGATAATCCAGTCAATAAGTGGCCAGACAATCATGGCAACGATTGCGTAAAGAACAAAATATAAAATGTAATATTTGGCAGAACCTCTATCAGTTTTGAATAGAGTAGATTCTACGTTTGACTTTGCGCTTGTTTTTGGCATAAAACCCCTTATTATTACTTGAGTTTATTATAGCACAAACGGGAAACTGGCGCGTTTTTTATGATTTTAATTATAATGGCAACCATTCCGACTTATACTGAGCCGCTCAGCGCCATGTCGGCGGTGGCCTCCATGATTGGACTAGGATTAGATGTAGAACGTAGACGAAAAGCCAGAAAAAAATAGAGACCCATGGTCTCATTTTTTATGTGGCTCCCCGGACTGGACTCGAACCAGTAACCTCGAAGTTAACAGCTTCTTGCTCCACCATTGAGCTACCGGGGAATATATCAGTAATTATAAGGCTAGTTAGTGAAAAAATCAAGGGTTTTCGGGGTTTTCTTCTGGCTCTGTTGGATAGACCACTATGATAGGAGTTAAGCTCCCGTCGCCATTGTCTATGTTTTCACCATTATCATCCACGTATCTCACCTCATTGTAATCAAAGGCTGGAGTGGTGGGTTGGCTAACTGGTCGAGCAGTGGGAGTAGGTTGACTGGTTGCGGTTTGATTCGGAGTGATGGTGGTGTTTGATTGAGTGTTAGCTCTATAATAATGATACTCAGCGTTTTGATAATCAGGGACAGTCGTTACGGGTGTTTCCTCTACTAGGGGGTCATTTTCTTCTATTGAATTATCTGATACATCTATTAAATCAGGTGCATCAGAATCATCAGTATCATTTCCGGTAACAGGGGTATTAACATCATCTGTGTTATGATTGTCGTCTGATGGAGTATGAGGGGAGAGAGAAACGTCGGGGTCTTTTAGGGAAATATCATTAGAGGACATTTTTTGGCTAGAAACAGCAGTGGCAGTGAGGAGAATCAGTGTAATCAGTACCGCACTCAGGAAAATAATGCGACCAGCAATTATAAACTTATACACTCTATCATCTAAGCCTTCCATTACAACCAGCATAACATAAGTTGGCAAAAAAGTCCATATATGATAGAATAAATAGATAAGAGAAGCGGTGGCGTGATTTTGCGTGTATCTGGTTATAGATATGTGAATTGCGTAACAATAGGGAAAGGAGAGCATATGAGCACACAAGAGAAAGTTATTCAGATTGCTGGGTCTATTACTGTTGATGAACTGGCAAATGCTCTCGGTTTGACGGTCACTACCCTGATAGGTCAATTATTTAAAGAGGGAATTGTCGCTACCATCAATCAGAGACTAGACTATGATACGGCCTCTATTATTATTGATGAGCTAGGCATAGAGGGGGTGCGTTTGGAGAAAAAGAACTCTGCCACTCAGATTTCTGACAACCGTCGTGAGCTATCAGATAAGGCAGTGGGTCGTCCACCTGTGGTGGCGGTGATGGGTCATGTTGATCACGGTAAGACTACTTTATTAGATACTTTGTTGAACAAGAAGACCGTAGAGGATGAGGCTGGCGGTATTACGCAACATATTTCCGCTTATCAGTTAGAACATGATGGTAGGAAGATTACTTTTCTAGACACGCCGGGGCACGAGGCGTTTGCAGCGATTCGCCAACATGGTGCCATGTTGACAGATATAGTTGTAATTGTAGTGGCGGCAGATGACGGCGTGAAACCGCAGACGATAGAAGCGATTAAATTTGCGCAGGGAGCGAATGCAAAAATTATCGTTGCGATTAATAAAATTGATCGTGAAGGTGCTGATATCCCACGTACCATGGCGGACTTAGCGCAAAACGGTCTCCAGCCAGAAGAATGGGGCGGTGATATTACAATGGTACCGATTTCTGCGAAGCTCAATCAAAATCTGGATAAGTTGTTAGATATGATTCTCTTGATTGCTGACATGGAAGAATTGAAGGCTGATGTGGATATTCCGGCTGAAGGATTAGTAATTGAGAGCCATATGGAAACAGGTAAGGGCTCCGTAGTGAATCTATTGGTTACCGGTGGCGAACTCAAAACCGGCGAATTTATCGTGGCGGGGAATACTTACGCTAAGATTCGTACAATGGTAGATTTTCGTGGCAAGCCAAAGGGCAAGGCTACGCCTTCTACCCCTGTTACAGTGACTGGATTTAAGGATTTGCCGGATTTCGGTGATAGATTCATAGAGGTAGTAGATGAGAAGACTGCTCGTAAGATGGCACTTCTTAATGCTAACGCTAGTGCTGATGCTAGTGCATCTGCTAACGTCACCTCGGGCGATTTGCTTCGCATGATGAATACGGCTGATAATTCTAAAGTATTCAATGTCTTGATCAAGGGTGACGTACTTGGTTCTGTCACCTCCGTAGTGGATAGTCTAAAAATGATAGACACTAAGGGAGAGATTACACTAAACATCGTTGCAACTGGTGTGGGGGACGTAACAGAGAATGATGTGTATATGGCGACAGGGGAAAACACAGTGATTTATGGCTTTAACGTAACCGTGCCGACCAACATCGCAAAGATGGCAGCCAGAGATAATGTACCGATTCGTTGTTATAAGGTGATTTATGAACTTCTAGATGATGCAAAGCACTCCATGGAAGATCTGTTGGATGCCGAGGTGGTAGAGGAAGATGTTGGTGAGATGAAGATTGAAGGTGTATTTCGTACAGAGAAGACATCCATCATTGCTGGTGGTGAGGTATTAAGAGGTAGTGTGAAGCCTGGCGTATTGGCGCGTGTCGTTCGTGCTAAGGAAGAAATTGGTGAGGTAGAAGTTGTCTCTGTTCAGAAAGAAAAAATTGACGTGAATGAGCTAGTTTCTGGTGAAATTGGTGGTCTAGCATTGAAAACTGAGCATAAGATTAACTTGCAGATTGGTGATAGATTGAAACTATTTACCAGGGAATTAAAAAAGAAGACATTATAAAAGCATTTACTTCACTAGTAGCCTCGATAAAGATTGTTAATTATTGCCCTAGAATTTGCGATTGCCCAGAACGGATTTCATTCTTTAGCTCATCAATTGTAGATTGCACAATTTCATGATAATTTGGGCGATTTTTCTGAATCCACTTGATAGAGAGATATTCGCTGATAATTTCCCAAGTCCCCTCTGACACGCCGTATTTATCCAAAACCTTCTTATAGATAGGATCAGTACGGAAATCCATGCCGAGTTCAGAAACAACTTTACGGATGACTTGCTGGTCATTCTCCATAATGCCTTCAAATTCCTCTATTTGAGCTTCTGTTAAGCCTTCGCTCATTTTTGTGCCGACACGCAGTTCCAGTTCTTCTTGGGCGTGGTTCAAAAAGGCTTGTTTTTGGTCTTCTGGGAGATTTGACAATCCCACCTCTGAAAGAAAATTATCGTCAAATTTCATAATTTAAGTATAAGCGATTTATGCGAAAAATGCAAGCAAAAATATTTCTCGAATCCTGGTTCTATTTGCAATAGCCATTCAGAAAAGATTTGGCATCCATCACCTTGCGTCCAGCAGGCTGTAGGTAATCCACTACCAGGTATTTCCCATCATGACATTGTAATGCGAGGGGATTTTTGCTAGGAGCGGAATCTTCAATATGAGCACTAATAATAATACATTCTAGGTCATGGAAAACATATTTACTCTTAGGATAGCCGGAAAAAGCACGGATTTCACCCAGGAGTTGCTCGGCGGATTTTTCAGCTGGATTTAAAGGGGAAAGAGATTTGTCTAACATTTTAGTAAAAGTGGCTTTGCTATCATCTTGAGGGGTTGCCGTAGGTAAATGGGTAAGATTTTCTGTTATCCATCTAGCACCAGCTTCTGATAGCTTCTGATAGACGGTATCTTTGTAATCACTAGCATCTATTAGAGATAACTCATCAGAAGAAAAAATTTCTTTTTCGGAAAAAGTAGCCTGGTGATAGATATCTCCGGCGTCCATGGCTTTGGCTAGCTTCATTACGGATACGCCAAACTTTTTATCACCGTTCACAATGGCGGTTTCTATCGGTGATGGTCCACGATATTGTGGCAATAGGGAAGGATGGATATTCAAAATCCCCTCTGGCTCAAACAACTCCAGGATATCAGGTCTAATGATGACCCCATAAGAGGCTAAAATTCCATAGAGTTTGTCGGAGCTATCGCGGGTGAGTTTCTTTACTTCTTCTAGATCTTCTTTTTTGCGGGCATGGAAGACAATCTCACATTTTTCTGCCAAAACCCCTAAAGCGTAATCAGCTAGTGGTCCATTGCCAAAAAAGATAATCTTAGGTTTAGTCATCTGGAAAGAGATCCTTGTTGGATTTAATTTCTTTTTCGTAATCGGCTGGCTGGAGATCGCCGTTTTCGTCGAGGCGATAAAAAGCTTTTGTATCATCTTTGATATGATCAATAAAGAGAACGCCATTGAGGTGGTCAATCTCATGTAGGAGCGTGCGAGCTAAGAAACCATCTGCTTTGATTCTGACTTCTGTACCATCTTCTAGCATAGCTTTGACTTTGGCTTTGCTTGGGCGGGGAACGCGACCATAAATCTCTGGCACAGATAGACAGCCCTCATAATCTCGCACTACCTTACCATCTGTCTTTATCACTTCTGGGTTAATCAGGGCGGTAAAATGATTATTTTCTTTGTCGTCAAAATCATCACGCACAATAATAACCCTGCGATTGATACCTAGTTGTGGTGCGGCCATAGCGGTAGTTAGTTCATAGGGATGTTCCTTTTCCCAATCAATAGAACTTTTGGTCATCTTCTTGATAATATCTTTGACTTCATCGTCAATAACGCTAATTTTAGTGGATTTTTTCCGTAGACGTGAATCTGGCGTAGTGATTACTTTCATAGAGGTATTATACCATATCTTGGTTTTATCTGCATTTGCGCAAGCTTGCCTTGCATAACAGAGAAGGAGAGGGGTTAGGTTTAGCGTAAGGGTGTTAAGATGGGAGTGGGAGAATTTTATGAAGAAAGTTTTGATTTTTGATTATGGATTTTCAGGGTGGAAGCTGGGAAGTTTGATAGAAAAAGAATTTCCAGTAGAAGTAAAACGTTTAATAATTGGTGGGGAAGAGGATCTTCATCATCAGACTAATTGGGAGATTAGAGAAAACGCGAAAGTGGCACTAGAGCCTTTTGTCGGTAACGTGGATGTGATTATTTTGGCAAATCCGTTGGTGGCGATGATCGCGGAAGATTATCTAAAATTGGAGTTTCCAGAGCAGAAATTCATTGGCTATGGTTGGAATCTGCCAGATTTGGTTAGGGATACAAAGCAGGTGCTTGTCATAGCACCAGAACGGCTAGGTAGAACAGAACAATATCAGAAGATGAAAGCGGAATGTCAAGGGGTGAATATCAAAGAAACTGATAGCCAGAGGTGGTTAGATCTTGTAAAAAGCGATATCAATTTAGAAGATACGGATTTGATAGAGGATATTAAGGGTCTGACTGGCGGGAAAATGGTGCTTTATAATGCTAGATTAGTATTAATGGAAAATCGTCTAAAAGAAAAAGTGAAATGGAAAGTAGAAGTGGTAGATTTCTTTGGGATAATTATAGAAATTCTAGGGCGTGAATTTGCGCATGATTTTAGAAAGGCATCATAACAGGGATGGAGGGTCGATCCAAAAATGCATTTTTGGATTCTTTGGTAGAGAATTTAATACAGAGATAAGATTGTTGCGAGATGTGGAACGGATGGTGATTTGCCAGGTGTAGCCAGTGGATGTATGTTCGTGGAAGGCTGGTGTAGGTTGGGAGACTAATAGATTTGGATATTTGCTTAGCTCTTTGTGATAATTTTTGATGTATTTAACAGAGGTAGCTTCGGTTTTGTAGGATACGGTGAGTTTCGCTAGATAATAAAAAGGTGGAAAATGGCCTCTGCGACGAGATTGCAGAGCATGGTGGTAAAATGCATCATAATCGGATTTTAGAGCGGCTTGGACTATGGGGTGATTAGGTTGATAAGTCTGGACGAAGACATCTGCCACATCTAGGTGTCCACGCCCAACTCGCCCAATTACCTGGGTGAGCAGATGGAAGGTGCGCTCTTCTGATGAATAATCTGGTAGGGAAAGCCCAGCATCAGCCTGAACAATGCCGACACTAGCTAGAAGCGGTAAGTCCAGCCCTTTGGCAATAGTTTGAGTGCCAACAATAATGTCGTAATCACCGTTTTTGACCTCTGTAAATTTTGCGTCTAGGGTGTCATTTTTGGTGTTGTCAGCATCAAAGCGGGCAATTTTAGCATCAGGAAAAAGTTTCTTTAGCTCAGCCTCTAGCAATTTGGTGCCAAAACCTTTATGATGGATTCCGATGCCTTTACACTCTGGACAAGATGATGGGACTTTCTGTCGTATCCCACAAGTGTGACAGATTAGTTCGTACTGATCAGCGTGTAGGGTGAGTGGTAGGTAGCAGTTTGGGCAGAGTGCCTGCCAGCCACAATGGTCACAAATCGTCAGATTGGCTGAGCCACGGCGATTATGGAAGATTAGGGTTTGGTGGTGTTCGGATAAGTTTTTTTCGATATTTTCTAATAACTGATTAGAGAAATAACGATTTTTAGAAAAATTGAGCGGGTTACAGAGGTCGATAATATGAAATTCTGGGGCAATTGCGGTGGTCTTGGCTTTTTCCATGAGAGGAACGACCGCCTGATGAGTCTTCGCAAGATAATAATCTGTGATTAGCGGGGTGGCAGTACCATAAATACAGGGTATTTTCTCTGTCTGTGCGATAAAACTGCCCAGCCTGAGTGCGGAATAACGGGGTGCATTCTCTTGGAAATAAGATGATTCATGTGCCTCATCTATAATGATTAAGCCGGGATGCTGAATCGGCAAAAGTAGAGCAGAGCGTGGCCCAATTATTATCTGGGGAGAAGTAGAATTTAAGGTATTTTCCCAGATCAGGTGGCGAGTAGCTTCTGTTTGTTTAGAATGGAGCAGAATGACTTTTTTCCCAAAAGTCTGTTCGAAAATCTGAACTAACTGAGAGGTGAGGGCGATTTCTGGTACTAATAGAATGACGGATTTTCCTGACGAGAGTGCATCTTTGGCGAGTTGGAGATAGATGTTGGTTTTGCCGCTACCGGTAATGCCATGAAGGAGACTGGTGCTACCAGAAGTGTTTTTTAGTGAGTCAAGAGCGGTTTTTTGGGCAGGATTGAGTGGGATAACCGAGGCGAAATCGGCTTTACTAGGCATACTCTCAGTACCATTAGCGAGATTATTTAAATCGTTCTTGATGCGACGTTTTTTGCCAATGCCGGACGGCAGGAACATCTTTGCTACGACAGGGAGCGGAGAGAGATAATAGCCCGATAGCCAAAAAATAGATTTCACAATGTGGGTTGGGAGAGGGGTATCATACAATGCTCTGGAGATGGGCTTAGTAGGAAAGTCTACTGATTTGACGGATTTGCTGATGATGCCAAAAGTCTTCGCTCGACCAAGGGGGATTTCTACGATTTGACCAGGAAGAAGTTTCTCCTCTGATGAATAAGTTAGAATTCCACCAGATTCTCGAAATTGTCGGATTGGTATCACCTCATAAAACATAGTTATATTATATCGCAGAAATGTTGTTAAAATTACACAAAATAAGTATGAGTGGTGTATAATGGAATGAGAAAGGATGAGGTAAATGTTAGATGTGTTTATTACGTCTAGGGTGCGTAGAAAAATAATAGTAGTTTTTGCAAAATATCCAGATTTTAAGACGCATGTGAGAGGGCTTTCTAAGCTAATCAAAGAGGATGCTGGTAATATCCAAAGAGAATTAAAACGGCTAGAAAAAGGTAAGTTCCTAATCGTGACAAAACGGGGCAATACTCTCATCTATCAGACCAATAAGCAATTTCCACTCCTAAAAGAGCTCCAGAGTATGGTGATAAAGAGTCAAAACCTCTCTGATCGCAAGAACCAGAGCAAGACAATCGGCTAACAAATTACAGGGTTAAGTTGTGAATAAAGTTCTTGGACGGCTATTAAAAAAGCGCGGCATAGATGAGGATTTTCTAAATCCCAAATATGAAGATTTGACCGCACCGGAAAATCTACCAGATATGGAAAAGGCGGTGGAGCGGGTTTTGCGTGCGAGAGATAAAAAGGAGAAAGTGCTAATCTATGGTGACTATGATGTGGATGGCGTAACAGCCACTACTATCATGGTCAATACCCTAGAAATGGTTGGAATTACAGAGGCAGATACTATGCTCCCAGACCGTTTTATCGATGGCTATGGCATGAGTCAAAGACTGGTAGATAGAGTAAAAAAAGAGCAGTTTCCACTGGTTATCACGGTAGATTGTGGTAGTAATAATGAAGAGATTATAGATCAATTAAATCAGCTTGGAACAGAGGTAATAGTAACTGACCATCATGAAATATTAGGAAATTTACCAGAGGCGATAGCGGTGGTGAATCCAAAACGCCCAGATTTTCGCTTAGAAGTAAAGAATAATGAAAAAATAGCTGGATTAGAGGATTTGTCAGGGGCGGGAGTAGCATTTATGTTGGCAAAAGCATTGACCAATAGAAAGGCGATTCCAGAGGGGATGGAAAAGTGGCTCTTAGACCTAGCGACAGTAGGAATTATCTGTGATGCGATGAATTTGACCAGGGATAATAGGATTATTTGTCATTATGGTTTCATTGTACTAGGGAAGACTCGCCGCCCTGGTTTCCAGGAATTGCTAAAGGTATCAGATGTGAGAAAACTTAATTCCATGGCGGTGGGATATCAGATTGGGCCTAGGCTGAATGCAGCTGGCAGGATGGAAACAGCAGAGAAAGCCTTGGAGCTTCTGACGACGAAATCCAGAGTAAAAGCAGCAGAATTGGCAGATAATTTGAATGGCCTAAATATCGGTCGACGTACCCAGCAACAACAAGCATTAAAAGAGGTGGAGGAAAATGGTGTTGGTGAGGAGCCAGTCCTCGTAATTACAGGGAAATGGAGCGAAGGAATAGTCGGTATTATTGCTGGAAAACTAATGGAGAAATACAAACGACCGAGTTTCGTATTGACAGAGGTAGATGGAGATTACAAGGGATCTGGGCGAAGTTTCGGTGACTTCAATCTGGCGCTCGCACTAGATGAGTGCCAGGATGTTATCGCCTCTGGCGGTGGCCATGCGGCGGCTTGTGGAGTGCGGCTACCAAAAGAGATGCTGGATAGTTTCAAGCAAAAAATCAATGATTATTATCGTAGCCTGAACCTAGAAAACCAGAAAAAATATCTGGATGTGCAGGCAGATTTGGATATTTATGAATTGGCGGATTTAGATACGGAATTGATGGAGGGGCTACAAAAAATGGAACCATTCGGTGAGGGTAATCCAGAGCCAGTGTTCTGCCTGAAAGATATGTTTGTCCTTAGTATGACAAAGATGGGGAGTGAACAACAGCACCTGTCGTTAACAATCAGAGATGATTTCGGTGTGACGATGAGGCTAGTTGCTTTTTACGCAGATGATGAGTGGATGGATATTTCCCCGGGAACACAATTGGATGTCTGGGTACATTTGACAGAGAACGAGTGGCGTGACCAGAAGACCATAGAGGGAAGAATCCTGAAATTAGGTGTTGTAATTTAGCGCCTTATCTGGTATAATGAAGAGCAATATGGCTATAAAAGTAACAAGAAAAGATCAGAACGAGGCGAATGAGAATATTATTCGTCGTTTCAACCGCAAGGTTCTTCAGAGTGGTATTATGCCGCTAGCAAAGGCACAGACTAGATTTTCTAAGCCTATTTCTAAGAGTGAACGTCGCAAGAAAGCTATTTTGCGCGAGATTCGCAAGGCGGAGAAGAATGAGCGTATCAAGCTAGGTCTAAAGTGATTTTGCATTAAAATCACCAATCTTGGCCTTTTTCGGTGCTTGCTCTACCGAAGTAGCGCTACGCACCGAGAAAAGACCAACCTTGGCGATTTTTTCTGTGAAATAATGGTATAATGGTTGTTATGAGACGAATCGTTTTATTTGGGATGCCAGGTAGTGGCAAAAGTACACAAGGACAAAAATTAGCGGCTTATCTGGGATATCCGTGGATTTCTACAGGGGAGATTTTGCGTAGTAGTAAGGAAAAATGGGTGCAAGAAAAGCTAAAAACCGCAGAACTTTTTGATGATACGGTAATTTTCCAGCTTTTGAAGAATGCTATCAATGGCAAAAATAACGTCATCCTGGATGGTTTTCCTAGGAATAGGGCACAGACAGAAATGGCAGTTAACGATCTCGGCGTCAAAGAAGTGATAGAACTAGTGGTGCCAGAAGAAAAAGTCTATGCTAGATTGTCAGAACGCGGAAGAGAGCAAGACAATATCTCTGTTGCAAAAGAGCGCATAGAAGATTATAAGAGAATGCGCCGAGAGGTGGAGGAAGCATTTTTCCATCACGGTATAGAGATAAAAAGAATAGATGGAGATGGCACGATAGATGAAGTATTTGAACGGGTGAAGGAGGCATTATGATAATTTTCTTCGGTCCAGCTGGCAGTGGTAAGAGTACACAGGGAAGAATTATTGCCGATAAATATGGTTGGCGATGGCTATCCGTGGGACAGGTTTTGAGAGATACTGGGGAGTTCGATGAGATTCTCAAGAAAGGTGAACTAGTAGATGATAAGGAAGTAGTGAACCTGATGAATAAGCAGATAGAATTTGCCAGAGCAGAGGGGATGGACATCGTGTTAGATGGTTATCCACGTGATGTTCAGCAGGCGGAGATTTTGCAGGCAGACAAAAAAACGGATTTCTTTGGCAATATTGATTGTGCAATTATTTTGAACGTGCCAAAAAAAGAATTGTTGGAGCGTATCCAAGAACGCGGTCGTGAGGATGATACTATGGCAGTAGTTGAGCGTCGTTTCGCCATCTTTGAACAAAATATTTGTTCAATCTTACCTCTGTTAAAGGAGCGAAATGTGCCGATTCATGAAGTGGATGGTACTGGTGAATTTGAAGATGTAACGGCACGGATTACGAAAATTATTCAGAAAGTAAAGCCGGCTCCAGAAGTTTGGCGCGATGACGAGGCAGATGCAATAGAAAATGATGCACTAGAACGCGAGAAAAGTTATGGAGAATAAAAAAATTATTGCAATGCGAGAGGGTGGGAAAATCCTCGGTGGTCTTTTGCGTGATTTGAAGGATTATGTGCAACCTGGAATGTCGGAAAAAGAGATAGATGCTTGGGTTAGAGAAGAGGTAGTAAAAAGAGGTGCAGAAGTAGCGTATGATGAACTAGAAGAAAAGTTTCCAGGGGCAATTTGTATTTCTGTTAATGAGCAGTTGGTTCACGGCGCGCCGAGTGACTATGTGTTAGAAGAGGGCGACAAAGTATCTTTTGATATGGTAATAAAATACAAGGGATACTATACGGATTCTGCTTTTACGATGATTGTAGGAAGAAAAGGTTCTCCAGCAGTAAAGAAGATGATTTCCGTCACGGAGAGCGCTCTGTATGAAGGAATAGAACAGGTGAAGCCAGGTGCGCACCTAGGAGATATTGGGCATGCAGTACAGAAGACCTTAGAAAAGGGGCACCTGGGTGTAATAGAGAATTATGTCGGTCACTTCATCGGAGAAAAAATGCACATGCCACCGGATGTGCCAAATTATGGTAGAAAAGGCCATGGTTATGTTTTGCAAGTGGGTGATACACTCTGTATAGAGCCGATGTCATCTTTGGGTAAACCAGCTAATCACATTGCTAAAGATGGCAGTGGGTGGACGGTAGTGATGAACGACGGAAGCTTTGGTTGCCATTTTGAGCACACCATCCTAGTTACAGAGGATGGGCATGAAATATTGACATAGAGAGAAAATTAGCATCATCGAATTTTTTCTTCATGTTAGTTTTTGTGTTATAATGTGCTTATGGATGAAATTGCAAAATTCGCAGTCGGCTTAGACGTGGGCACAGAGAACGTCAGGGCGGTGGTTGCCACAGTCGGAAAAGACGGTTCTATGTCTGTTGTCGGATATAATGAGGGACCAAACAGTGGCATGCGCAAGGGCGTAGTTGCTAATCTCACTGGTCCAGCAGAATCCATTGACCGGATGTTAGGGGAAGTAGAGCGAATGAGCGGTTTCGAGGTGAACTCCGCATATGTATCTATCAACGGTGCCCATGTCATGTGTACACGTGCTGAGGGGATGATTGCGGTTGGCGCAGAAGATCACGAGATTAGTGATGATGACCTTGCTAGAGTGGAACAGGCTGCAGTAGTTGGCCGTGTGCCAGCGAATAGAGATATCTTAGATGTATTGCCGTTATCATATACCTTGGACGGTCAAGGCGGTATTAAGGATCCACTGGGGATGACTGGTTCTCGTCTGGAATTGAAAGCTAGTGTTTTGTCAGCCTTAGCACCGAACTCTCTCAATCTCAGGAAGGCGACCGAGGGTGCTAGGGTAACAGCGGAGAAGCTAGTACCTAGCGTAGTGGCGGCTGCAAGGGCGGTATTGACAGAGAAACAGATGGAAAATGGCGTGGCAATTATAGATTTGGGCAGTGCTACCACTAGCGTTGCTATCTATGAAGAGGGCGATCTGCAATATGTCGGTGTATTGCCAGTTGGCGCGCATAATATTACAAATGATTTGGCTATTATGCTAAAGATTGATACAGAGATAGCAGAAGATATCAAACATCGCTTTGTGGCAAAGAATTTGGCTGGAGAAGAGCCAGAGGGCGATATTGTGATTCGTAGGAACAGGGAAGAATTGGCATTTTCTAGGGCAGAGGTCAATCAAATTGTAGAAGATCGCTTATCAGAGATTTTTGATGGTATTAGGAAAGAATTAAAAGCTGCGAAGTATGACCGTAGATTGCCAGAGGGTGTAGTTTTGGTAGGCGGTGGCGCGAAGCTGAAAGATATCGCAGTATATGCCAGGGAGGCCTTAGAGGCATCTATCAAGATTGGCTTACCAAAGAAATTAGGCGGTGTGGCTGATGCGATAGAGAAGCCAGAGTATGCTACGGCGGTAGGCTTGGCGATGATGGCGGCGGCAGAAAGTGGGCAGGCGGTGCAGGCTAAGACTAAGTCCAAATCGCATAAATCTGCCGGAAAGAAATCTGGCGTCTTGGGGAAGTTTTTCAAGAAATTTTAAGGGCAATTTATCCTGAACAACTTTTTTATAAAATAGGGGTTGTAAAGGTTGATTTTGTGCTATAATAAGAAGTAATTATTGTAAAGTGAGGAATATATAAAATGCCCGAAGTTAAGCCAACAGAGGTGGAAAGCACAGCAAGTATAAAAGTAGTAGGTGTCGGTGGTGCCGGTGGTTCTGCCGTAGATCGTATGCGCGAGGTCGGATTGTCTGGCGTGGAGTTTGTTGCAGTCAATACAGATGCGCAAGCTCTTCATCATTCCGATGCAGATACCAAGGTCCACATTGGTAGGGGTCTTGGTGCTGGTGGCGATCCAGAAAAAGGCCGCGAGGCGGCAGAGGAAAGCCGTGAGAACATTGGTAAGGCGTTAGACGGAGCAGATATGGTATTCATCACTCTTGGTGCTGGTGGTGGTACTGGCTCTGGCGCTGGCCCTATTGTGGCACAAGAATCACACAACCGCGATATCCTCACTGTCGGTGTTGTGACGAAACCATTCACCTTTGAGGGTGCTCAGCGCAAGGCGAACGCAGATGTCGCCATCGAGAAGCTTTCTCATGAGGTAGACGCTCTAATTACTATTCCGAATGATCGCTTGCTCCAGACTATTGATCCACGCACACCACTCTTGGAGACATTTAAGATTGCAGATGATGTTTTGCGTCAAGGTGTTCAGGGCATTTCTGAGCTTATCACAGAACATAGCTTGATTAACTTAGACTTTGCCGACGTTAAGGCTATCATGAAGAACGCTGGTTCCGCTCTGATGGGTATTGGTCGGGCTAGCGGAGAGAATCGTGCGGTGCTCGCTGCACAGCAGGCGATTGAAAGTCCTCTGATTGAAGTTAAGATTGAGGGTGCTAGGGGTGTCTTATTCTCTGTGGCTGGTGGCTATGATATGAGCATGTCAGAGATTCAAGAGGCGGCAGAAGTTATCACTAGCGCAGTAGCGCCAGATGCCAACATCATCTTTGGTGCATCTATCCGCCCAGAGCTAGAAGACGAAATTATTATTACGGTAGTAGCGACTGGATTTGATTCTGATTATTATCGTGCTAAGGAGCGCGAAAGGCAAGAAAAAGAATTAGCAGACAGCGTAGCTACGGCAACTGTTGGTGATGCTAAGGCCGCTGCAGATACGGCGACTGCTACTCCAGCCCCAGCAGAGCCGGAAAACCATGTAGATTTGTCTGATTTGGAGGAGAAAAAACCTACTGTCGCACAAGAAGATTTTGCCAAAGACAACAAGGTGAATATGTGGGACTCCATTCGTTCAGAAGATGAGGATTTGGATGTTCCGCCATCCCTACGTGCGAAGCTACGAGGAAAGAAATAACCATTAGCACTCTCGGTCTGGGAGTGCTAATTACTCAGGAGGTACATAGGTGTCGGAAATAAAAATAGGAGATAGCAAGGTATTAGAGAGCCGGGAAGCGATGGATGGCACAATGATTCGTCGTCGCAGAGTTACTTCTGATGGAAAAATACGTTTCACTACCTATGAGCGGATAGAAATGCCGACGATTATGGTGCGGAAACGTAGTGGAAACAGGGAAGAATTTGATCGCGACAAATTAATCACCTCTGTTAAGCGTAGCGTTGGGAAATTTTTTAATTCATCACTAGAGGTGGAAGCCGTAGTAGATCAAGTGATGAATCGGATATATGACCTCGGTACAGAGGAAGTTACATCCAAGCAAATTGGCCAGACCACACTAGATGTCTTAGCAGAAGTGAATGAGGTGGCATATGTTAGGTTCGCCAGTGTATTCCAAGAGTTTACTTCGCTAGCAGAATTTGAGCAAATCATCAAAGAACAGAAGCGTAAAAAAGATAAAACTAAAAAGGAGGGCAAAAAATGAGAGTAGTAATCGTTTGGAATGAACAGACAGATTATGCCAGAGAGGTTAGAGATTGGATGCAGGATTTTTCGCATGATACTGGCGGAACTAAGGAAATAGAAAGTCTAGATCCAGAAACGGTGGCAGGGGAGGATTTTGCGAAAGTTTATGATATTGTGCAATATCCAACTATCGTAGCATTGGATAATAGTGGGAAGGTCTTGCAGATGTGGAAGGGAACACCTTTGCCACAGATAGAGCAAGTAGCAGTGTGGGCAGAAGATAAATAGCTAGCATTTCCCGGCTTATGTTTTATATTCAGCGGGCTTTATGCTATAATAGACTACAATGAAACTGCGAGAGAGAGCTGAGGAGATTTTTGCGTGGGGAATGAAACAGCGGACGGAGAATTTTCCGGATGCTAATAATTCTGCATGGGAAAACCACTCTCGTGCAGCAGCAGAAATTGCAGAGAAGATTGCGAAGCATGCTGGAATGGATGCCGAGCGGGCCTATGCTGGTGGTCTACTCCATGATATTGGGCGTTATTTGGGGCCACACACGGGGATGAATCATATCCCTGATGGCTATGATTTGCTAAAAGAAAAAGGTATGCCAGAGGAGGTTGCTCGAGTTTGTTTGACGCACTCGTTTAATCCGCAAGAGACAGTTGAAGCTCTGGAGCTGGAGAACAAGGAGCGTGAGCAATTTGTCAAAAATTATGTATTAAACACTAAGTATGACGATTATGATAAGTTGTTTCAACTGGTAGATTTTATGTCTGGTTCGCATGGGGTTACTACGATAGAACGAAGATTTTGCAGTGTGATATATCGCCATGATATACCAGATCCACGTAGCACATTAATCAAAATATATGAGATTAAGAAATACTTCGATAAGAAAATTGGCGGCGATATTTACGAACTGTTCCATGACAAAATCGCCGAAACGCCGTTCCAAGGCATACCAGGAGGGGGAGCATTAGTAGAAAAGAAAGGAGAGAGAAAATGAGATTTCAGCCAAGAAAAAGAGCAAAAGAATATGAATCAGCATTAGTAGAATGGTGGAAGAAAAATCAGATTTTCGAGAAATCTATCAATGCTCGCAAGAATGGCGATAGCTATGTTTTCTATGATGGCCCTCCTTTCATTACGGGCTTGCCACACCATGGGACTTTGCTTTCTTCTATTGTGAAGGATGTCGTGCCACGCTTTTGGACGATGCGCGGATTCAGGTGTGAACGTAAGTGGGGCTGGGATTGTCATGGTCTGCCGGCAGAGAACTTCGTAGAAAAACAATTGGATATCACAGATCGTCGCCAGATTGGCGCACCAGAGGGCACACCAGGTGCGATTTCTCTAGAAAATTATATCACTAAGGCTAGAGAAAGTATGGTTGCCAATTCAGAAACTTGGGAGGGGACGATTGACCGTATTGGACGGTGGGTAGATTTTCGTGGTGCATACCGCACAATGGACAAGGATTATATGGAAAGTGTCTGGTGGGCGTTCAAGACCTTATATGATGCTGGTGAAATCTATGAGGGGCGCAAAGTCTTAATGTATGATACGAAGTTCGCTACTCCTGTTTCTAAGGCAGAGGTGACGATGGATAACGATGCATATCAAGTAGTGACGGACCCATCTGCATTTGTGCGATTCAAGGCGATGGAGAAAATCGCTGGTGAGGAAGATGTATATCTTTTAGCTTGGACTACTACACCGTGGACTTTGCCAGCTAATTTGGCACTTGCTGTCAGCCCGAAGATGAAATATGGTATTTATGAGGTGAATGGGGAGAAATTAGTCATCGCCTGTGAGCTGGCGGACAAGGTATTGATAGATGATAAGTTGGGTAAAGATGGTAAATCTGGCACTTTGGAACAGAGAGTGCTAAAGACTTTCTCTGGCAAAGAGCTAAAGGGTGTGAAATACAAGCCAATTATAGAGACTATCACAGAGAAAGAGAGAAAATCTGGTACTTATACTGTCCATACGGCGGATTTTGTTTCTGCTGAGGATGGTACTGGTATTGTCCACATTGCGCCAGCCTATGGTGAAGATGACTATGTGCTTGGCCAGGCAGAGGACGTAGATTTCGTGGATTGCTTGGACGATAATGGCTACTACTTGCCAGACATGGCGGAAAAATTGCATGAGCTGGGTGTGCGTGATACGGATGAACACGGAATTGAAATTTGGGCGGGTAATAAATTTATCGCGAAGATTTTAGAAGAAAAAGGCATTGTATACAAAATTGAATATATCAAACACGAGTATCCGTTTAATCCTCGTAGCAAACAGAGAATAATGTATCGTGCATTCCCGAGCTGGTTCTTTGATGTGGCAGAAAATAAGGGCATGATGTTGGCAGAAAATGAACACATAAATTGGTTCCCAGAATATTTGAAGCATGGGCGTTTTGCTAAAAATATTGAACAGGCGCCGGATTGGAACCTCTCACGTGATAGATTTTGGGCGACGGCAATGCCAGTTTGGAAATCTGCTGAGGGGACGACGATCGTCATCGGATCTTATGCAGAGCTAAAAAAATACTCTGGTGTGGAGTTAGAGGATTATCACCGTCCATGGGTGGACGAGATTGAGTTTGATGCTTTTGTCAAAGACGGCAAAATCGTATCAGAAAAAACCAGTGGTGCGAAGCAGGAGCATTTCAAGCGCATAGAGAAGGTGCTGGATTGCTGGTTTGAGAGTGGGTCTATGCCTTTTGCCCAGATGCATTATCCATTTGAGAATAAGGAAAAGTTTGAGGCAGGTTATCCGGCAGATTTTATCGTGGAATATGTTGGGCAAGTGCGAGCGTGGTTCTACTATGTTCACACAGTCAATACTGCACTGGCTAGCATTGGCGCATTTGGCGAAAAGATTCAGAATGCCGATGGCAAAAATGCCTACAAGAATGTGATTACTACTGGTACTTTGGCCGGTAATGATGGCCGCAAGATGAGTAAATCACTCGGTAATTACACCGATCCAAACACCCTGATAGACCAATATTCTGCCGATTCTTTGCGCTTGCTTTTGATTTCTTCACCAGTGCTGGCAGGGGAGGATTTTGCACTGCTAGATAAAGATGTAAGCGATACTGCGCGCAAACTTTCTATGGTATGGAATGTATATGATTTCTTTGCAACGTATGCAAATGTCGATAATTTTGACCCTCACCACGCTTCGCTAGCGGATGTGTCGCCTGATTCGCTCAAAATTGCCGACTTGTCTAACTTGCAAAATCCACTAGACATCTGGATTATATCGCGTGTGCATATGCTACGTGATGAGATTACTGACGGCATGGAAGAGTATAATCTGCCAAAGGCGACTGCTGGTATTTTGCCATTTATCGATGATTTGTCTAATTGGTTTGTGCGCCGTAGCCGCCGCCGTTTTTGGAAATCAGAAAATTCTGAGGATAAGGAAGAGGCCTATGCGACATTATATTATGTCTTGCTATACTTGAGTAAAATTATTGCACCGTTTGTTCCATTTTTGGCGGAAGAATTGTACCACAACTTGACGGAGTTTGATGAAAAATCTGATGATTCTGTGCATCTTTTGGATTGGCCAGAAGCAGGTGAGGTGGATGTGGAGACTGTCCAGCAAATGGCACGCACGCGTGAAATTATCTCTGATGGGCTAGCTCTCAGAATGAGAAAATCTGATACAGAAGAGCAGATCAAGGTACGTCAGCCACTGGCAGAGTTCGTCTATGCAGGCGATAAATTACCAGAAGTTTATGAACAAATGATTATAGATGAGGTGAATGTTAAAAAAGTTAACCAAGGCAAAGAAACTTGGCTCGATAAGAATATAACAGAAGTGCTCAAGAAAGAAGGCTTTGCCCGGGAGCTGATTCGTGTGGTGCAATCTGCGCGCAAGAAGGCGGAGTTGAATGTGGATGACAGGATAAAGCTCTATGTAGAGTGTGAGCTAGACAGCGAATTCTGCGATTTAGTGTCTGCAGAAGTCCTAGCAACGGAATTACACGCCGGGAAAGACACACAAAACTATGCTTATGATGAAATCGTAAAGGTGGATGGGGAGCAAATCACGATTAGCTTAGAAAAAGCATAAGGCGGACGTGCTTTAGCATAAGAAATATAGGAAATCATCCCGACTATGGGATGATTTTTTGATGAAATTAACAGGGGTATATTTGACAAAATGCTACAAATTAAGCATAAAAGGTATTGACTTTTTCTATAAAGTGTGCTAGTATAGAAGACAGTTAGATAATAAAATAAAAAATCTAACAAATAAAGACAAAAAATAACAAAAAGGAGAAAAATATAAGATGAAAAATAGTGCCGGATTAGGATTTGAACTCGTTGGTGGTTCTGAATCCAAAGAAAGGGGATATGACTCTGAAAAGGTCACCGTAAGTAAGGAAACAAGGAGAAAATTAGGGCACTTCGCAGCTCAGGGTGCCATCTTCAAATCTGATTTAGTATATTAAATAGTCTGACCAAGTTCTAATCCGGAACTACAAAAAACCGAACAGAAGTGTTCGGTTTTTTGATGTTAAAATTCCTCTTGACATTTTTTAGCGTTAGTATTACGATAAGGGGTGTAAAGGCATATTATAATATAAAATAAAAACGAAAGAAAAACTATGGATGACACCCAATTCATGCAGTCTTTTGACCAGTATGTAGATTTGCTGGTAGAAAAGAAAGGACTGGATAGTCTGCCGGACGATAAGAAAGATAGACTAAAAGAAGAAATCAAGAAAACTCTGATTGAGGAGTTTAATAAGGAAGTTTTGCGTCAGCTCCCAGAAGACAAGCTGGATGAGTTTGAGCAAATCTTGGATGATGATAGTAAGACTATCGAAGATGCGGGTGTGGTGATTAAGTCGGCTGGACTTGATATGGGTGAAATCCTGAAGACGGTTTTGGAATCTTTCCAAAAAATGTTCCTTGGCGAGGCACCTGCAGAAAATGATAGCGCGAATGATGCGGGCGCGGAAGATGTGAACGCAGAAAGCGCAGAAAAGGAGGCCGAAAATGAATAATCCAGAAATTCAGCCAGCAGCCAGCGAACAAAAAGAAACCAAAGGCAAAGACAATGCAGAGTTTCGCAGAAGACTGGGCAAAGAAACATTGTTGCTATTTGATTTATATGGTAGCGATAAACTAGAAAGATTAGAATACGAGAAAAACTTGCCAGATGAGGATGCGGCGGAAAAACAAAAAGAAATTGATGCTATCCAAGCAGAGCGTAGCGAGAGATCCGAAGCTCTAAAGCGTGGACGCATTGGATTTGTCGGATACTATAATAAACATCCAGAAAATATTGGCGAAATCGTCATTCCTGGCATGAAGCATGATGCAGAATATTACCGCAAACAATTTGATGATGCAATCGAGAAACATGGTAAGGCATCATTTGGCAGAGTGGTAGATGAATATCTGCGTGTGAAAGAATTGAGCGGCAGGGAAGATTTGAAGAATTTGACTGAAGAAGCCCTTGCAAAGGAAGAAGCTATGCTTCGCAGTGAGCAGGATGAAATGTTCCAGCGCGCTAGTGCTGGTGTGCTCAGCCAAGAGCAGATTACGGAAAACATGGATGCGCTCAATGCCAAGATGAAAGATTTTCTAGCAAAGAAAAATGATTTTGCAGAGTATAGTGCTATTATGGAGCGCATCGCGGCTTCTGAAAATGCAGGCGAAAACGCTGATGTAAAAGCACAAGTAGAATCAGCTGAAACACAAGCAGATCAGAAACAAGCAGAAGCGGAATCCGCGGACAAAGCAAAAGAAGCCGAAGTGGAAGAAATTGAAGAGGTAAAAGAAGCAGCGGAAGACCTGAACAATGAAGTGACTGGTTCAGTATCAGGTAATATTATTAATATCTCGCCTGAAGAATTTCTGAGGGATCCTGATGCAGCTTTCGCGAAGATGAGTTCCGAATACTCTGCTCTCATGGCACAGAAAAACCGCAAAGCAGAATTAGCTGTGATAGAAAATTATACGGAAAATGTTTCTGCGGAAGAGAGAGCCGATATAGAAAGGCGTGTAGAAGAAAAAGATAAAAAAGTGAATCGCATCGCTAAAAAACTTGGCAGTAAGATTGCTGGTAGTAGATTTGGTAGATTTGTGGCAGCGGCGGCAGCAGTCGTAATGGTGATGGCATCATTGCAGGGCTGTACAGAACAGCTTTCTAAATATCCTTTCCAGGTGACTGACCCGGCCAAGGTCGCATCAGCAACTGCTGAGGAAGCTCTGAACGCAAAGGAAGTTCCAGGTGCGACATTTAACAACGGCATGAACGAGGCACAAACGGAATCCACAGATGATAGTGCAGAAGATGCTGGCGGCGTCGCCTCAGAGCAAATAAAAACTCCAGAATATAACACTAATTTCTTTGCCACTGACAAGGATGGTAATCGTCGCGATTTGACTCAGAACTTGTATAACAAGGTGACGGATGGTAGTAGTAACCCATTTGACGTGGAAGCACGTGCAAAAGGTGAAGCTCAGACCGCAGACAAGAAAGAGAGCGAGGGCGCATTTGGTGTAATCCTCTCTGCGGCAGAACTAGACGGGAACACTGATGCGCTAGAAGATGAGTATCTGGCTAAGGTGATGGAACGCTCTGCAGATCAGAGGGAACTCCTAGCTTATCGCTCTGTCATTAACAAGGCCTTTGACAGTATTAAAGGTAGAGAATTTGGCACTGGCAATAGCATAGACGGTATGATGAAATTGAGTGCTATTGAAGGTGATTATTCTCTGGATAATATCAACAGAGATGCACATCTTTTGGAGGTGATGAGTGAATCAGATTTCCAGGCGGTTTATGATGCCTATGCTGAGGCAGAACAACAGGCTTGGGAAGGCAAGGAGAGTCGTGCCGTAGAAATGACTGGCTCATACATTACTGCGCATATTGAGAAAGTTACCAGCGAATCTGGTGTAACTACTTACAAACTAGCAGTAGGTAATAGTAAACACAGTGAGTCATTTATGGTGATTCAACGTATCAACGAAAACGGTGAGAACGAGTATGATATGGGTGAGACTAAGCTCAATATCCTGAAAGCTCATAACCTTGTCCCAGCAGATATGTCATTGGAAGATGCTCAGAATAAGGGCTACTTCAAGAAATACACTGTGATGGGTGAGCGCAATAAGTGCGGTGGTCAGATGGTGATTAAAGAAAATATCACAAAGAAGAAAACAAAGAAAAAGGTAGAAGTGCAAACACCGGTAGTAGAGCAGACGGTGGTAGAAAATCCATTCCTCTTCGCAGTAACAACTACGACAGAGACTACCCCAGATATTCCAACTCCTCCAGGGCCAACGCCTCCACCAGATCCGGGTCCAGGGCCAGACCCAGGTCCAGGACCAGACCCGACCCCTCCAGGTCCAACGCCTCCTCCTCCAAGACCGGATCCGCAGCCAGAGTTGAAGCCAAAGACGGATGAGAATCACCAAGGTGATGATGCAGATCCGAACGCGACAACCACTCCAGAATGGACGGATGAAGACAAAGAACATAATGTCCAGGCCGGAGAGGAAACCGTGCCACCAGATAATACCGAAGGTGTGAATGAGAATCCATCTGACCAGCAAGATTGGGCAGAAGAGCCAACACCAGCACCAGAGGATACCAATACTGGCGGTGAGAGAAACGATACTACGCCAGAGAACGTAGACGAAGCTGCTAGAAGAGCAGCAGAGATGTCAGCACAATAACAATAACTTAAAAGGGAAGAAAGGAGAAGAAAAATGAAAACTAATCTAAAAAAGTTATTAGTCTTACCAGTAGCCGGATTAGCAGTTGCCGGAATCGCCAGTCAATTTAATACTAGCGATGTCGCCGCAAAAGTTGAGACCTCTTGGGGTCCACAAGACCGCCCTACATACACTTGGGAAAAACCAGCCGACCACGTGACCTTTAACTCTATTACAGATAATCCAAATATCGGTGATGAGCGTAACTTTGTTCGCGTGCGTAAGGTAGGTGATACTGGCTATAACTCTGATTCAGTAGATTTGGAAGTGGGTGAAGAATATGAAGTATTTGTGTATTATCACAATAACGCTTCTGGTTCTCTGAACGCTAGCGGCAAGGGAATTGCACAAAATGTGTATATGCGCACAGAGTTTCCAAAGGTACTCAATGACGGCGAGAATGGTATCGTGACGGGCTTTATTAGCTCATCCAATGCTACGCCGACCGAGATTTGGGATACGGCGATGCTAAAAGCACACGGTACGGTTTACCTGAATTACGTGGTGAATTCCGCAGTGATTCACAATGGTGGATCTTCTGACGGAGTGGGCATCTCTGGTGATGCATTGCTTAGCTCTCCAGGTGCGACATTGGCATACTGGAACGATCTCTGGGGATTGGTGCCAGGTTGTAACGAATATGCTGGCTATGTAACTTATCGCATCAAGGTAGACCAGCCAGATTTTGCCGTGGATAAGAAAGTGGCTTTGTCTGACCTACCAGATGATTACAAAGATGAAATTACCGTCTTGCCAGGTGATACACTGAATTTCCAGATTCATTATAAGAATACCGGGACTTTGGAGCAGACTGGTGTAACTTTCCATGACATGTTGCCAAATGGTATTTCTTATATCACCGGTACAACCTTTGCGAGGTCCACTCGCCATCCAGAAGGTTCACAGTCACCAGAAGCATTATTTGGTGATGGTCTGGGTGTAGGTGCGATTATCGCTGGGGAAGAAGTCTGGGTTACCTATCAGGCTAAGGTATCTGATAGTGAAGAGATTTTCCCATGCGGTGAGACAGAAGTCTATAACGGGGCTTATGTTGCCACTCACAGTGGACAGAACTCAGATAAGACTAAGATTATCGTGAAGCGTAGTTGTGACCCTACTCCAACTCCTACCCCTACACCTACGCCGACTCCTGGTGGTACGCCATCTTCACTACCAAAGACTGGCCCAGGCGAAATCGCTTTTGCAGTGGCGGTGTTATTAGTGATTGGTGGTGGCGCATTTTATCTATATCGCTCACACAGAATGCTCCGCAAAGTGTCCAGTGCAGCTGGTGCTGATGGAGGTAAGAGTGATGGTAATATCGTCCTCGATGGTATTAAGAATACTCCTAGCCAAGCAAGCGATAATAACGAAGATCACACAGAGAAGAAATAGTATCTTATGCAATGTAGTTTTGCATAGTAAATTGTGCAAAATTAGCATAAAAAGTTCTTGCATAAACAATAGCGTTTATGTATAATAGAGTAATAAAGGGAAAAGTCTGAAAGTGATTTTTCTGGGAGATTAATAAAATTAAGGAGGTGTATGGGCATAATAAAACAGCCTATTCGGTCCAGATACGGCCTGTCTTTCAAACAGAGAGAGGAAAGCGGACTTCGTATCACGACAAAACAGGGGGGATTAAACAAATTCTTGGTGGGTGTGATTCCGATTTTTGCGGTGGCATTCATGACAGCGTTTGCAGTAGCATCGGTTTTTGCGCCGACTCAGATTTCTGACGCTACCTCATCTACGACCACCATTACGGCGGATCTTAATAGCTCCGGTTATTACATTAAGATTTGGTCTGATCCATCAGTGGATCTGGAGCTGATGGCTGGCCCTAATTCTCCTATGTCTGTGGCGGAAACCACAGTAAAGACTTTCACCAATTCTCCCTCTGGTTACAAGCTTTATCTCGGTATGACGAGCAGCAACACCTCCCTCGTCCTAGAGAATGAAAGCAATGCAATTCCTAGCCTCGGCGTCCTGCCAACGGCAGCTACACCTCTTGGTGTGAACACTTGGGGTTATGCAGTCAATGGCACCAGCACTGGTGTACCTAGCTCTTGGTCTGGCACTCGCACGACTGGTAATACTATCGCTGCTAACAGTGAGACTTATGCTGGTGTTCCAGCTTATGGCTCTGAGGGTGATGGCTTGCTTCAGTCTACAAATCAGGCTAATGGTGCTGGTGGCACAGATGAGCAAGATTATGCTCAGGCTACCCCAGTAGGCGTGTATTACGCTGTGCGTGCAGATGCCAATATGCCATCTGGTAAGTATTCTAATACTGTGGCCTACACTGCCTTGGCAGAGGCCAGTAGCACCGGTGACTTCGGTATCGTAAAGACTACACCAGCTTCCTATAATCGTCCAAAGCGCTATGAGGAGATGGGTGGCACTACTAACCAGAGGTTAACCATAGATACCACAGTCTTCACCAGTATGAATGACCTCGGCACTGCCACAGTTACGCTGAAGGGTGGTCCGATTTCCACTGATAATACCGCTTCTGGTGATCAAATGACCTATACCTGTGCCAATCCTACTGTGGAGACCGTCTCGAACCTCGTACGCGTGTCTTGCGACCTTCCATTGGCCTATGCGGGTAAATATATCGCGACTCTCACACTGAATAAGTTTGGGCTCTCTACTACCTTTGATTATTACTACTATGTGGATTGGGGTACTATCTCTGCGATGCAAGAGATGGGTTATGGCCCAGGTAGCCTAGACACTAATGCTACTACTAAGGTTTCCGTCTGTGAGACCGCTACTAATCCGGTTGGCGATCAGCCATTCTACTTACCAAATAACGTAACCCGTACTGATGGCAGAAACTCATCGGCGACAGCAGAGGTTTGGACACCAAGTACCACAAAGGTAGCGAACAGTGTCCCAGAAATCTACCTGAAAGATTTGCGTGATTATACCTTCTCCACCAAGGCTGGCAGCCAGACTGGTGGTGGTGAGATTCAAGCTGGCTACTATCGTATTCGCAAGTTAGCGGATGGCGAATGTTGGATGACAGAGAACATGGATCATCCACACCAGACTGGCCACTACTACTTTGCCTGGGATACTGATATGAATACCATGGCTAAGTGGGCACCGACCTCCGACTTCATTGACGGTACTCATCCTGGTGATAGTGTGATTGGTTATAAGGATACTAACTATAATAATGACCACACCTACTATGGGAATGGATGTAATAATACTTGGGGGACTGATGGTAATGGCGGTAGCGATGTAGTCTGTCCGGCAACGGGCGGAGCAGATACGCACGCCGCAGGCGGGCGCTATGTCCAGACGGCTGATGGC